>NZ_AP019400.1:1270833-1612500 GCF_004295585.1 Cohnella abietis | reverse complement strand
TTCAATCTTAAGGAAGCTTTCCCTGAATGACTAATCGTACTATCCAGTAGTGCGCTGGCTTGAACACCTCCAGAGGTATGCAAGCTCCAATCAGAGAAGTAGCCCTTTGGTCTGATTACACTATTCGGCCCAATCTCAATCTGAACAATATTGGTACCATAACCCGTAAATTGCGGAACATCCTGTTTCACCTGTGCGAAGTGGCCATAGCCGTTGAAAAAAACGGGCCTGCGCACGATTTCATCAGCGCCTGTGATCTTCGTGTCAGCAATAAAGGAATTTCCTTGGATTTGCACATTTCCATTCATATAACGGGGAACTGGGATTGGTGTTTTTGTCCCCTCTAAATAAGCTTGTAAATTACTTTCAGCATCTGCATAAAGCTTATCAAGCTCGTCGGTATTATAAGTGGCACGGTCGAGATAGTCATGATCGATATCCTCTTTGGCGTACTTAATGAAATTTTTAAGAATGGTAACGTTTATTTTTTCGTAATCTGCTGGAATCTTCTGAGCTTCAACGGAAGCTAGCAGACTTTCTAGAGCAGGAAGCTTCTGTTCTAGCGCATTCAATCGATTACGCAGTTCATTGGGATTGCTAGATACGCTAAACTGAAGCGCATCTTGCTTCGTAATGCCCCTTGTTTCGTCAAGTACAGAAACATCAGCGGTATAGCTTCCTCTCGTTGGCAACGTTACAGGGATGTCTTTTTTCCAGATGGATTGAGCTGGAACCACCACTTGCTTATTCACGAGATGGAAGAAATCTGAGTTTACCTTTACCTGTAAGGGTTGATTACTGAAATTAGGCACATAAATTGTAAAAGGGTTTGCATCATTGACTGCAAATTTCTGATTTCCGTCTAGGGAGACACTCCAGTTATCTTGTTGCGGAACAAGCTGCAGCTCAGCCAGTCCTTTCGGATCTTTACCAAATCCAATGGCTGAAGTCCATTCAATCCACCTTCTACCTCGGCCATCATTATCGTTATCATTCACAAGAAAGGTAAATGGAACACGATCTCCTGCCGATGGCTTTGTGTCGAATATCGCCAGCCAAGGGATCTTGGCTTCGTACATCGTTTCATCGCCGATTCTTTTCGCCTGATAGGTCAGAGAATCTATATCCAGCGTTGCTTTACCCTCGGCGAATCTCCAAACCTGCGGCTGTCCATCGTTTAACGAAAAAGCGTATTCAGGACCATACATTCCATCCTGACTGAAGGCAATTTGTACACTATCCCCCAGCCACATGAGAGAATCTGGAAAAGTGTGGTGCACATTGTCCTTTACCTTTATAGCCATATAGAAAGAATCGTCGTCATAGGCAAACTTGGCAAGAGCAGACAAATCGCTTTCTCCGCCCCACCCGGGTATAGGGATTTGTTTTTCATTAACAGGAATCTTCACGCCCGTATAGCTAGACCATTCATCCATATTTCCGTCAATCTGAATATTGTTCGCCTTCAGTATCGGTGCTTTTCTGCCTTCGCCTAACTTATTGTTGAACTGCTCCAAATCCAGAAAGCTCTCACCCGCGACTACACTACCAATCGAATATACGAAGCTGACAACATTACTATCTGGTGAATCTGACTTTGTCGCATACGCCTTTATTGTCATCGCTTGCGAAATGGTAATAGGCTGCGAATAAACCATCTTTGTCTCCGAGGTTCGTGGATCGCTCCCATCCGTTGTATAACGAATTTCCGCCCCCACTATCGCGTTGTGTAGTTGTATATTCGTTCCTAGTGGAACCTCCCCGTCCTGCTGACTGGAAGTAACGTCCGGTAGCGGCTTCTCAAAACCACCATTCTTGATAACATTGTCCGTAGTACCTACTCTAACCATCGAAACATCATCAAACCAGATATGATCTGTCTTACCTTCAGTCAAGATTCTAAAATCAAAGCTAGTTTCTTCAGGACCTGTTGTATACTGAATCGTTTTATATTGCCAATCATAAGTTTCCTTATCATTTGCAACGGAAATGCGCAAACCCCAGCTAGGGCCGCCTCCGAACCATGTCATTGATGCGTTATCGGCCTTAACCCAAACGCTGAGATCATAGGTTGTGTTCGGCTCCACCTCAGCCTCTTGAGCAACGTAAAAATACATATTAGGCGTTTGTAAAGTCTGATTGTTCAAACGCAAGGAATAGCTGCCACTGTGAACGGTACTCCTATCCAGTGTAAAGTCTGCTTGCGCATTACCACCGAATAGCCAGCCTTGTACATCACGATCGATAGTCCAATACTCAAAGTTAATAACATTACTATCAAGCGATTCTGGCTTTGTAGCATATGCTTTAATCGTTATCGCCTCTGTAATGATGATGGGCTGTATATAAATCTTACTTGTCACTGAGGTTCGCGGATCACTCCCGTCCGTCGTATAGTGGATGGTCGCTCCCGCAATCGAATTGTTTAATTGTACAGAAGTGCCCGATTGAACCTCTCCCACCTGCTGATTGGAAGTAACATCTGGTAGAATAACAACCGGAAGACTCTTCTTCTCAAAATCTCCATTCTTTATAATATTGTTCGTTGTACCCGCTTCAACCATCGAAATATCGTCAAACCAAATATGATCTACCGGTCCATCCATCAGGATTCTAAAATCAAAAGTCGTTTCTTGAGGACCAGTTGTATAAGAAATGGTTTCATGTCGCCAATCATAGGATTCCGATATCGTTGCCACATGATTTCGCAACAGCCAAGTCGGACCTCCCCCAAACCATGTTGTCGAAGCATTATCCGCCTTAACCCAAGCACTGAGCGTATAGTCTGTATTCGGCTTTACTTGAACTCTCTGAACCGCAAAGAAATATACATTTGGCGCAGCCGGAGAGAGGTTATTTAGACGTAATGAATAGGTACCTCCATGAGCCGTACTCGAATCAAGAGAATAGTCCGCTTGCGCGCCACCCCCGAATCCCCAGTCTGGTATATTATGTTCGATCAGCTCCTCTGCCGAAGCAACCCCAGCAGTCCCCCCCAGAAACGTACCAAATCCCGTAAAGATAACGCTTACAATCAAATAAATGAGTAATGCCTTTTTTAACATACAACTGCCTCCCCATTCTATTGTTTTTACTACCCTTCAGCTAACCTTACCTTAAGACTTAGCTTATTATAGTTTTAGTAGAGCGCTTACAATATGGAGACAACTTAGTGTTTCTATAGACAAAATTTAGTACTGTCATTCCTTTATCCGCAAAAAAAGAAGCTATGGTCGCAATGACCATAGCTTCTAATAAACTCGCACAATTGCTGAAAGTATCGGAATTTTTCTTCCATTAAGTTTGGTTTGAATCCCTATATTGGGATGATGTTTGGCCTGTCAGTTTTTTGAATATACGGGAAAAATAAAAATAATCCTGAAAGCCGACCCTTTCACTGATTTCATTCACTGGCAAATCAGTCGTCCTTAGCAGCTCACTGGCATGATTGATTCTCAGCCTGCTTATGTACTCCGTAAAGGTCTCGCCTACTTCTTTTCTAAATAGCTGACTAATGTAAGTCGGATTCATAAAAAACCTCTCTGACAGCGATTGAATTGAAATTCCGCCTTCATGATAATTTCGGTTGATATAATGCAGAATTTCCTGCATAGATTCATTTTTTGAATGATGGTAATCCGCGCTAGGTTTAGCTATGATGCTCGATATCATATTATCCTTTAGATAGCTCATCATCTTCCTTACATCTTCGAACAATGTAAAAAGCTGCTCGCAGCTATAAAGAAAAGACTCTTCTCCTTCTAGTGAAGTCCGACTTGAAAAGGATTGAAGCCTATTATACACGCGAAAAGCCGATTTAATATTCCCTATACCCTGATCAAATAAAGCAGCTATTGTATCTATTCCTCTTGAAACCTCCTCCAAATCAGCGTCACGAAGGCCTGTACCAATACGTTGAATCTGTTCATCGAATGCAATATCATTAGCCAGCCTATAAATATAAACCTCTTTAATAGCAGTGATAAAATATTGTTGAGCAGCTAAATTCGCAGCTTCGAGTGAATCCTTTATTTCTTCTAATTGTGTCGCTCTATTACCGATTCCAATAAAAGTTATGTCTTCACCAATCTGTGGTAATAGATTTTCCTTGAGTAAATCTATGGCTGCATTTGAAATCAAATACGCTTTTTTGAAGCGACCCAGTTTAAAGGGAATATTGGGTATATCCGCAGCAAATGTAATTGTTCCACTCCCTATAGAAACCAAAAAATAATATTGGCTTGCAGTTATATTTCCATCCGAATCTAAAGCGTTTTGTGAAATCAGGCCATATTGTTCTAAAGTCTGCTCTAAATACGCATAGCCCTCAGGAGTCCTGTTATCCAATAAATCTAACATATCCGTAAATTCAAAATGAGCGCTTTTACCCCTATTCTGCTTTGCCTTATTTAAGAGTTCAAGTAATTCTGTTTGCTTAAAAGGTTTTAAACAGTAACCAATGGCTCCGTTATTCATCGCTTTCTGAGCATAATCAAAATCAGCAAATCCGCTAATCACGATAAATTGCGTTTTTAGTGAAAGTGCCTTGCCCTTCTTAATTAACTCAATCCCATTCATGCCAGGCATGCGAATATCTGTAAAAACAACATCAGGCTCAAGCCGCTCTATCATCTCATAGGCTTCAATCCCATTTCCTGCTTGTCCAATAATTACAAAACCATGCTCTTCCCATTTCAAGCTGCTTTTCAAGCTCTCTATTATCCAGCTTTCGTCATCAACAATCAGAACCCTATACATGATCAGCCCTCCATGCCGGTAGGCTCAAAATTACTTCTGTCCCTTCCTCCGCGATGCTGTGAATCTTAAGCCCAAAATGGTCACCGCAAACGAGCTTAATTCGTTTATCTACATTCACCATGCCGATGCCAGCCTTTTTGTCCGTAAGAATCTGATCTTGCGCTTGCCCAAGCCTTGCTTCTAGGTTTGCTAAAGCCTGACTCTCAATGCCTACCCCGTTCTCCTTAACAGAAATCACTAAATGATTCGTGTCTGTTACCTCTGCAGATATCCATAGGTTGCCTTTTCCCAGCTTGGGCTCCAAACCATGATAAATCGCATTTTCGACAATTGGTTGCAAAATCATTTTGGGTATAATACACGCGCTAGCTTGATCCGAAATCTTCATGTGTACAATAAACTTATTCATAAAACGAATTTGCTGAATTTGCAAATAACATTCGACTATCGTTAACTCCTCCCGCAAAGCTACCTTATCTTCACCCTTAATACTATATTGAAATATTTGGCCTAAGGATTGGGTCATATCATGAATTTCGGCAACACCACGAACAGAAGCGATCCCTTTAATCGATTCAAGTGTATTATAAAGAAAATGAGGGTTAATTTGACTTTTCAGGTAAGCAAATTCAGCCTGTTTTTTCTCCAATTCAAGCAGATAATATCTGGAATTTGTCTCCAAAAGCTTGCCAGCCAAGTTGTCAATTTCATTCAGCATGGTATTAAACTCTACAGCCACTACCGTCATTTCGGCATACCCTTCCAAAGCAATCCGATTCTTCAAGTTTTTTATACTGCCGTTTTTTAATAAGCTCATAAAGCTCATTAGTTTTTTCAACGGGTGCAAAATATTATTCGTAATATATATCAATGGGATTGCTAATAAGAACATCGCTATCAGAAATATATACAGCTCCTGTCTACGAATCTTTGCAACATCTGATAACAAAAAATCCCGTGGAATGACATTGATCATTTTCCCCGACATCTGCGAAATCGGTTGTATTTGAACGGTTACTTCTTCCCCATCTATCTTTGTGTCAAATTTGCCTACTTCCTTAATCAATTCCGGAGGCAGCAGTTGAAATTTCGAACCAACCTCTAAGGACGTATTGGTGGAAAATACATAATTGTCGCGGTCTAGCAGGTATAGACTGGTCCCATTTTGATTGGACCGCGGATTAAATTTATTTGAGATCGCCTTTACATCAACGACAAGAAAAAGAGTGCCAATCTCCTTATAGTATTCTTTGGCATCCACTAGCCAGTAAACTTTCGTTCCAACGATAAGGCTATTATAATTTTTGTACTTTTTAACTCCCAAATAATAAGGTACATTATTTGACGGAATGTCTTTGATATATGCATTTGCAAAGGTTGAACTGCCATTATAACTAATTGAAGTTCCGTTGCTGCCGATCAGGATGATATCAAGAATTCCTTCTTTCATTTCCATCATATTGACAATGAAATTATTCAGCTGTTGAAAAAGCTCAAACTTGTTAAGCTCATCTGATACGGTTAAATACTGTTGAACTAATTTATTATAGGCCACGTTGGTCAGTACACGATTTAATACATCAAAATCAGAGTTTTGCGCCTGCTGCAATTGAAATAACATCTCCGCTGTGCTCTCGTCGTTTTTAACTGTAACCACATCAGCGACTTTGAAGTAATTGAAGAAAATAATAAATATCATGACCGTTAGCGTGGAGAGCGCAATAATTAATAGCTGTGTCTTGATTCTTAATCTTTTGAAAAGCTTCATTTCTCTCCCCCGCTTCAATCTACACTTGAGTATATTCTATAGCTAACTCGTGATGAATCAAATAGAAAGCTAGGGTGGAGCCATCCAGGTAAGGGTCTACCTATTAAATGAAAAAGTTATAGCCTCTCAAAACTTCGAGAGGCTCTTAACTATAATTAAACTTTAATTAGTTCTAGAATCTAGCTGTAGGGCCAATGCCATAAAACCCATTGGTTTCAGTTCTAGCTCCAGCTCCAAATATCCGTGATGACTGTCATTGGTATACTTGTAAGCTCCTACAGGCACTGGAGCCGTTGCACCGTCCAGAAGCAATTCCATACTCCCATTGATAGCTGTAGCAGGATCCAGCTGGAATATTGGGTTAACTACTGGGTCGAGGCTCAAATTCTGCAACACGATAACCAATCTGTCGCCTTTCGGAGACAATCGACAGATCAGATACGTATCCGGATGGTGATGGATCGTGGCTGGTAATGGTTGGCGACCAACCCAGGCGATGCTGCGGGCTAGCTGTTCCTGACGCACATAATTGTACATAATCTGCTTCATTTCCCGTACACCACCTAAGTCGAACGGCAGGATGCACACTCGCCGTTCACTTGACGATTCATAGTGGATGACGCCCGGATAGGCATACTCGTTACTGAGTCGATAAAATTCACTGACCATTTTTGCGTTTTCATGCAGTTTACAATCATAAAATACATGTTCCCGCGGCGCCACTGGAAGCCAGACGGATTCACCACAGTTTCCGGGGCATATCTCGGGATCGACGAACTTCTCGAACGCAGGAGCTCCCACTTTGGCAATTTGCACAACACCGATATCAATGCCCCGTTCCACTAACCAATCTGCAGCTACTCCGTCGATTATTGCACCCTTATCCAACAGCTTCTCCAGCTCGCTATTAGATAACCCGATACCATTGTACCCGCTGATTAGTACTGGACCCTCATCATCTGAGTATGTCATCGGAATACCAAGTCGAGCCAAGTATTGCAGCGCATAAGGTTCTTCCCGCCAGTATAAATCTTTCGAACTTATCTTATCCGGCAAGACAATATGCTCAAAGTTGTACGGCACGTAATACGGCCGCACACCGACCGTCCGGTAATTCGCTGGTATAAATCGCGAAATCGCTTCATAATGCTCTCTTTGCTCAGCCAGCTTCTTTACGTAGCCTTGCTCATGCTGCGGCATTAGCGTATAGCTGAGCACGTAATTCAGCACACCAGGAAAGCTTTGAGCCCGCAGTCCCTGATGAAATGCATGTAACATTGCTGCTGATGTATAAAACCGGTTATGCGGGAACGTATCGCCTTCGGCAATGATTTCGACGTCGATGCCGCTCATCCATTGTTTCTGTAAGCAGGCGTATTCGACAATCCAGCCTGCATGATGCGGCTCCTTAGACCAATAGGGTGCGCCGTTCACCCGCAGAAACGGGCGTGTCGGTCCTGCAAGGCGCTTTAACAGCTCCGGCATCCGCACGCCTTCGCCGCTCCAGTGCGTCATAGACGAACAGAGTCCAAGACGGGCTTGCGGATTGACAGCATGAACGGCCTGTTCAAGCATACCTGCTAGCTCATAAAGCGAATCCCCCATCATCTCTAGCCAAGGCTTGCGCCATTGTGTGGGTTTCCCGATCAATACTGCCTCCATCAATTCATCCGCGGTCCACTCGCGGTTCGTTCGTTGCGCGAACTCCTTCAAGTGCAACGGGCAGAAGCAGCTCATCGGATCGGAATGGGAATGCTGACGAAAGTCATCATCAAGAATGAGCAGGTCGACACCTGTCCCCGCCATTAAACTGTATACATCGCAGAGATAGGCCTGAAACTGCGGATCGAGCGGACAAAACTGACCCGGTGCCGAATTCAGTGAATTTCCGACAATCTCCTGAAACCCGAAGTCATGCGCCTCATGCATTCCGTGACCGATGCTGCCGCCCCAGTAGGCTACATCTATCCCAGCTTCACGGAAGAACGCCATACGCTCCTTCAGAACAAGAGCATCCTTGCGAAAATCATCCATAGTGGGCGCGTCCCCATTAACTATCAGATTCGCAAGGAGAAATACCCGATCGATCCCCATTGCTTTACATTGCTGCAAGCACTCGTCCAAGTCCCCTGGGAAAGAAACGATTAAGGGCATTGTGTTATTCCATGTATGTGTAGCTTCCGGTATTGTAATTGTGCTATCTCCATTATTCATTTTTTTCCTCTTCCTTACTATAATTTGAGCTTGATCGACAAATCGCTAAGGCAACCGCAATATCGCCACAATCTAACGACATTACGGTTGCCTGCTAGATGCAAGACTACTTAATTCCTAATTCTGCTACTTTTGCATTCAATTCTGTTATAGCCTCTGCTAATCCTTTGGTATTATAGCCCTTGATTAAATCCTGCCACATCTTAGTCGGATCCTCTTTTGACAGCATAATTTTAATGACGTCATCACCAACATTGTACGAGAGGCCATCTTTGGCTGGTGTGGATATCGCGTTTACCGCAAAATTTTGGTCAATTGATTTTGTGTTCTTGGTCAAGTAATCATATTCTGCAATTGCGAACTTTAGATTATCAGCTCCAAAATTGACCTTGTTAATCTCATTGTCTAAATAAGATTTTTCCTGACCCCAAGTTACTAACGTTCCTAATACAGCTAATGAAGGATAAGAGGCCGCTAAAGCTAAAGGCTGATTTGTTTTCTCATCCTTAGGTCGAGTGATAACAAATGTATCACCATCTTTGGTATAATCCTTACCTTCAATTCCGTAAGTAGTCAAAATTTGACCCTCTGGCGAAACTAAATAATCATACAAGCTAAGGATACGGTCCATTTTCTTGTCATCAACATTCTTACTAAAATAGCTTTCTGACCAAGGTGTTGTAACCGAGAAATGATACACATTTCCATCTGCTGCTGGCCATAGCGGCAGTACCTTTACCGTATCTGTAAATTTCTTGTCCGGGTTATATTTATCCCATGCATCGGCAAGAATTTTTAAATTAAGTGGTGAGACTGCATAGGAGAATGCCCCCGCACGACCTTGAGCAAATTTTTCTAAGGCTTCATTACCCTTTAAGATGGCAAAGTCTTTATCAATCGCATTATCGGTAACCAATTGCCTCAATTGCTTTAGAACCTCAGGAAATTGTTTGGACGCATAGGGCGGAATCCATTTTCCATCCTCCAGCAACCAAGATGTGCTAGCAAACTGTGGTAATGTGGAGATAGCTAGATAAGTAAGATGGCTAATACTATGAGATTCCAAGCCTACAGTATCTTGTTTGTTGTTTCCATCAGGATCTTTCTCGGCAAAACTTTTTAACATTTTTGAAAAATCATCAAAGCTTTTCGGATCGCTAATGCCCAGCTTATCCATCCAGTCCTTGCGAACCAGAATTGCTCTGTCTCCCTGCCATACATCTGGAGTTGGATAGGTTAACCGCGGATACATATAAAACTTGCCATTTGTTTTCATTGCTTGCACATCCGCAGATTCAAGTCCTTTGCTCAAATTCGGATATTGGGATAAATCATCTGGGAGGGTACGAACGACTCCCTGTGAGGTCCAGCTGTTATACAAAGCTCTGTTATCATTGGCAATATTAATAGAAGAGATATCCGGTAACTCTCCTGATGCAGCCCAGACCTTATATTTCTCCATATAATCCGCCCAGCCTACTTGCCGCGGTTTCATTGTAATGTTAAATTTCTTTTGCAGAAATTGTAGCAGCTCATCTTTATCTGGCTGTTGAAATGCACTACCAATTTCCCAATAGCCAATTGAAATTTCCATAGGATCTTTAAATTTATCTTCTGGATTTAAAGCTTCTTCAGGTGTTGCCGATTCATTTGAAACCGTTTGCAATGGTGTGCTCGTTGCCCCCGCATTTTTATCATTTCCCTTACTGCAAGCAGCTAGCATGGATACCATGAACAAAGCTGCTATTAATACTGAAACTACTTTTTTCGTTTTTTGCATTGACTATTCCCCCATAATCTTAATTTTATAATAAAAGAATACGCTTAGAAAGCATACACGTTTACTAACCCTTGATAGATCCTAGCATCATACCTTTGGTAAAATACTTTTGTAAGAAAGGATACACCAGCAAAATCGGGATAGAAGCTACAACCACGACTGCCATTTTGATCGTATCTGGGTAAATCCCCGCCGCTTTTTGAGCCATTGAGCTAGCAATACCATTCTGCAAGATTTCGTTAAAATTCACTAAAACCTGACGCAGCAGCAATTGCAAAGGATACTTATTAATGTCACTTATAAAAAGCATCGCATGCCACCATTCATTCCAACGATCTACTGCATAAAACAAGCCAACAGCCGCAATAGTAGGCATGGATATCGGAATAATGATTTTGGCTAATATTTGGATGTCGTTCGCCCCATCAATTTTGGCTGATTCCTCAAGTGCAGGCGGCAGTGTACGGAAATAAGACATCACGATTATTAGATAAAACGTATTGACCGCCAAGGGAACAATCATAACCAGAATGTTATTAACAAGTCCTATATCTTTAACGGTTAAATAATAGGGAATTAATCCTCCGCTAAAAAACATTGTAAATAGAATCATATACAGCATGATATTCCGACCTGGCATAGTCCTTTTCGATAATGCATACGCCCCGCAAAGTGATAAAAGCAGGTTAGTGAACGTACCGCCAACCGTGACCACAAACGAAATTAGAAAGGACTTCAGTATCTTGTCTCCGCTAAAAATGTATTCATAAGCAGTGAGATTAAAGGATGTCGGAATAAGATAAACCGATTGCTTCGCCATTGCGGAAGCCTCTCCAAATGAAGTAATAAGCACATTATAAAAAGGGAAAATCGAGATGCACGCAAGTAAACCCAAGAATGCTGTTATTATGAGCTCTACCAGTCGATTCTTTCCTTTTCCAGCTATCCGGGTTCGATGCTCGATTGCCCCATTAGACAACTCTGGCTGATCTGTTTCCATTTAAGTTACTCCCTCCTCACCCAAATAACGCACCAAGTAATTAGCTCCAATAAGGAGTGCAAAGTTAATAATCGATTTAATAAGACCAACAGCAGTAGAAATACTGAAGCTATCTCCTGTGATGAACGTGTAGCGATAAACATAGGTATCCAGAATATCTGCAACATCATAAACCACGGAGTTATAAAGATTAAAAATTTGATCGAAGCCGCCATTCATTGCATTCCCGACTGCTAGAATGAAAAGAATAGATGCTGTGTAACGTATTGATGGCCAAGTCACTGCCTTCAGCTGCTGAAATCGATTGGCACCATCCACATGAGCGGCTTCATATAATTCAGGATTAATCCCTGCAATAGCAGCTAAGTATAAAATCGCACCCCAACCAATTTCCCGCCATGTGTCGGTAAGAAACAATAAATAGCGAAAGCTTGAAGGCTCAACCAATAAATTTCTTTTTTCAAGCCCGATAGATACCAGCAGCTGGTTAAATACCCCTGAGTCTCCCAAAAAATTCGTGATGATTCCGCCCAATATGACCCATGATAAGAAATGCGGAAACGTAAATACAGTTTGAAAAAACTTTTTCAGTCTGTACCTAGTTACTTCATTCAGTAATAGAGCGAGAATGATTGGGGCAGGAAATTCAAATATTAATCGACCTAAGCTAATAATAAGAGTGTTGTTAAATGCATTCCAAAAATCGCTATACTGTATTACCTCTTGGAAATGTTTCAAGCCCACCCATGGACTGCCCGTTATGCCTTTGGAATAATCAAAATCCTTAAACGCCAAAACGATGCCATACATCGGCAAGTAGGCGAACAGGATGTAATAAACCAATACTGGAGCAACCAGAAGGTACATGTACTTATGCTTGGCTACCTCCTTGAAAAGTACTTTCTGCATGTTCTCTCTCTCCTTCAGCTAACCTTGTCTTAAGACTTAACTTATTATAATTTTTATAGAGCGCTTACAATATGGAGGCAAATTAGTGCTTCTATAGACAAAACTTAGTACTGTCATATCTTTATAAACGAATAAAAGAAGCCATGATCGCAATGATCATAGCTTCTAATTTATCTCGCACAAGTATCCCTATTCACATCATTAAATCGATAATATCGCTAAGCATTTCACGGATAAATTCATTCACGTAGGGACCCGGATGAATATTATCATCGAATAGAAATTCATAATCTAGCAGCCCTGCTGTCACACAATCTCGGAAATACTGTTCAAAATCCACAAACCCATAGCCATACTTGATTGCAAATGCCTTAACCGCACCATAATATTCGCCATAACCAATCGGGGCAGACGCTCCTCCTTCATAGGTTATGACCTTATCTCCTGGCGTCGTAAATAGGAGTACGTCCATCCCCTTCAAGCCTTCATGATTGTAGTGATGGTTTAATTTGTCGAGTAAGCTAGCTAAATTGGCGGTAAAGGTAGCAATCGGAGTCTGCCTTAAATATTCATTCACGATCGGAGCTTGAATAATCGTGAGCTGCGGAGTGAAAGGGACATACCGGAGCAGCTCATCTACATGAGGGTAGGGAGGATCATTAAAGCTCGGAGTCCCATCACCTAGCCACTGCCCCACTGTGTGTCCGCCCATGGAGAAATTACGAACATTGTTTCCATCGAAGATGATTCCTCTTAGTCTTAGATCAGGCGCCTCGCAAGGACACTCGGGATGTTCAAATGCAACAGCATCAGCGTTCGCTCCTGCATAAGTGAAACAAAGGTTCCCGAGCTGCTTCTGTCCATAATCAATACAATACACGACCTCTTCATTGCCGTCGGGATTGAACGTATCGATCACAACACTTGATTCTGTAACCGTAACTTCATTTCGGATCGGCACTCGATGTTCGCCATTTTCTATTGTTGTAATTATCGGATAACCATCGGCTTGCGGATACAAGAAGCCTCCGGTATTCCCTCTCCTCACTGTTCCCTGATCATGGACAAACCCACCATCTATCCCCTTCTGCTCAAAGTAAACCTCTAGCTTCGCCCCACTCCTGCCGGTTAATACTCCGATATATACTTTACTAGCATGAGTGAGCATGTCTACCTGAAACATAGCACTCCCGCTAGTATCAGGAGCTAGGATCAGTAGCTTCTCACTAAACTTGTTATTGAATGCAAGATAGCCTAGATTGGCCGCAGCCTGTCGTTCGTCATGACGAGGTGCATAGTAACCTGCCGCAGATACGGGCGCTACCACATCAACTTCTATTTCCTTATAAATGCCGCTCACCGGATTACGATTACCCGCTTGATTACCTCTCCCAGGTAAAATCGCTGCCGGATAAAAATCATATTTTCTAATGATATGCTCCCTTAATCCAGCAAAAAATCCTTTACTATAGGGAACGGACATATGCGTTGAATAAGCAGGGAAAATAACGTCATATCCTGGTGATCCTTGCCCCCACCCATGGCTATCCCCTAGCATCAGCACTTCCAAATCGGTAGTACTATGCGCTCTTCGTCTTGCAGTTAATACCGGAAAATTCGCGGCCTTTAGATTTATTGCAGCCTTCGCTAGAAAACGTAACGTGTCCACTCTCATTAATTCTCACCAGCCAATGATTGTATATTAATGGCATCATACTTCCGTACTCGTCTATTATCAACAATCAATTTTGTTATTGGAGCAGAAGTCACCTACTCTCAACTAGCTGCTCCTCCTACTACTCATTCACACGCAACAAGATTTTCGCTACTTTCCCGGGTCCTGCGATCAGCTTCTCAAAGCTGGCTCCGCCATCGCTTAAGGAAGCCGTCTCGGTCCATTCCAATAGGTTCACGCGTCCTTGTCCGATCCATTTCACCGCTGTATCGAAGTCATCCTGCGAATAGGCAAATGCACCCTTCACCGAAGTTTCGCTACGAATCATCTCATTCACAGGTAGGTTGCTCTCCGCCTCGTGCAAGCCTGTAAATATGACTCTTCCGCCAGGTCGCGCAGCCTGCATACTCTTACGCCTAGTAACCTCAGCTCCTACCGCATCGATTACAGCATCAAATTCGCCTTCAGAACCCGGCTTCAGCTGGTCCAAACCTGTGACTGCGATGCCTCCTAGCTCTCTCGCGATCTCAAGCCGGGATTCATTCAAATCAATAATAACGATATCCCGAAGACCATATACCTGAGCCGCCTGCAAGGCAAACAGACCAATCGGACCGGCCCCATATACAAGCAATCTATCGGTAGGCGTTAGCTCTAACAAACGACAGATATGAATAGCACAAGCAAATGGCTCTGCGAATGCCCCCTCGTCCATTGATACATGATCTGGTAGAGGATAGACGTTTCTAGCTGGGACTGCAACGAATTCAGCGAATGCCCCCGGTCGATGTGCTCCAAGTAAGGCCCTCGCACCGCAAAGCTGCGATTGTCCATTACGGCAATAGGTGCAGGTGCCGCAGGTTACGAGTGGATTTGCGGTAACTCGTTCCCCCAGTTGAAGCGTGGATACTTGATCTCCAAGCTGCTCGACCACACCCGCGAATTCATGCCCCATAATAAGCGGCGGCTTGCGCAAGGAGTTATGACCGAGATAGCCTCCAAGCTCCGAGCCGCATATTCCCGTTCGTTCCACGCGTATGAGTACCTCATCCGGCTTCAACTCTGGAGTGGGGACCTCTCTCATGTTCATCAGGCGAGGACCTTCATAGACTAATGCTTTCATTGGATAACGCTCCCCTTTGCACGACTGACTTTATGTTTAACGGACCCGGTAACGGTTCAGAACCTCTTCATCGATGTCAATCCCAAGTCCCGGACGATCGAGAGGAACAGTAACGTATCCGTCTTTGAATTCCACTTCCCGGCTGACCAAATCCCGAACCAGCGGCGATTTCGAAACCGTATGCTCGATCATGAAGCCATTGGGGATCGCAGCAGCAAAATGTGTGCTAGCCGCTACCAGAACGCCAGTCTTAAAGGCATGCGGAACAACCTTCTTATGACGATCATAAGCCAAATAAGCAATTCTTTTCCCTTCAGTCAATCCACCGACTCTAGCAAGATCAGGCTGTATAATGTCCAAATGTCCTTCATCGAGCAGTCGTTGGAAAGCAAGTCTTCCACTCTCTTGCTCCCCTCCTGCAATGGAAATCTTCGTCCGATCAGCAAGCTCACGATACCCCGCGATATCATTAGAATGAACAGGCTCTTCCAGCCAGTACACGCCGTATTTCTCGTAAATATCCGCCATCCGCAGCGCACCCTTCAAATCCCAAGCAAGTCCCGCATCAATCATAATATCGATGTCATCACCAACGGCTTCGCGTATGGCTTTCACCTGCGCCTCGTCAAACTTAGCATCCCGTCCAATTGGGCCCCAGCCAAACTTCATTGCTTTATACCCTTGCTTCGCGTATTGCTCCCCCATGCGGGCCGCTTCTACAATCGTTTCCGGCATGAGCATGCTGGCATAAGCCTTCAGCTTCCGATTGAATACGCCACCCATCATCTCGCAAACGGGACGGTTCATCGCTTTGCCGAGAATGTCCCATAGGGCGATATCAACACCACTAATCGCATGCAGTGCAGGACCAGAACGACCGAAGTAAATCGTACCTCGATACATTTTGTCCCACAGTCGCTCGATTTCAATTGGATTTTCCCCAATCAGCAGACTACGAAGACCGACAGCGATCGAGTGGGAAGCTGGAGCATCAACGACAGCCTTCGCGACTAAAGGTGATGAATCAACCTCTCCAACGCCTACGATTCCTTCATCTGTATGAATACGAATAACGAGCGTATCCTGTGTTCCATCGCATTGTGCGGCATCCAGGTCGGGTATTCTTAAATAAATGGCTTCAACTTCTGTAATTTTCATGAGCTCATCTCCGTTTCATTAGTTACGTGCATTGATGCTAACAAATCCTCGCGTAAAGGGGTAAAGACTTCAAGCACGAGCGAATCCTCAAGGGCAATGACGGAGTGTGGGACGTCACTTGGAACCCAAATCTGCTCCCCCGTCTCCAACACAACATCCTCGTCACCTAGTATCATTTTTATTTTCCCGTATACGACGTATCCAAGCTGCTCATGGGGATGAGCGTGCTCCGGTCCATATCCCCCTTGCTTGAATTCAACAAGCATACTCATCAGCTGCTTGCCTGACGGTAAAATTTTGCGACGAATACTCGGGGATATTTGCTGCCACTCACCTTGCGACATCTCATCATGCACTCCTTAGAAAGTAATCGACAATCCACCATCTACTGGGATAATTGCTCCTTGAATATAGGTCGAAGCTTCTGAAGCCAGAAAAGCAATGACGGAAGCAACCTCATTAACGGTTCCAGCTCTCGCCTGTGGAATTCTTCTTTGCTCTACATAATATTGCTTAAACCATTCTGTCTCCAGCTCGTTCACTCCACCAACGACTGAGAGCTCTGTATCGATAAAGCCCGGAGCTACGCCGTTGACCCGAATGCCATGTGGAGAAAGCTCTAATGCCGTACAACGTGTCAATTGATCGAGCGCACCTTTGGCGGCATTGTAGTGGCTCGATCGGTTTAATGCGCGATAACCATTAATGGAGGAGACATTAACGATAGCCCCGCCTATTTCCCGTTTAACCATCACATCTGCAGCATACTTCGAGCACCAATAGGCTCCATTCACGATCGTATCGAAGACGGCCTTCCAACGCTCAGTCGTTTCCAGTAAAAAGTCACTTTCGTAAAACATTGCTGCATTATTAACCATGACATCAATACGACCGGTATGTTCGATAGCTCGATTAATCAAGTTCTGGACGGATTCCTCGTCACTGATATCTGTACGGATAAATATTGGATTTCCGCCAATCGCCTTGAGCTCAAGCAATGCGCGCGCCCCATTCTCCTCGCCACGGCTTGCGATAACAACATTCGCACCTTCAGCTGCGAAAAGCTTGGCGGTTGCCAATCCAATGCCCGTCGCTCCTCCAGTCACGATAACCGTCTGATCTGTAAACCGATTCATGATAAGTCCTCCTTACCTATTTCAAATAGCGTCAAGGTAGCAATGATCCTGTAATATTGCGTGGATAAGCTTTGGCTCTGATAAAGCCCTCCGCGTAACGAACACCACTCTGAATCCCGCGAAAACGAGCGATAACCTCGATCATCTCCATGGCATTCGAGCCATATTGATCCTTCAGCCAATCACCAACCTGACTCTCATGCTTGGCAAGCATACTTTGCTTCAATTCGAACGTATCCGTAATATCCACGTACTCTTCTGGCTGGAAGCCAAGTCCTGCGACGCTTTCGATAAAATAAACGATCGGGATCTTTGCGAGAGGCGGACTTGAAGTCACAATATTAGGAACTGTTGTCATTATTGCAACATCGTTAGAAACCTGGCCAGTTATCGTGTGGTCTGGATTATACAAGTCGTCCGGCCAGTGCGTTAGTACAACTTCCGCTTTACTAGCACGCATCGCCTCAATAATAGACAGTCTTGTCTCCTCCGTATCGAACAGAAATTCATCACGAAAGCCCAGCCAGATGAGCTCCGCTCCGATGACTTCAGCTGCTGCAATCGCTTCCAAACGACGGATCTCTGCGATCTCTTCCTTAGGAAGCGACGGCGAACCAACTTCTCCGTTCGTGACAACTGCGATCGTCACCTTGTCTCCACGCTTAGCGTATTTCGCAAGCGTCCCTCCACACCAGATTTCCGCATCATCTGGATGTGCGCAGATAGCCAGTACATTCATTGGAATTTTCCTCCTGTGTATCGGTTTTATCGCTATCATACTTTCCGAATTAAAGATTGTCAACAATCAATCGATAACAATCATTTGTGTGCAGATTTCTTTTATTCTATAATAGGGATATGGGTTTACGAATCAAATAGATTGAGGAGGCGAATAATGGAAACCTTTCATTTCAAAAGTCAGGAAAATCTCTCTCTGCGTCAACGTGTAATGAACGATATACGAAATGCAATTATCCAGGGGCATCTCAAGCCCGGTGATAAGCTTAAAGAACTGGAAATTTCGCAACAAATGTCCATAAGCAGAGGGCCTATTCGGGAGGCATTACGAGATTTGGAGGCACTGGGTCTGGTCGTTAGCTCGCCCTATCGAGAAACAACGGTGGCGGATGTTAGGAAGGAAGAGGTCGTCGATTTACTGATTCCTATCCGACTTCAACTGGAATTGTTCGCGCTCAAGCACAATGTAGCCAAGAAAGACGAAGCTTTCTTCGAGCATCTGAGAAGTATTGTTGAACGTATGAAGGTATCAGCAGCCAATGGGGACTTACTTTCTTTAGTCGAGGAAGATATTCAATTCCATGAGCATATCCTCACCCTAGACAACACTTCATACACGATGCAAATATGGTCAGGCATTGTGAATAGACTTCGTATGCACTTCATTAAGAACACAAGCCAGTTCACAGATTTACAGAAGGTGGTCGAAGATCATACTGCTTTGCTGATAGCTCTTCAGAATGAGTCGACCGAAGTGATTGAAACGCTATGGACCCGACATATCCAAGATGAGGATTGCCTGCTCTGTTTTCATAATGAATCTGTAGAAGGAACTGATTAACTTGTCCAATACACTTATTTCACAGCTTCAACAATTCGGTCATACCTATGCTGATCTGTCCCACGAAGATGGGGGACGGCTAATTATTCTAGAGAAGGGTGCACGAGCTCTGGAAATGATCACCGCTGAGGAAACCGATTCCGCTTTCTGGCGAGATCCGAGCGCTCTCACTGCCGACGACAATTGGAATTCAGGTGGTGATCGCACATGGGTAAGTCCCGAGCTCGAATATTTCAAAGACAGCTCCGGTAATTATCAAATACCTGCACATTTGGATCCCGGAAGCTGGAAGCTAACGCAGCTATCTCCCTCGCAAGCTATTGCGAGAATGACCTGTGAGCTGCGGCATTGTTCTTCGTCCAAGGAAGTGAAGATCGATCTTGAGAAGCGTTATACGCTTCTGCCAAATCCACTCTCTATGAATATGTCTTCTACCCTACCAGATTGTTCGAGCATTTCTTATATGGGATATGAAGTCTGTACCGAGATGAACCTGACTCCCGTTAATTGGAATTCAACACCCGCGGACAACAGCTCTTCCTCTTCTGGCTACTGCAATCTATGGAGTATTATGCAAGTGCCGCCTGGTGGAACGATTCTGGCTCCAACCTACGGTTCCGTGCGTCCATTAACGATGTTCTCCCAGACGGAAAATATCGAAATGACTTTACTGCCCAATGGACTACAGCTCCCTTGTAAAGGTCCGAGCAGCTTTAAGCTCTCCATCGACGCCCTATCCTCAACAGGGAGATACGGGTATTTACGCCAAATAAACGATAAGAAAAGCAGCCTCATCGTCCGGCAATTCAGTGTAAATCCTACCGGTATTTATCCGGATTATCCTCCTAATCAACCTAATCACTTAGGATCGTGCATGCAATTCTACTTCGACGGGGGACAGTTAGGGCATTTTGCGGAGCTTGAATATCATTCCCCCGCCCTTCCCATCGATGTTCAAGGCCAGTCGACAGACGTCTCACAGCTGTATTATTTTGTAGGTGACACGCCAGCCATTCAAGAAATTGCTAGAGTATTTCTCGGTTTTCACTCGTAGAATAACCTAATAAAACGTGTGCCTCCGTCTTTAGACAGCGGCACACGTTTATAGTCGGCACCTGCAGGCCGTTCTCCAACTTTCATTTACTGTATAACACCATTTTCCCAAATGCTTTATCATCCATATAAGCTTTTGCCAATTCGATTTTATCAGAGTTAACAAACATTCTAACCAAAGAGCTACTTGTTTGCATATTTTGTGTATAAGGAGACAAATAGATTGTATCCGCCTTGGTCGTATTGCGAATATATTGTTCTAGCTGCAGCTCATATTCTAGATCTGTTGCATTTCTAATGCCACGAATGACAACATCAATTTGATTTTGGTTGATGTAGTCCGCAACAATTCCTTCAAATGGTATAACCTTCACCTTATTGATTAGTTCAAGAGAAAGTACGACCATTTCTGTACGTTGATCGATATTAAATAAATGCTTCTTGTCGCGATTATTAGCTACAACAATATGAACTTCATCAAACATGCTAGCTGCTCTTTCAATTACAGACACATGCCCAAGAGTTATTGGATCGAAACTACCAGCATACACAGCTTTCATCATTGTTCCTCGCTTACGACAACAGAATCACGAATCTGCTCGAATGTTAACGGCGTATAGTCCCAATGCTCCACACACACATTGAAATAATTTTTACCCTCATATTTCTGTCCATGAATATGACCATGTACATTAACAAACGGCATATGTTTATTCATGTACATTGGCTCGTGGCTGAGAAAGAAGAAATTATTGTAAATAATCGGGTATTCACTAACTTCATTAAAGCCAACATCTAGCCACCAGCTTCTTGATCTGCCCCTATCATGATTACCTAAAATCAAAATCTTGTAGCCGTTAAGCTTATCAACAATAGCCTTTGTCTTCTCTTTATTTAAGAATGAAAAATCACCTAAATGAAATACTTTATCGTTTTCCCCTACTACTGAGTTCCATTTAGCAATCATTTCTGTAGTCATTTCATCAACTTCTTTAAACGGTCTAGATTCAAAATCAATAATATTTTTATGACCAAAATGATGATCTGAAATAAAAAATACTTTTTGCATGGTCAGTCCTCATTTCATAGTGGTGTGTTCTTCGGATCAAAATTCAAATGTATTAAATTCGGCTTCATACAGTCTAGTCTCTTCACATACCTCTGCTACTTCCACTTCGCAGTCAAGGAGCGTTGCAAGTAATGTTAGTCCTCTCGCCTGCGGTTCTCTTATTTTATCATTTGTAAATGATCGCTTCGCTTCAACAAATTTTATATAAGAGCAATCTTCGTTGTATATTAGGAGATCTGGCAGTTCAAACTTAACCTTACTAAACGAAGGATATAACGTTCTGCTTTTCAGGAAAAAATCCTCCCCAAATCTTCTCTTCAAAACCTCGTCTCCCTCTGGAAATGTACCGATACGATTTCCTCCGAAAATACCGTATCTATGAAGATATCGATAGCCTAGTGATTCATAGAACTTTCCAGCAATATGTTCACCAAACCCGCTGATCGAAAAATTTCTATTACGATCAACAAGCTTCCTTAAATACTCATCAGAACAATTATCCCTTATCCCTCTTACCCAATCATGCTCTTCTTGAGCTTTGAAAGGAATGACTATCGTTGGTATGGAAACAGAAAAGCCCATCATTTTCACCTCATCATATTCAAGTATCTGTGCCTCTCCATCCATTTTACTCCAATTAATAGCTTGCTCCGTCAAACAGAAATGATAAGCAGGATTTTGCCGCTATTTATCGAATGGTATAAACTACCTAGAACTTCTGACCCAGTTAATTTTTAGTAACATTATTCGATAACAAGGATATGTCTAATACAACTTAGTGAATCAGACAAGCTACTACTATCAGAAATGAGGGACTCATCATAAAAAAGCTAATATTATTAATTGGTACAGCATTAGTGCTTTCATTACTTAGCGGATGTAGTAATAGTAGTAATCAAGAAATAGTTGGTGATCTACAAAAACAAATTACTGAAAAAAACAATGAAATTGATTCATTAAAGTCAAATGTAAATACTCTGCAGACCGAGATAAATTCTTTGAGTACTGAATTAGATGAAATTAAAAATGGTGCCCTGAAACAACTTGTTACTATTAAGAATAGCTTTGAAAATGAACAGTATCAGGATGTAATTTCAAAAGCAAAAACTTTACACGAAAACTTCAATGGTAGCCCAGAGGACAAAGAAGCCCAAGAGCTAGCTAAATCAAGTATCGATAAATTAAATAAAATAAAAGCCGAAAAAAAGGCTGAAGAGGATAAGAAAAAGGCTGAGGCTGCAAAAGGAGCACAAGAAAAAGCTAGAGCAATCATTAGAGTTTCTAAAGTTTACCCAGGTAAACCAAATTCTGCAGATGGTGTAGACTTATATATTCATTGGACAAACAAATCAAATAAAACTATTAAATATATATATTTTGATGTTGTTCCAATTAATGCAGTTGGCGATATAGTAAGCAGTGATATTGGCGGACGTAGTACTTTTAGAGCTAAAGATACGGGCCCTATTAAATCAGGTGTATCGTTTGGTTCAGAATACTATTGGGAAAATGCTTGGTATAATAGTACTATTAAGAAAGTACAGTTACAACAGATTGATATTACCTATATGGATGATAGTTCAGACACAATTTCCGGGGACGATATAAAATACATCCAGTATTAAATTTTCCCGTTCTTGTCTTGTCAACACAATCTGGATTAAAACAAAAAATGCGCCTTTAGTATAGTGGGAATCGTTCCGATAAGAACAAACCCTTATACTTAAAAAGGCGCATCAATGAACCATATAATAAAACGCAAGCAATATCTTAGTTATCGAATACGCGGAAATGTAATCCAACTAAGCAGATTCATTTTCGATTGCTTTCCTTTCTCGCGAACCAGTCCAAAGAATTCACCCAAAAACTTTTCCCACTTGCTGCCGACCATTCGTTTTTCCTCTTGATTGTCGACAATAAGCTTTATACTTTTGTTCAATGCGGCATCAAGATGAGACAATGCCTGTTGCAAATGAAAATCGACCGTTTGTTCCTCCATTAACTAAATCAGCTCCCTGCACCAACTGTATTATCTGTTTCCATTAATGCAATTTCTTTATCGAGCTGCTTCTTCATTCGTTCGAATTGAGCCTCTGCCACGATATCCTCAACTTCTTCCTTCGCGATTTGAACATAGGATCGGGCACGATTCATGAGCCCCTCCCCTGCCGTTAATCCACTTGCCAGCAAGGGACGCAATGTTGATTTTGCAATCGGCAGAATAACTGAGGAGGCTGCGACGAGAGCAGCTCCCATAATCAGTTTTTCGATGTTTCTTGGCATGATTTATCCTCCAGACCATTTGGGAAGTAAAACCGATGCCGCGGATTAAGCCGCAGCAACGATTGTTTGTAAGCTAGGTGTCTCAACGGTACGTCGTAACACAAGGGACAGGATTGGTTTGGAAAATAAAGAAACAGAACCGGCCACCAGCAATACTGGAATCCATTGAGTCAACGACAATGGCGCCGTGTGGAAGAACCCGGATAAAGCAGGAACATACAGAGCCGCCATAAGCGCGAGCCAAGATACGCTGAGCGCGCCGATCAAGAAACGGTCCTTCTTCCACTCGCTAGAGCTTTGTTCGGTTCCTTCCTTCCTCCAAGAAAAGGTTTGGAACAACTGACCCGTAACCAATGTAGCAAACGCAATGCTTTGCGCGACTGCAATAGGAGCTCCGGTCGCAATGCTGGCTGCGAACAATCCAAGCGAACCCAGTCCGAGCAAAACACCGCGAACAAGCACTTTCCGATACAATTTTCCATTCACGATATCGGTTCGTTCAGTTGTGCCGGTTTTATCTCCTGGATTAACCGCAAGCACCATTGCCGGCAATGCATCAGTTAACAGATTCATTAATAGGATTTGCACGGGGACGAGCGGAATGGGTAGACCAAGAATAACGGCCGCACTCGTTACAATAATCTCAGCGAGATTACCTGTGAGCAAGCATCCTAGCGCCCTACTAATATTACCGATGATCGTTCTTCCTTCTTTAACGCCATCGACAATGGATCCGAAATGATCCTCTTGAAGCACCATATCGGCCGCTTGTTTAGTCACTTCCGTTCCTTTCTCACCCATAGCAATTCCGACGTCTGCCTGCTTAATAGCAGGGGTATCGTTCACGCCGTCTCCGGTCATCGCTACTTTATGCCCAAGCTTCTGGAATGCCATGACGATCCGAAGCTTATGCTCCGGAGTCACCCGTGCAAAAATCGATACATCCTCTACCATCCCGGTCAGCTCTTCATCCGTTATACGGTCCAGCTCATGTCCGGACAAAACCTTCTGGGTCCCATCGTAAATGCCTATCTGCTTCCCAATCGCAACGGCAGTAATTGGGTGGTCACCGGTAATCATCACTGTTTTTACGCCAAGCGCTTGCGCGTCCCGAATACCTTCTACAATCGCAGGCTTGGGGGGATCGGCCATGCCTACCATCCCGACGTAAATTAAGTTCTGTTCATCAATGTACGTCTCATCCCGATCTCCATCTATAGGATTGTAAGCAAAACCGAGCACGCGGAGTGCATCCGCGGATAGTTGATCGTTTTGCTGCAAAATTTGCTGTTTTTGATCTTCTTTTAATTCAAATATTTCGCCATTTGCCTGATATCGGTTGCATCGCCGAAGAACGGCTTCTACAGAGCCTTTCGTAAGGACAAAGCATTCGCTGTTCGACTTCGCAGCATCCTTGCATACAACGCTCATTTTACCTGTATTCGAGTCAAATGGTACTTCATGACTTCTATGCCAACCGCTTAAATGATGCGACCACATTCCTTTTTTTGCAGCTAGCGTCAGTAGCGCGCCTTCCGTCGGATCGCCTTTAATGATCCATTTCCCTTCCTGCTGATCCAGCTTGCTGTTATTGCAGAGAATGCCGATTTCCAGTATTCTCCTCAAGTCGCCGTCAATTCCCGAATCGACGACTTCGGTTTCCTTATATAGCTCGGCGGACGCAGTTGCGGCAGCTTCAGCGCCTACCTCCAGAATGTCTCCTTTAGGCTCGTACCCTTCACCTGTAACAGCCCACGACCGGTTAACAGAAGCAACGGTTCGAACCATCATTTCATTTTGGGTGAGCGTCCCGGTTTTGTCTGTGCAAATGACTGTAATTCTACCCAGCGTTTCAAGAGCGGACAACTTCCGAACTAACGTTTTTTTCTTGGCCATACGGAAAATCCCTGCGCTTAAAGCGATCGTAATCGTAACCGGAAGACCTTCCGGAATCGCGGAAGCCGCAAGTGCGATGGACGTCGACACCATTTGGTTCAAAGGAATACCACGCAACAAGCCGGCAACGAATACGATAGCCCCTGCCGCCAAAGCGCCCTTTAAGAACGTTTTGCTTATGGAGGTTACTTTCTCCTGCAAAGGCGTAACCTCTTTATCCTCCTGCTTAAGAAGGGCAACAAGATGACCCATTTCCGTGTCCATTCCCGTGTTTACGACAATTCCTATGCCTTTTCCACCGCAGATATCGGTTCCCATATATAACATGTTGGTTCGTTCCGCAAGCGGGAGATCCTCATCAATGGACATGGCGGTTTTGTCAATCGGAAGCGATTCTCCGGTTAAAGCAGCTTCGTTCACACGGAGGTTCGAGGCGTGCAAGAGGCGAATGTCAGCCGGCATACGATCACCCGCTTCTAGATGTACGATATCACCCGGAACCAGTTCAATCGCTGAAATCTCACATTCCTCTCCATTGCGGACAACCTTGCAGGACGGGGGCTGAAATTGATTCAAGGACTGAACGACTTTTTCGGCTTTCCGTTCCTGAATAGTGCTTATAGCGGCGTTGGCAAGTAATATCGCCCCCATCGCGATACCGTCGAATAAACCACCGCTTAGAAACGCGATTGTTGTCGTCCCCAACAGAACAAGCGTCGTAAATTCCTTGAACTGTCCGAAATAAGTAACAAACCAAGGTGTCGGTTTTTTTCCTTCCAGACGGTTCTTGCCATATCGTTCTTGAAGCTCTGTTATATGAGCAGCTGATAGCCCGGAAAATTCATCGACTTGGAACCGGCTAATAAGCTCATCTTTCGAGTAGGAGTGCCATGTAGGTTTTTCGGAAGCTACGGCAATTTCCTGAATGCCGAGTGAATGCTCTAAAGGGGGCTCATTCGTTTCGCTTGCCTTTTTCGATCTGGTTAAAAAAACAAGCGATAACGCATCTGCAGCTAAGTTGACAACAGGCGCGCTCAGCGCTCCAAGAGATGCTAGAACGGAGCCCAAGAGATTCCAGCTCTTCGTAATTTGAAAATGCTTGTTAACGGTTCGATCCATTTGCTTCACATAATCCAAGGTTTGGAATACCCGAGGTATTTGATCCGTGGTAATTGTAGGGATACCTGCCCCCGCCATATACTCGTTTATTGGACTCGATTGCGAATCGACTAATAATAGCGCGTGCTCCCCCTGCTGCTGCATATGAGCTAATCTTTCAATGATTTCACCCTGCTGAAGGAACAACCAGCCTGTATCGATGCCTTTTTTCTTGAGAGCTGCCTCACTCACATTTGACTGATTTCGCAGTACGCCGATTTCCCAGCCTTTATCCGTGAATGAGGATATTTGTTTCCCCCATTCATTAAAGACCGTTTCCTCCTTCCGTGCGATAAACCCTATACATGGTTCAGTCTTATGGCCGGATTTGGCAACGAAAAGAACGTTGAAGCCCTTCCGCTCCATACGCTTAGCTTCCAAATTGTAAGTATCGCATGTGATCCCATGCTCGTTCATATAAGATGGGCTTCCTACGTAGATAGAAATATCTTTGATTTTACCCGTTATGCCGTTTTCTTCTTCAATGACATGAAAGGCCGACCGAATGGTGCGGCATGTTCGTTTGGCATGCTCCCACACATCTTCCTTCCAAGGATGATCGCTGCTCTTCATTAAAGAAGCAGCGTAGCATATGGCTTTCTCGGAAAAATCCTCTTCGCCGAAGAAGATAATCTCCTCCGAATTTTCCTCTTGTTCGAACAATAGTGATGTATCCTCGATAAGCATCGTTTTTGTACGGGCTAACTGCGATAGCGAGCTATTCGTGGGCATTGTAAAGTTCCGCTCATGCGAAACGACTTCGGCTTGCTGCCATGCGAACTGTGCAGGAATAGTGGCTGGCCTTGGATTCGCTGCTAACATTACAGCTATACCTTGCAATGGATTACGGGTGATTGCCCAAGTTAAGGCGCCCCCGACCAGCCCCCATTTCGGCGCTTTCTCGCTGTAGCTTTGAATTTCCGGCGGCAGCCTGTTTTCTTGACCCGGTTCAAGCGCCAGCTGACTTCGCTTCCAATTGACGAATTGAAGCACGCTGAGTCCCGCAAGAACAACCAGGTTTTCTCTGACTAAGGCGAGCGCCAAGGCGGAAGTTCCGAGTATTAGATCCGAATTCCATTTCCTCGTCCGAGAGAACGATTCAAAACCGCGTTTAATGAAGGGATATCCCGTGACGATCGAAACCAATCCTGACAAATAAAAGGGTAATGGGCTTCCGGCCAAAGCCGATCTACCTGTAATTAACCTTTTAGCCCCCAAGACGGCTAGCCCTCCCATAGCGATTGCAAGCGTGATAGGAACTTTCTCTTTCGGTTCGGGAGTTGGCATTGAAAGCAATGATGCACGTGGGTTCAACTGATCTTGATCCGACATCATTTCAGCCGCAGAAGCTGCTTCTCCCTTCGCTTTCGTTAAAACTGTCTCTGGCGCTCGATTATCCTCCTTTTGCTCGGATTGTGAACGAACACTATCGTTCAAGAGAAGCTCAACTTCGTGAATGGCGCAAATAATCTCTCCTGCATCCATAATAGTCTCGTCGTATTCGATCAACGCTCGACCAGAGACGGTATTTGGCACAATTCGAGATATGCCCTTCATTGTCGAAAAGTGCCTCAGCAGTAACTCCGTCGTAATCGGATTTTCTTTAAGGCCGGTAATCTCGATGCGGATTCGACCCGACATTACACGAAGGAATCTTTGTTTTTCCTGGGGCACTATGGCAACAGCTCCTCAACATGAAATCTACGCTGTTAATATGAATAATCCATTCCCTTTTTATACAAAGTAAAGGTAACAACTCCCATGAAAAGAGGTCTCTCCCATGTTTAAATCGCCGATTAGCCTATTACTTGCCGCAGCGGGTATCATTCTCGCCGTTTCCCCTAATGCTCGAAAAGCTGTAAGAAAAATAGCTGTCAAGGGAACGGAATGGGTACTGGATATGAACGATCAATTGAAGGCTGGCATAAAGGAAGTTGATTTGGCAAATGTTCTCAGCGGCAAGGATGAGAATCATGCAGAAAAAGCGGGCATACTTTCAACGGAACAAACTCATATTGATCAATAAGGTGGCGAATGAAGAATGATTCAAGGAATATTCCAAGGGGGATCTCTTTGGGGTGGATTAGTATCGGGCGGTATTTCTCAGCTTAAAGACACCCGAAGCCTTACTAATGGTCAGATGGACAAATCGCAATATGCGGTTCAAACGTCGGAAAATGTAACAGGTGCTCTAGGCGTTATGGCGGGAATTGAGTATGGAGCGATTCTGGGTACATCGATCATGCCCGGAGTCGGAACTGTTCTCGGCTCCGTCTGCGGCGGACTGCTTGGCCATACTTTTGGGCGCAAGGTCGGTAGCGAGGCGGGAAAAATGTTAGTCAACAATCGGATTACACAAAATGTAGCCGAAAAATTAGATGAAGCCCTGTAACCAGTACTAACCTAATTAAATTATAAGAACAAAAATCGGTTCACCCACCTTTATTTTTTTATAAGGCGGGTGAACCGATTTTTGCCAAAAGGAGCAGCTTCGATATGAATAATTCGGAAAAAGATAAAATATTGGATAAAATCTCTATTCGTTACAGTACGACTTGGACGCTGGTTCAAAAATTAGTGCAATTATTCATCCGTTGAGAAACCATAGCTCGGATCAGGGAGTGAGCAAAAGATGGGAACTATGATAGCGGTCGGCAGCCCTAACCCCCACACTGGAACAGCTCAAAAAACAGTTGGCCAGTATTTGTTCGACTGCCTGAAGCTGGAAGGCATTACCGAAATTTTTGGCGTTGCTGGAGACTATAATTTTACACTATTGGATACGCTCGAGCGGTATAACGAGATTCGGTTTATTAGTGGACGGAACGAATTGAACTCAGGTTATGCGGCGGATGGCTACGCAAGAATCAAAGGTTTGTCCGCTCTTATTACGACTTTCGGGGTCGGGGAGCTCAGTGCCTGTAATGCGATAGCGGGTGCTAATAGCGAGCATGTGCCGGTGATTCACATTGTAGGTGCACCTCCTGAAAAGGATCAAAAGGAACATAAGCTAATGCACCACACTCTAATGAATGGGAATTTCGACATCTTCCACAAAGTGTATGAGCTCCTTACGGCTTATACCGCGGTGCTGACGCCTGAAAACGCCGAAATTGAAATTCCTGCCGCCATTCGCATGGCGAAGGAAAAGAAAAAGCCGGTATACCTTGTTATTGCTGATGATTTAGTGACTAAGCCGATCATTTCCCGAGAAGAGTTGGTACCGCCGAGACCAACGTCTAATTTGAAAACCCTTCAGGCAGCAACAGAACATATCCGCCAGCTACTGCAGCGCTCCCACCGACCGGTCATTCTGGTTGATGTCAAAACCATGCGATTCGGCTTAGAGAAAGCGGTTCGGCAGTTGGCCGATGCCATGAATGTACCTGTTGCGACAATGATGTTCGGAAAGGGAGCATTCGACGAAACACATTCTAATTATATTGGAATGTACGAAGGCTCTTTCGGAAGCTCTGAAGTCCAGGCCACGGTAGAAAATGCAGACTGTATCATTGCGGTAGGCATGGTATTGGCGGACAATAACACTGCGAACTTCACCGCGAAGCTAAACCCTCTGGTGACAGTCGATATTCAACCGGACATGGTTAAGGTCGCAGAAGCGGTATATCCGAATGTGGTCGCAGCCGAAATAATGCTTGCGGTGCAGAAGATTGGGTACAAGGGCCACGGTGTAACGGGAAAAGTAACATTCCCATACGACCAAATAACCGGCAGTGCCGATGATGCACTAACTGCTGCTATTTATTATCCTCGTTTTCAGCAGATGCTGAAAGAGGGGGATATTGTGGTCGCCGAGACCGGTACGTTTTACAACGGGATGGCGCAGGTGAGGCTGCCGCGTAATGTAACGTACATTGCTCAGGGAGGTTGGGAGGCCATCGGTTATGCTACTCCCTCGGCATATGGTGCAAGTATCGCTGCGCCGGACCGACGGGTGTTGTTATTTACTGGTGACGGCTCCTTGCAGCTAACAGCCCAAGAGATCAGCTCCATGTTCTTTTATAAATGTAAGCCCATTATTTTTATCTTGAACAACGACGGTTATACGATCGAGAAATACTTAAATGTTAAAACAGAGGATCAGCAGTATAATAAAATTCCGAGCTGGTCTTATGCCAAGCTGGCCGAAGCTTTCGGAGGCGACGCGTTTGCTGTGACTGTCCGGACTTACGGAGAGCTGGATCAGGCTATCATCCAAACTGATAAGGAACGTGCCGAAAGACTCTGTATTATTGAAATGATCGCCGCGGACCCAATGGACGCTCCTGAAAATATGCGCCGTATGCGCAATTATTTAGAAATGCAGGAGAAGCAGCGAAGTCAGAATTAGAAAATAAGTGTTAAGAAACGTAATAACCCGTTACTCAAATAATGAATGACGAACAATAGCAACAGCCCCTCACCATCTAGTTCAGTGGTGAAGGGCTGTTGCTGTTTAAGTTAGGTCTGCACGTTGTAACTTACTGGGCCGTTCTTTTTTCCTTCAGCACCGACCGGAAGATCAACCTCAGAAGAGGCGGTACCGCAAAAAAGATAAACAAAGTTCGGAACAGCTGATAACAGGTAATAACCGATAAATCTCCATTCACTTCCTTGGCAATGAACGCCATCTGATCCATGCCGCCCGGCGAAAGACTAAGGAATGACGTGACTACAGTGATGTCATGCATTCGCGTCAACAGCAGGCTAAGCAAGATCGAGCACCCGATCAGCGCCACCCCGTTCAATAGTGCGAGTGACACCATTTTGAGCTTGTTTTTCAAGTTTTCTGGCTTCAGCAGCAGCCCGATGTAGCTCCCCATCATTAATTGCGACAGGTCAAGCACGAACGTCGGCAATGAATGGCCTGTATAACCCGACAAATTCAACAGCACTGTTCCGATCATCGGTCCCAGCAGAAATGCCGTCGGGAACTTGATTTTTTGGCCGATGAGCGCTAACAGTACGCATACGACTGCGAATAGCCAAATATGCTGGAGTAACGCTGGATCCCACCCAGATCCGGCTGCTGCAGCAACTGCGGCTCCGTCGTTGAGTGTGACATGAAACAGCGGACTGAAGACAAGCAGCGGTACGAAGAACATGATCATGATCAGTCTGGATACCTGCAAAAAGGTAACAATCGTCAGATCGATACCCTTCATTTCCTCTGCCAGTGAGACTATCTGGCTTAGCCCGCCGGGAATGCTCCCCATAAGCACGGTCGGAAAAGGAATTTTGGATAGCAATGAGATGATGAATGCGATGCCTCCAGCGCACAGAAGCAAAAGTGCTGTAAACAGAACCATCGACGGCAACTGGCGACCGATTTGCACCAAGGTCGACGCGGTGAATGATAGCCCCAATGTGTAACCAATGATGATCATCCCGGTATTGCGGATCTGTGCGGGCCAGTAGAACGTAACGCCCCTAAATATTTTGGAGCCAATCAAGACAAAAACCATAGAGCCCAGCAGCCAGGGAATTGGCATATGAATCAGCTGAAAGAAAAAGCCCCCCAAAACTGCAATGACACAAGTCGTCAAAAACCGGATCCACTTGCTCTCTTTCCATGATGAACTTTGGTGTGAATGCCCGGTGCCGTCCATTACAGGCTCTCTGTCAACTCGTCAATCACTGCTTGGACATCGCCTTGAAATAAGCCCCCATGATAGCAAATTACATTGTCGATCGGATATGCCTTGAATTTGCGAAGCGACGCAAGGGCAGTTTGCATGTCAGGTGTAACTGCTGGATTGGGACCTTGGAGCTTCCCATTATCAACGACCATCGCATCTCCGGCAATGAGAGTTTTGCTAGGCTCATGGTACAAGCTGATATGACCCGGCGTATGTCCGGGAGTATGAATGACTGTAAGTCCTCCACCCAAAGGTAGCTTCTCCCCGTCCGCCAGCAGGTGGGTCACATTTTTTACTTTTCCCGAAAAGGCGGTCTCAAAAGAAGACGCAAGGTCCTGTGGCAGAGACGCGATCAACCCTTGCTTAAACTCCTCGCTTAACTTAATCATCGGCTTCAAACCATCTATATACGGCTGGTCATCCGCATGCGCATATACGTCCACACTTTCACTTTTAAACTCCGGCAGACCGCCCACATGATCGAGATCCTGATGAGTAAGAATAATGGAATGAGGGGCCTTCGGATCGATGCCCGCTTGAGTCAAAAGCTCCGTAATAGGACCGTAACAACCGGGCATTCCCGTATCTATTAATACGTAAGCCTGCTCGTCACGGATGACCGTCGGGTTGATGACCATATGGTTCTCGCCCATCTGAAGAGTAATCTCTAGCATCTCAATCTGTTCATTAATTTTCATGTTGCGCCAAAGCTTAGTTGCTCTGGCTCACCTCCTTATATTTTCTGACAATAAAACTCACGAGTACATTATATGACTTTAAGGTTTTTGCGTCAATTCCTTTATTGACCATCAGGTTAGGGCATGTCAGAATGTGTAGAGGTGGAAAATATGGAACAATTCAAAAGAAAACAAATCATAGATACGGCAATGCGAATTTTCAAGGAAAAAGGATATTTCGCAGCCTCCATGCAGGACATCGCTGAAGCTTGTGGCATGGCCAAAGCGAGCATCTATAAAGTATTTCCCTCGAAAGAGGATTTATTTACCGGGATCTTCGTCGAGGTACACCGGACACTGTTCGAAGAAGCACGAGCGCTTGATCGCACGCTTACGTTGGAGGGGCATCCGCCTAAGGAAATTTTGCGCCGCAAGATCGTGTTTCAGCTGCAATTTATGCTCGAAAACTACTTTTTCACCAGCGAATTCAAGGAGCTGCCGCTTACAAGCAACGAGAATTTTCTGCATGAATGGCGTAAAAAAAGAGCCACGCTGCTTACGATGCACCACGACTGCTTCCTTGAAGCATATGGCGCGCCCATTGCCCCCTATCTGGGAGATACCGTGGCTATCTTCCGCGGCATGTTGAAGGAATATTTATCTCATTCGGTACAGTCCGTAATCGCGGTCCCCATGGCTGATTTGGCCGGATTCCTCACAGATAGGATGGATGTGATCATCAGCGATTTAATCGCAAGCAAAGCGGAACCAGTTCTCAAGACTTCGAGTGCTTATTTCAACGACATCAACCAGTTGGATGACGAAACACGAAAGGCCAATCTTGAAGAGTTTCTGAAATTTGTTGTCGTCAAAATCAAGGAGCTACCCCAGCTAGTACGCATTCAGGATGAGCTGCTCGAGGTAATCGATCTGCTGCAGCGCGAGCTTGGACAACCTAAGCCAAATAGTACCCTTTTGCGGGTTTACGTCACCTTCCTAGATACCGTCAGCGAGTTGAGACCTTATGTAAACCAGCTCGTCCTTATGCTGAACCGTTCGTCAATGCAACATGATAAGCAATAGGGGAATTCCCCCCTCGCCATCTCGCGAGAAATGCCTTTCGAGAGCTGCAACGAGCTTTTCGACTTCGGCTCACGACTGCCCTGCAAACAAATCAGAAAAGCCAGCCCAATCTCATAGGCGAGACTGGCTTTTCTGATATTGTCTAATAACCTATTTAAGGGGTTGATACTTTGCAAAGCCAAAATAAAAAGTATATTACAGGTATTTTTCTTATTGGTGCACTAGCTATTCTTACTATAGTTTTTATTTTTTCGAATCAACAGAACAAGAAAAAGCTACATGATATTCACAATCAAATTGACCAAGCGTTTATTTATCAGATTGGTGAGACCGAGAGTAGTCTTAATAGAATAGACTTATCAGAACCAAACGATGTTTTACGTGAATACCCAAAACTAATTTCCCAACTATCTGCTGTATCAGCCTTATCAAGATTGACCTCATATGAAAAAGAGAATGAGCTTTTGAATGGATCTCTATATAGTCTTTATATTGCCTTGCTCCAGCCCGAAAATAATCAAGAAATCATTAATACTATTAATTCTGATACTATCCAAACCTTGCGTGAAACCCTGAAGCAATTGCATGATGATCCCCTAAATAATGAAATCACCAAGAAAATCGCAAATCTAAGCAGTAAATTATTAAATAAATAGCTCAACTTTCGCAGCACGCTAATACACTTAACCCCATTCTCTAGCAGAAGATTTCATGAAATCTTCTGCTTATTGACGAAAACCACTCATCTTGTTTGCACCGTGTATGCACGTCTCGGCTCGGGGGCAGATTCCTTAGAAGCCCTCAGTGCGTTATTCCCTCGCGGATGCGGATTTTCGCCTCCCTTAGTAGCCCTCAGTGCGTTATTCCCTCGCGGATGCGGATTTTCGCCTCCCTTAGTAGCCCTCAGTGCGTTATTCCCTCCCGAATGAGGATTTCCCGCTCCCTTAGTAGCCCTCAGTGTTACTACTTAGGTCGTGCTAAATCGGAATTGTCCGCGGAGTGCAGATACAAGCGAAGCATGTAGGGGAAGTTGCTGTTTTAGAAGCGTGGAAATAAACCCGCGTATGCTGGCAAAGCGTTGTCCGCCTTCGTTGGTACGGAAGCAGCCGGATATTTTTTGCTTCACCTTGGACATGCGGATGTCGCGTTCAGCCTGGTTGTTGTCAAACGGTATTCGGGCATCTCGAAGAAAGCGAAGAATCGACACTTTGTGCTGTTCGAATCGCTGTCCGAGATTGGCTGCTTTGCTTTTACATTTTCGCCCTTTTGGCCCTGTTTTGGCGCGAACGGCATCTTTTACCCACTCGGTTTTCCCAAGTGCCAGGATGGCGTCGTAGCGCACATCGATTTCGGTGAGGACTTCTTCCGTCAAAGCGACGTCAGCCGCGCGAGACTTTTTAGCCAGCACCCAGCTTCGTTGGAGCAACTCCTTCATCTGGGTCGCCCATTTGTGGCGGTCGTGCTCCGCAATGCCTTGGCACTCGCGAAGCAAATGCGCGTTGCACAGTGCGTGAGAAAACTTAAACACCGGTTTGAAGTACGCCAAGCAGCAATCATGCACGAGCACGCCATCATAAACAGGAAGTACGCCCATGTCTACCAAAGTCTGCCCGCACCGTTTCTCCGCCAATGAGAGTAGCGTCCATTGGTCATTGGAGAGTGTGTGGAGCCATTGTTTTTTACCGTTTGTGCGCATCCCCGTTTCATCGGCATGCAAAACCGGTTGCTTCACCAATTGTTCGCGAATGGCAGGCTCCATTCGCAACGCAACGTCCGCCATTGTGCTCAATTGCGTGATCAAAGTCGTTTCGCTAGGACGCTGTCCTGTCAAATCAGCAAACAACCGCGAAATGCGATCTAACGGCAAGAGCTGGTACACGTTCAAATACGCCGTCCAAGCCGTAAAACTATCTCCGTACTGAACGGGCGCGTTGACGCGTGTCGGAAAAGCGGCAGATTGACGCGTCCGGCATGTAGGGCAACATTTCTCTTCCGCACGATGTTCGGTAACAACCAAACGAGGTAGCGGTAAATCGAATACTTGCCGTTTAATATAGCGCGTAGCCGTCACGGACGCTAATGAGGAAGCGCAATTCGAGCAAGAAGAAACCGAATGGATGACAATCTCATCTGGGTCGGTGCTAAAGCGAAGCGTATGTCCATCATGCCCTTTAGGCGCCCCCTTTTTACCGCCGGGTTGACGTAGATTGGTCGGTTTTCGAAATCCATCGCTCGAAGGCGGTTTACTACTGTTGTTACTATTCTGACCGAGTTGGCGTTCTAATTCATGAACCCGTTTCTCGAGTTTCTCGATTTGTTTTTCTTGCTTATCTATCACGGTGAGAAGCGCGTTGAAGTAACCCGCAATCTCCTGATCTCCTTTGCAAATCGTGTTCACTTGTTGCGGCGTTAGCATCTTGGTCACGCTCCTCGTTGTTGAAGATGGCATAATTATGTATTCGACATGAGGCGAAGAAATCCTTTAAAGAACATAAAAAAATCTCCCGCAATATGGGGAGACCTAAGCAGTAACCCCTCAGTGCGCTATTCCTCCACAAATGCGGATTTCCCGCTCCCTTAGTAGCCCTCAGTGCGTTATTCCCTCGCGAATGAGGATTTTCCGCTCCCTTAGTAGCCCTCTGCAATTAGAATAAAAAGTAGACACCTCTTAGTGAGAGACAGATAATGAAAAAAAGCATACGAAGAGGGTGTTGAAAATGGGTGGGAACAGGCAACATTACAATGAGACATTTAAACGTGAGGCCGTAAAGTATGTGCAAGAGCAGGGGAAGTCGTTAGAGCAGATTGCAGATGAGCTTAACGTTAATCAAGGCACTTTGCGTAACTGGGTTGGAAAGTATCGAGAGTTCGATAACGAGCCCGTAAATCAAGGAGAAACCCTTCGTCAACAATCACAACTTCTCGAAGATCAGAAACGTAAAATCGAGGATATGGAAGAAGAGATTGCAATCCTAAAAAAGGCCATGCACATCTTCAGCAGAGAAAGGAACTAAGGTTCCAGTTCATCGAAAATCATCGCTCCGAGTTTCGATTGAAGAAGATGTGCGACGTTCTAGAGGTGTCTATGAGCGGTTATTACAAGTGGCTGACCTCCGGAGTATCCGAGCTCAAAAAACGCAAAGCCAAGCTTGCCGAGCGGGTAAAATGGCACTTTTACGACTCGGATGAAAGCTATGGTAGTCCGAGAATACACGGGGAGCTTGTAAAGGAAAAATGGATCGTCTCCGAGCGTACGGTTGGTCTCATCATGCGAGAAGAGGGTTTGCGTTCCTGTATGTCCCGCAAGTTCAAAGTCTCCACAACCGATTCCAACCATGATCTGCCCATCGCTCCCAACGTACTACAGCAAGATTTCAAGGCCACAAAACCCAACGAGAAGTGGGTGGCTGACATTACCTATATCCCGTGCCGTCAAAGGAAACTGTACCTCGCCAGTATCCTGGACTTATTCACCAAACAAATTGTGGGCTGGAAGCTAAGCGATCGAATGACGACTGACCTTACACTGGATGCACTGAAAATGGCGTACGCTGCCAAGAAGCCCCCCAAGGGGTTGATTCACCACACCGACCGTGGTTCACAGTATGCCGCCAAAGATTACCGTACGCAGTTGCTGGACTACAAAATGAAGCCAAGTATGAGTCGTAAGGGTAACTGCTATGATAACGCCTGTATCGAGGCTTTTCATAGCATATTAAAGCGTGAGTTCATCTACAGTAAGCCTAAGTTTAAGACAGTGGAAGAAGCCCAGCAAAAACTCTATCGCTACATCGAATTCTTTTACAACCGGAAACGCTCAAATAGCACTATTGGTTATATGTCGCCGGTGTGCTTTGAGCAACTTTACTACGCTAACATGGCTTAAACTAATTGGTGTCTACTTTATTGACAGAAGAGCACTCAGTGCGTTATTCCCTCGCGAATGAGGATTTTCGCCTCCCTTAGTAGCCCTCAGTGCGTTATTCCCTCCCGAATGCGGATTCCCCGCTCCCTTAGTAGCCCTCAGTGCGTTATTCCCTCGCGAATGAGGATTTCCCGCTCCCTTAGTAGCCCTCAGTGCGTTATTCCTCCGCAAATACGGATTTCCCGCTCCCTTAGTAGCCCTCAGTGCGTTATTCCTCCGCAAATACGGATTTCCCGCTCCCTTAGTAGCCCTCAGTGCGTTATTCCTGCGTGAATGAGGATTTCCTCCTCCCTTAGTAGCCCTCAGTGCGTTATTGCATGGTGTAACTAATCGGAGATTATAACCCCCTAAATAGGTGATAAAGTTTTTCTGATATTGTGATTTATTTCACATAAATTGATTGAAATTAGATTTATAATCAAGACAAGAAAACAAGAAAACAAGAAAACAAGAAGACAAGAAAACAAACGAGGATGGTGATCCCGATGAAACGGTTTCGATCTCAAACATCGGTGAGAAATACAATAAACCGATAACTACAATACACCGATAACTACAAATCGTTACTTTCATAATTAACGCTTTATATACACTAAATGAGGAGTGATTGTCATGATGAAATTGTGGAGAGAGCATCGTATTGCTGCAATCCTTGTCACCATTGTCCGTTTCGTAGTTGGGTACGCTTGGATCACCGCAGGATGGCATAAAATTACCGGAGCAACACCTTTTAATGCTGGAGGATTTCTGAACGGAGCCATTAATAATCCGATTGTCGATAAGGCGACAGGCGAGGCGGTATACCCTACGTATCTAGCCTTCCTAGAACACTTCGCATTACCGAACGTTAAAATTATTAACGTCATGATTCCTTGGGGAGAGTTCCTAGTAGGTCTTGGTCTCATCCTTGGTACGCTGACTGTTACGGCTGCATTCTTCGGACTCTTAATGAACTTCATGTTTTTATTCGCTGGAACAGTAAGCACTAACCCTTGGCTAATGCTTCTCGGATTGCTGGTTGTCGTCGCTGGAACGAACGCAGGTCGCTTCGGACTTGACCGTTACGTCCTTCCACTGCTACACAAGGGCTTTGATCAACTCTTCCACCGCAAGCCGAAAGATCCGGCTACCGGCACAGGAATTTTGGCTAAATAGCAGACCCTAGTTATAACTTGAAAAAATCGTATCAAAATAAAGAAATGGCGGTACAAGGGTTATCCTTGCATCGCCATTTCTTGCTTTATTTCCATTCCCCTCTCCTCCCCTCTCTAGATGGGGAACCTTTCCGAAAAGCCAAGGGGCTCATATCATACATTTTTTTGAACGCTTTCGAAAAGTATGACATATTGCTATAACCCGCCACTTGTGCGATTTCGCTGATCGGCTTGTCGCTACCGCGTAGTAGCTGCTTGGTCAGCTTCATTTTCTCAGACTGAATAAATTCGGTGAGCGACTCTCCCGTCTCCTTCTTGAACAGCCTTGATAAATATGCCGGGTTTAAGTGTACCAAATCAGCAAGCTCCATCCGCTCGATGCGATCGTCCAAATGGGCAATCACATACTCTTTCACCCTCTGCACGATTGAATCTTCATCCTTCTTCACGTAACGGCTGACTGCCCCTGTTACTCGTATACTCCACTGCTCAATTTGGCTGATCGTTTTCGGTACGAATGCGGGCTCAAGAGCTTCCGCCTCAGCGAATACCTCCTGCACGCTTTTCCCTCGCTTGTGCAGTACCGAATAGATCGCCTGAAGAACGCTGTGGTAATAAATGAGCAACGCTTCAGCGTTACCCCCTTCAATCTTTAGAATCGCCAGCGATTGAACAATTCGCTCGCGCAAAGCAGCTTCCGCCCCTTGCTCGATCAGTCCAGGCCATTCCGACAAATCAAAGGTCCGTAGCCGATTGACCTCTTCCCGCTCCGGCTTATGTAAATGCACCGAACGCGATTTCGAAATATTATCGAACTCCAGCTTCAATAACGCTTCGTAATTTGACTTCGTACGTTCTATAGCCGACTTCTGACCAATATAGCAGGAAGATTTGCAATAAAAATGACGCTCGCAATATAGCAGAAATTCCTCACATCTTCTGACCCACTCATTCGGATCCGGTGTAGCAGCCTTGTCGAAGTATACGAATGCAACATTAGCTCCATTGCGCTCCTGAACGGCGCAGCCCGCACCGTCAACTAACAGAATCTCTTCTGCTACTTTACGGATCGCGTATTCCATTAGCTCTTCATCCCGCTCATTAAATGCCTGCATCCATTGCTCGACACTGATCAGAATCGGCAATACATCCATACGGTCAGGGTCAAACGGAACTGCGTATTCCGCGATTGCCTTCCGAAGCTGATCAGAAGCAGACGGAATTCGCGATCCCAGCACGTCCTGCCAGAAACGTTCAACAAGCAGCGGTTTTTTCGACTCCCAAAACGTATTCGCTTTATCATAGGCGGACTTACGATCCCACTCTTGCTGTATAGAGGCTACGATTTTGTGTGCTGTTTCCTCGAGCGCCGCAAAATCGACTGGCTTAAGCAAATAATCCTGGGTTCCAAGCTGGATCGCTCTCTGAGCGAAATGAAAGTCGGCATGGCACGTCAGAAATAGCGTTACGATATCCGAATCGTGGCGGCGAATCCATTCAATCAGCTCAAAGCCGTCTCCTCCCGGCATCTCGATATCACAAATGACGACATCGATCGGAACGCTGACAAGTATGTCCTGGGCATCCCTAATATTGTACGCTTCATAAACTCCGGTAAATCCGACACCCGCCCAATTCACACCCGACTTTAGCCCTTCTACAGCATAAATCTCATCGTCCACGATCAGCAGATTAAACATCGACAGCTTTGCCTCCTTCACGATCGTCTTTGTACATAGGAATCCGAATAGTAACGCGCGCTCCATGTGGTACAAGATTGGTGAATACCATCTCGGCTTCGCCGCGATACATCATCTTAAGCTGATTGTATACGTTCCATATTCCGATATGTTCATCCGTAAAAGTGCGATCCTCCAGCCGTTCGGCCAGATTGTCTGTTAATTCAGAGGGCAGACCCCGTCCGTTGTCTTCTATCCTGATCTCGCAATAGTCGCACTCGCGATCCGGCTGCAAGCGAACACCCGCATGAACGTTGATCCGGAATACGTTGTCCTTTGTCGAGAATCCGTGCTTAATAGCATTCTCGACGAACGGCTGGATTAATAACGGAGGGATCGGAAACGCCATGACCGCCTCCTCTACTCTCCACTCGTATTCCAGATGCTTCGGGAAGCGGAGCTTCTGAATCTGCATATAGTGATCAACATTATTCATTTCATCTTGAACTGTAATGTGGTTATCTCTGAGATGCGCGAAAAAACGCAAATAACTGACCATATGTCGGGACATCTGTTGGATGAGGTCGTACTTCTTCGTTTCCGCTAAATTATAAATAATATTGAGGGAATTAAATAAAAAATGTGGATTTAGCTGCAATTGCAGCTGCTTGAGCTCTGCCTTGTGCGAACGTATTTCCTCTTCATAAACATGAATTTTCAGATCCTGGATTTGTGAGACCATGTTGTTGAAGGTATCGTCAATCAGTGTAAATTCGAGCGAGCCACGGGTAGACAGTCTGGCATCTAGATTCCCTTTACCGATCTGCCTCATGCCTTTAATCAGATGCTGCATCGGCTTGATCACTAGCTTCTGTAAATACATTAGAAAAATAAGTAACAAGGCTCCAGCTACGAAAGGAATAACATAGGTAATCCGTTGGAACAATGGAACCTGCTGAAGCATTTCATTTTCCGGAATCATTATTGTAAGTACCAGATCGGAGAGCTTCATCCTGTGGTAAACGAGCAAATATTTTTCATGCCCCTTGACAGTTTGATAAGCATTCCGACCATTCCGGATCGCCGCTGTTACTTGATCCGAGGCATCAGGAAGCACCGAATCAATCCATTGCCCGTCGTTTCGCAAGAAATACGAGTTAATATTACGTTCCTTTGAAATCACTTGAAGTGGCCGCATCAAATCGCTATTCTTAATCAACGCCCCGATATAGGTATTCGTATCCGTGCGTACGATTCGTAACAAAAATTGATCATCGCCAATCTGGCAATTCGTCCACCGGATGTCATATGCCTCATGGTTCTCCGTTTTTCCGTCATCGGTAAACAGCTCTCTTAGAAAGCTCTGAATCTGGACCTCTTCCCCATAGCTTTTCTGGGAAAGCTGCGCCACAATTAAATCCCGATTATTCGGGACATAGGCAAATAAAACATCAAAGCTATTGTAATAAGTCGCGTCCGTATATAATTTGTTGGATACAGCGGCCCGAGTTAACGAATACTCATCCTCATTATTGAGATTGTAGATCAAAGAACGCACGAGAGGCTCTTGCGTGGCTAGCTTATAGAGGAAGCTATTGTCGTTCGCAAGCGTCTGATCAATCTGATCCCCATAAAGCGTCAGCAGACCGGAGTTGAAGTTTGCGACTTGCTCCCTGACGACCTTACTAGAGTAATAGTTGGTATAGATCAGAAAACATACAAGCGGAATCGTCATGACGCAAAAACCAAGGATAACTTTCATTCGTAAGGTCACCGGTAGCTCTTCCTCCTGTCCTATCCAACGTTTCGAGCCACTCCATTATAAAAGCAAAAGGGGAAAGCGTGAACCTATAGAGGATTCACGCTTTCCGCACCGATTAGGAGGCACGCTTATTTATTTTGAGCCCATGCATCTAATTGCTTTTGCTTCTCTTCAATAATCTTATCAAGACCCGCATCCTTCAGCTTCTGGTTAAACTGCGGCAAAAATTTGTCCGGATCGATCGTCCCTGTCTGGATCGCCCCGCTAAATTCCGTTCTTGCATTCGCGACTGCCGCCACTTCGTTCTTGACATTGGTAGGATCCCAAACGAAGCCAAGCGCCAGTGATTTGGTAGAGCTGTCGTTAAATTCCTTGAATTTATTCCATTTGTTCGGGTCCTCGTTGCTCCACAAGTACGTATTTAATTGGTTACCAAACATCCAAGCTGCACCCGGATTGTAACCACTCGTTTGAGCTGTAACTCCTTCAGGGAAGTCGAGAACATTGTCTGCGCTCTTCACGTAATGCTTACCTTCGATACCGAAGTCGAGCAAATTAATCAAATATTGGTCCGTATACAGCAAGTTAAGGAACATCATCGCACGCTCCGGATTTCCGGATGTCCGAGAGATCGCCAGCATCGCTCCCGATGCCTCGCTCGTCGTCGTCTGAGGCTTGATCAAATCCTTTTGCAACAGGTCTACACCGAGCTGCGTGCTCATTTCCGCATTCTTTCCTGGCTTGGTGGATGCGGCAAACGCGAATCCTTTACCCGCCTTCATCACGTTGTATAGCTGATCGTCTTTAATCGTAGACGCATCTTTATTGATAAATCCAGCCTTGTTCCATTTCCGCATCTGTTGAACTGCGTCCGTATACTTCTTTGTTTCGAACATGTTCACAACCTTCAGGTCTCCACTATCTGGATCAACTACCCCATAGCTATCGCCGAGATAATCAAGGGAATAGCCTGAAATCAAGCCTGGCAGGTTAAGAGATAGCGATTGGACTAGCGGTGTGACACCCGGCTCTTTGTCCTTGATCGTTTGGAAGATCGGTGTGAGATCGTCCATCGTATTGATCGCATTCAGATCTATATTATATTTCTCTACTAGATCTTTGCGGAAGAGCAGCCCTGCAGCACCTGCGAACTCCTTCAAAGTCGGAAGCCCGTAGTTATGCCCATTGACCTGGCTACCTTTGATCCAATCCGGCCCGAGTGTTTCCTTAGCGCCTTGTCCGTACTGATCGATCAACTTGTCCAGTTCCAGGAATTGGCCCTTCGCAACGTTGGAGTTGTACTGCAACCAGGCAGCCGTAAAGATAAGGTCAAACTTATCGTTGGATGTGAACATGAGATTCGATTTGTCAGCCCATGCACCCCAATCGATCGGTTTCAGTTCGATAGTCGCATTAATTTTCTCTGTTAAATATTTGCTCATCTCTTCTTCAACGAGCTTAAGATCCTTAGGATTGCCTCCCGGATAAACCATGACCAGCTTATAAGGATCAAGCTTTACCGAATCTGATGGCTCTTCGGACGATGACGGGCTAGTTGATGACTCCGCAGGACTTGCTGCCGGACTAGAAGCGTTGTTGTTCTTCGAATCGCCGCACCCTGATAAAATAACACCCAATATTACGACTAAACTAAGAATGATGACGAATTGCTTTTTCATGGATATGACCCTCCAATGTTATCATTTTAACACGTATCTCCACTATTCGACTTTCAAATTCACCATACGCCCTTGCATCTACTCTGCCGCATCCCCCCTCTCAAGCTGTTAAGCCATATTCGGTATTAGCCTTTCACAGCGCCGATCGTCAGACCTTGTACCAGATAACGTTGAAAGAACGGATAAGCAAGCACAACCGGACCGGCTCCAATGATCGCCATCGCCATTCTGACCGTCTCTGTCGGAACGGCGGCTAATAGGGCAGAGGTGCCTCCACTACTGGAATGCTGTGATAGAAACTGCACGTCGAGCAGCGTCTTTTGCATGACATACTGCAAGCTATACCACTTAGCGTCGGAGACGAAAATCAGGGAGTTGAACCAGTCATTCCAATAGCCTAGCGTACTGAACAAACCGATCGTGGCTAACACGGGCAAGGAAAGCGGCATGATGATCTGCCACCAAATCCGGAATTCGCCCGCACCATCGATCGTCGCCGATTCGATCAGGGAAGGTGGAACCATGTTCTGAAAGAAGGTACGCATAATGAGGACATTAAAGCCGTTCATCAGCAGACCCGGCAAAATCAGGGCAATCATGGAATCTTTGACGTCGATGATATTCGTAAATACCATGTACCAAGGAACGAGGCCGCCTCCAAACAAAATCGTAAAGAAAACATAAAACGAGAATACGTTTCGTAATGGGAAATCTCGTCTGGAAATCGGGTAGGCGAACAAAGCCGTAAGCAGAAGACCTATGATTCCACCGATGACCGTAACCGATATCGAAACGCCGTACGCATGAAGAATAGCCATTTTATCTTGCCAAAGATAGGTATAGGCATCCATGCTGAACTTTTTGGGAATAAAGGAGTACCCTTCAATAAAGATCGAATTCTCATCGGAAAAGGACACAGCAAGCACAAGAATAACTGGAATGATAACAAGGATTGATGTGATGATGAAAATAATGTGCAACAGCAATTGATAGACGGAAAATTTCTGCTGACGTGTTGCCGTTTGCGTGGTGCTGGGCGTAATGACACTGGTATTCCGCATGAGGTTTCTCTCCTATCAAAACAAAGCGTTGTCCTTGTTGATTTTACGAACGATCAGGTTGACGGATAAAACTAAAACGAATCCAACAACGGATTGGAACAGACCTGCAGCAGACGACATTCCGATATCCCCCAATTGAATCAAAGCGCGATAAACGTAAGTATCGATAACGTTAGTCGTCCGCAAGATAGAACCGGAATTCATCGTGACCTGGTAAAACAAACCGAAATCGGAGTTAAAAATACGACCGACCTGTAGGAGCGTCATGATCACAATGACTGGAGAGATCAAGGGAATCGTAATTCTCGAGAACTGATGCCACTTGTTCGCGCCGTCAATTCGGGATGCTTCGTAGTATTCCTTTTCGAGTCCCACAATTGCAGCCAAGTAGATGATGCTCAAATAGCCGACGGATTTCCATGTGTTCACGATAACGAGAATGTAGGGCCATACCTTTGCTTCGCTGTACCAGACCAGTGGCTCCATTCCGAATAGGGGTAGCACCCGATGATTCAGGAAACCAAAATCCGCGCTCAGGAATGCATAAACGAGATAACCGACGATGACGGTCGAGAATAAATAAGGCAACAGGATCAAGCTCTGATACAATCGAGCCGCCAACCGGGCTCGGATTTCATTGAGAAGCACGGCAAGCGTTACAGCGCCTACTAAGTTGATTACAATGAAAGTTAAATTGTACAGAATTGTATTTCTCGTAATGATATAAGCGTCTTCCGTTCGGAACAGAAATTCAAAGTTTTTGAAACCGTTCCAATCACTTCCCCATATCCCTTGCGCATAGTTAATGTTCTTGAACGCGATAACCACGCCGAACATTGGCAAATAGTTGTTCAGCAGCAAGTATAGAAAGCCCGGCAGCAGCATGAGCAGCAGTACCTTATATTTTCGAAAAGATTTCCAGATAGACGAATTCGGCATCTTAGTCAATCGCGCCCTTTCTAGTTGGTATGTTCTTATCATAGAGCTCCACGTAGCCCTCAACACACCGCACGCGTGACCTGAATTTGTACTTTGGTGACATGTTAATGCGCGTGAAAATGCGGCATGCTGTTCCAAATGGAACAAACATACCGCATCTTGGGATGGGATTCGGTGGGATGAGGTAGAATAAACGCAAAAACACCTTCAAGATGCTATCTCTTACGAAATAGTACATCGCTGAAGGTGTTTTTATTAAATTGCAGCTCGCGCCCGGACCTGATAATGACTCCCTACTTCCTGTCCTTTAGCATTTTCATAACCTCTATTTTAATGATTTAAGTGTGATAAAAATAGGCGTGTTCGCTCATTCGTCGGATGATTAAAAACTTGATCTGGTGTCCCATCCTCCAGTATCCGGCCATCATCCATGAAGATGACTCGATCCGCCACCTCGCTGGCAAACTTCATTTCATGAGTCACAATAACCATAGTAATTCCTTCTGTGGCCAACTCCTTAATTACCTTTAATACTTCGCCGATCAATTCTGGGTCCAATGCTGATGTTGGTTCATCGAATAAGAGCAACTGTGGGTCAGTAGCCATAGCACGCGCAATTCCAACCCGCTGCTGCTGTCCACCGGATAGCTGGTGCGGAAACGCATTAGCCTTTTCTTTCAGACCGACCTTTTGTAAGAGCTCTAATGCACGGACTCTGGCTGCTTCTTTTGATTTTTTCTGCACGATAACCTGTGCTTCCATCACATTACCCAAAGCAGTCATATGTGGAAATAGGTTATTGGACTGAAACACCATCCCAGATTGTTTACGCAAAGCTAATACATCACTGAGTTTTGGCTTTGATTTTTCTTTAAACTCAATTGTTGTGGGACCCATTTGTATAGTTCCTTCGGTAGGGTACTCTAATAAATTCATGCTGCGAAGCAAGGTTGTTTTTCCTGAACCAGAAGGACCAATAATAACAGTGACTTGGCCCCTTATAATAGTTAGGTTTATCCCTTTGAGTACTTCTAGCTTATCAAACGTTTTTCTCAGCTTGGCAATTTCTATCATCACTTACTCCCTCTATTTTGCATTATATCGGTCAAAGTGTTTTTCCAACCGTCGTTGAAAACTAGAAAGCACACTGCTAAAAATTAAATAGATCAAGCCTACTTCACAATAGAGCAACAAAGGCTCGTAGTACTTAGCAGTTATTTGTTGAGATATTGCAAACATTTCTGGCACTGTTATGACAAAGGCCAAGGAAGTATCTTTTATTAAGCTAATAAAAGAATTAGAAAGAGGTGGAACAGAAACACGTGCTGCTTGCGGTAAAATAATACGACGAAGCGCTTGAGATCTCGTCATACCCATGGAATATGCAGCCTCCCATTGCCCTTTAGCAATAGAAAGAATCGCTGCACGAATAATTTCAGAACCATATGCACCTACGCTAAGCGTAAAACCAATTACGGCCGCTGGAAAACCATCAATTGTAATTCCTAAACTTGGTAATCCGTAAAAAATAATAAATAATTGCACGATTAGCGGCGTTCCTCGAATCACCCATACATAAAATCTGGCTAAAGCTTTCAACAATTTCCATTCAGAAAGTCGAACTATTGCTGTTAACAAAGCGAGACCTAAGCCTAGAAAAAAGGAAATTAAAGTCAATGGAATTGTAAAAGCTACCCCTGCTCTTAACAGAGGTAGAAATGATTCCCAAAAAATATTAATTAATCGTTCCGCTTGATCACTCATTGGTTTTTATCCTTTATTTGGATACATCAGCACCAAAATATTTTTGTGATATTTCTAAATACGTACCATCTGCTTTAATATCTGCCAGAGCTTTATTCACGGCATCGACTAGATCTTGATTACCCTTGTTAAATAAAATACCACTTGGAGCAGCGTTATCCAGCTCATCAACTACCTTGATTTGAGCATCTGGTTTTTGCTTAGTAAAATCCAAGAAAGAAAGACCGTCATTGATTGTAGCATCAATTCGCTTGCTAGTCAGTAGATCAATAGCCTGGTTAAATCCATCCGTTTGCACGATAGTTGCCCCATTTTCTCTGGCAATATCTGCTAAATTACTCGTCAATGATTCTCCAGCTTTTTTTCCTTTTAAATCCGAAAATTGTTTAATATTGTCGTTATCTTTATGAACGATAAGGACTGCTTTAGAAACAATATAGGAATCCGAAAAATCGTATTTTACCTTGCGATCTTCTTTAATATTCACTTCATTCACTACGGCATCGAAACGTTTGGCATCTAACCCAGCAAACATACCGTCCCATTTCGTTTCAATAAACTTAGCCTTTACACCTAATTTCTTCGCTACCGCCTCGGCAATTTCCACATCAAAACCGACGAGCTTCCCATCATTATCATGATAAGTAAATGGCGCATAAGTGCCTTCCGTACCTATCCGTATTTCACCGCTCTTTTTGATAGATTCCAGTAAGTTTGTCTCTTTCTTACTGCAACCTGTGAATATAAGTGACCCAATTATTACTAGTGCTGCAATAGAAAATCCTGTCTTTTTCATCGTTGTTCCTCCACAAATCTATTTAATGTTCACGATATTATCACACGTAATTTTTCACGTCAATATTAATTCCAATATAATTTATTGGATTAGTTTGATTAGATGAAGCGTTAATTTTCACACTAAAATTGCCCCCTTTTTTTAATTCCGACTAAGCCTATAAGAAAAACATTGACATGCGATCATCAGTCTATTAGACTTCATTTTATAGACCGAATAAAGAAACTATCGTTTCTATTATAGAAACGGTTCGATGATACGGGGGATTGGATTGAATATGAACGAAGTCATCTTGGATGGAGAGAACCTAACGATTGAGGATGTTATTAATGTTTCGAGATATAAATTACCGGTTCAAATAGCCGAATCTAGCAGAAATGAAATTATAAAAGTTAGAGAATACATCGAGAAAAATTGGATAAGGAGTGACGCACCTCCTATCTATGGTTTTAATACGGGCGTAGGAAAATTAAAGGATTTCAACATTTCGGTAGAGGATAATGATTTATTTCAAAAAAACATTATCTTATCGCATTGCGGTGGAGTAGGTGAGCCTGCTTCGGAAGAAGTGGTTAGAGCTACCATGGTAGTAAGAATTAATGCTTTTTGTCAGGGCGTTTCGGGGTTAAGAATTGAAGTGGTAGATAGGCTTGTTGAGATGCTTAATAAAGGTGTACACCCCGTAATCCCCATTCAAGGCTCTGTTGGGGCTTGTGGCGATTTAGCACCATTGGCGCATATGGCATCTGTTCTCATAGGGTTTGATGCTGCCGAAGCCTACTATGAAGGTGAAATATTGCCTGCCCCTGAAGCTTTAAGAAGAGCCGGCATCCATCCCATTAACTTTCAGTTGAAAGCAAAAGACGCTTTGGCGCTTATTAATGGAACTACAATGTTTGCAGGGATGGCTGTGCTCAACTACTCCGATGCTGCAAAGCTACTTAAAGAAGCAGAGGCTTCTGCCTCACTAAGTCTTGAAGCTATGCGCGGAGAACCGAGTGCTTTTGATGAAAGAATCCATCTTGTAAGACGGCAAAAAGGGCAAATCGACAGCGCCAGCAATGTTAGACGGATTGTCCAAAATAGTGAACGGATCACTGAAGACGCAAGGAAAGTACATCTTAAACATGATGTCTTGCATCCAGAATATCAACCGAGAGTTCAAGATTTATATTCGCTTCGTTGCGTGCCACAAGTTCATGGTGCTTGCAGAGATAACTTAAACTATGTCAGAGAAATTCTGGAGAGAGAAATTAATGCGGCCACGGATAACCCGCTTGTGTTCTGGAATGAACAAGGCGAGCTTGATTTCTTAAGCGGGGGGAACTTTCACGGTGAACCTATCGCATTTGCAATGGATATTTTGGCCATGAGCCTAGCGGAAATTGGTAACATTTCGGAACGAAGGATTTTCGCGTTATGTGATTCAACCTTAAACTATGGCTTACCTCCAATGCTTGCCGGGGAGCCTGCAGGTTTAAACTGTGGATACCCTGTCATATCATGTGCAGCTGCAGCGATCGCCTCCGAGAATAAAACACTATGCTTTCCTGCCAGTGTAGATACACTGTCTACCAAAAGTAATCAGGAAGATCATGTGAGTATGGCTCCTTGGGCGTGCAGGAAAACGAAGCAAATCATTGATAATCTTCCCAAAATTATTGGCATAGAGTATTTGTTAGCATCAAGAGCCATCTACATTACAAGAGATGTATTGGGTGATTTCAAATTAGGGGCAGGCACGCAAATTGCGTATGATGTGTTATTGGAAGCCATTCCGTTTACAGACAATGATACTTACATGCCTTTTCTTTCTAAAGGAGCTATTAAGCTTGCTGAATCCGGCGAGATCGTGAAAAAAATTGAAGCTTCTATTGGAGTATTAATTTAATTGATGTTGTATACTGAGGAAAAATGATGAGGTAGAATCTATGTCGGGAATGGATACAGACCAACTGCAAACACTGGATCGAGGATTGGAAGTTATGATGCGACTGGTTGAAAGAGATGGAGCATGGGGTGTGGCTGAACTCTCGCTTGCTTCCGGCTTCAATAAATCAACCACCTTCCGTATTCTTCGTACGCTTCAGCGGCGGGGATTCGTATCCCAGCTACCTGACGGAAAGTATGAGGCACGTGTGGAAATATTTCAATTTATTATGGACCGCCTGTCCGATAGATTGAATGTTCAGCGAGTTGCACGCAGCGAATTAGAACGTCTGGCCTCTGAAGTGAAGGAGACGGTTACTTTATCTATCATTTCTAATCGCCAGGTGAAGTGTCTCGATAAAGTGGACAGTACGGCAGCTGTTCATGTAACGCATCTACTCGGTCGTTTGAGCCCAATTCATTTGGGATCTTCCGGTAAGGCGATTCTTGCATTTCTTGAACAACAGGAACAAGATAGTTATATGGATCCCCTATCATTGAAGTCATCTTCCGAAAATGCAATTATTGATGTCCATAAATTAACAAATGACCTTGAGATAACCCGTCGAGTGGGATATTCCGAATCACACCAGGAATTGGATCAAGGCGTCAGTGCAGTAGCCGCCCCCATATTTGACCGCTTTGGCCGGATTAATGGGAGCCTTACGATTCTAGGTTTTACTCAGGATTTCACATCTGATATAACCAAACAATATGGAGAAGCCGTTAAAAAAGCCGCCGCTACAATTTCAGTAGCTCTTGGTTATTCTTTGGTACCAAGGACAAGTTAAAAAAGATAGATATGCTGTTTTTTTGCTACAGGTAATATGGGGACGACTTGTTATGAATTATTATGTAATCATAATTGGTTCTTATTAGACCCCTTTAACCCACGCCCTTACGGGGAACGAGCAATTTCCGCTGAGTGATCGCCTCAGGGAATAGAACAACTGCAGTCACCCAACTTGATAGTCTTTTCTCAGATCAATCCGTCTAAATGGCGGATTTTCTTTTGTTTTAGTGCTCAATCGAAAATGAATATTCAGGTATAACAAATTCAATGGAACAATGCATCAGAGTCAGCATGTTACTGGTGAGTGAATCATTAAGTACATTAAGGCATATGTAAGTCTTACGAACAGTTTTTGTTATTTATCATGCCCCACCACCCTTCCGATTGTCCGTGATGCGGTTGGGTGGTGCAGGTGTGTCCGGCTGAATCTTCTACCTGCAACTGTAAATGCCTCTCCGACTCCTTGAATTGCTCATACAACGCTCATATCAATTATTTGTAATTCCTCACTTAGATTTGATTCAATTGATTCATTCCACTCATCTTGATTCTTTATCACTATTGGATATCTGTTTCTGTTCATTAAATAGTTTTTCAATTGAAGATAGCTACTTATCGGAAAGTCCATACGATTCCACTGCTTACGATATCCGATAAATCCGTGTTTCTTTAATAATAATTCCATTGATTCTACTATGTTAATTATAAAGTCATCTAACAAACATTCTCTATCAAAGACAATCTCCCCAGGCAATGTCTTAATCCCATCTCTATAAAGAACAATTGAAATTTGGATCATTCCATTTGCTCTTTTTTCTATTATCCAATTGTGAATTGCCGGTTCAGAATCCCAATCAAATTGGACTATGTTTTTCATTTCATCAGGTTCAACGCATTCTGGGACTAACGATTCAACAGATTGAACTAAATCAATTAATGGTTCAGAAAGATAACTAGGTTCAATATATATTTCTGAATCTTCTACTTGAAGGTGGGTATTAGCCCATCCGATACTGTGAAGTTCATAAGTAAACTTCATCATTATTACACCTTCTTTTTAAGTTTGTGTTGTAATTTCGGTTAATTCAGCTAACGTATCTGATATTCACGACACCCCACCACTCTAAATGAGCGTAGCGATTGGCCGCGATTCGGTTAGGTGGTGCGGGTGTGTCCGGTTGATTCCGGTTGATAGCTACTGCAATGCCTCATCCAGTGTATTATTCTCTGATATCCAATATCCAGATTTAAAAGAAAAATGCTTAAAACATGTATTGTAAACTTCATATACAAACGTTAGATGAAAGTGAAGAATACGGAAATGAACAATAAACTAAAAAATATGGTGGCATGTATGCTTTTCCTTAAGATATAATATCTTGGATGATTTCACATAACTTATTATTTACGAACCTCGCAAATTTCCATGTTTGAAGTATTCGCGAAGTGACTAAACTATCCTGCCCGTCCCTCGGTTTAAATGTGGAATACAAAAACAAAAAAGAACCCTTACCGAAGTAAGAGTCCTGTGTTTGTGAGGTATGGTGCGGTCGGAGGGATTTGAACCCTCACGCCCATTGGGCACTACCCCCTCAAGATAGCGTGTCTGCCGTTCCACCACGACCGCACATGAGTTGTTGCTGTCCATATCGGCTTACTTACGCCAACTGGAGAAAATAATGGTGAGCCATGAAGGACTCGAACCTTCGACACCCTGATTAAAAGTCAGGTGCTCTACCAACTGAGCTAATGGCTCGCAAGTGGTGACCCCTAGGGGATTCGAACCCCTGTTACCTCCGTGAAAGGGAGGTGTCTTAACCGCTTGACCAAGGGGCCAATCTAGGTCTGCGATACCGCGTTTAAGCGGCAACCCGTTTCAGACGACAAATATGATTATATCTGAATCCGATGATGAGTGCAAGCATTTTTTTCGCATTATTTTCGAAACACCTTAAATACTCTAAATCTACGCTACTTACAATGCTCCACTTATGCCCCTCTCATACCAAATAGTCATACCTAAGCATTTATTTCCGGCGGCGTTCCCATGGGAATCTACTTATTAGCACACAGACAACATTTCCACGAAGCACGTAGTTAACAACTACAATGTAAAACATCGCTAATGCGTACTTGAGTAATATCAAATGTATCAACAACGATGAAAAACATTCTACTTGAGAGGAAAACCAACTGCCCACACACTAAAAATGCATCAATAGCGATTATTAACATCGTACTTCTGCATTTCACCCATTGCTTTTGAACCAATACGGATGAAATACATCGTACTTCACGTTCCAAGACCTCACTTCGGGCGCTTCGATCGCACTTATGGTTACACGACCGTACTCCGGGTTCCGCGACCGTACTCCAAGTTCGAAGACCATACTTACGGGTTCCACGATCGTACATCGGGTCCACGACCACACTCCGGGTTCCAACGGCCGTACTTCGCGTCCACGCCATACTCCGGCTTCCAAGACCATACTCCAAGTTCCACGATCGTACATGGTGTCCTCTATCTTACCCCAAGTTCCACAACCATACTCCGAGCTCCAAGCCACACTCCCGGTCCACTACCGCACTCCCAGCTCCACGACCACCGCCCCCAGCATAACCTTCGCACCGCGACCGCGAACGCGCCCTTCTCAAAACAAATCAAAAAATGCCCGTCAGCACAGAGCTGAGCGAGCATTTTCTATGTCGTCTAATTGAATTCATGGATGGCGGGGAGAGAGGGATTCGAACCCTCGCACGCATGACACGTCTACTCCCTTAGCAGAGGAGCCCCTTATAGCCACTTGGGTATCTCCCCATGGCTCCCCGAACAGGACTCGAACCTGTGACAACTCGATTAACAGTCGAGTGCTCTACCAACTGAGCTATCAGGGAATGTTTTTTCAAAAGCGACAAGTAATAATTTATCACGATTCAGAAATGAAGTCAAGCATTTGCGCAATATTTTTTTCAATCTTTTTTAATACGTGTTTTTGATCTCAGTATGTATGAGAAATATGATGATGCCCCATTGACTTCCCCTCCCTTTAAATGTTATTTATTGATTAATAAATAATCCTCAACCCACCCTTCACTTAAAAACTAAAAAAGGAGTAGATGACCCATGAGCCCCAAGGAGGAAATCGTAGCAAGCCGGAAAGAACAAATCCTACAAAGCGCGGCAGTCTTGTTCGCCTCTCAAGGCTATTACAAAACCACGACCGCGCATGTCGCGGAAGCCATTGGAGTAACCCAGCCTTATGTCTTTCATTTCTTCAAGACTAAAGAACAACTATATATCGCCGTATTGGATCGTGCCACTGAACGAATTCAGACAGCATTCGCTTCTATTGAAGGCCCCCCTGAGCAATTAACCCACCTAATGGGCGAAGCTTTCAACAATCTACTCGAATCCCATAGGAACGAGATGCTGCTGCTCATGCAGTGCTTCACAACACCCGAGCCCGGAGTACGAGAATTTGCGAAGCAAACATACTCTAATATCTACGAAAGAATAAAAGAACGGTTTGAGAATGCGGGAGTACCAGATGCAAGCCGTGAGGCCAGTTTGTTTATTTCCTGCGGACTCATCATTACACTCTCTGAAGTATTAGAAATGCCTAAATTGTCCCCGTGGCGTGACCCCGATTAATTTTTGGGGTTTCACTCTAGCAATCATTTATTTATCAATAAATAAAATAGAGGAGAGATAAAATGTTTACACCCGCTCGCGTACGTTTACTATTCGTTACCTGTATCGCCCTCTTCATGGCCATGCTTGATAATTTGGTGCTTGGAGTGGCGCTCCCTTCTATTCAGAAGGACCTTGGGGCAACCTTGACTGACTTGGAATGGTTCATGAATTCCTACACCTTGGCCTTTGCCGTACTCTTAATCCCTTTCAGTGTGCTAGGAGACTCTATCGGTCGGAAGAAGGTTTTTCTAGCTGGTGTTGTTGTCTTCACGCTTGGCTCCTTACTCTCGGGTCTCAGCGACACGTCTATTGGTTTGATCCTTTCCAGGGCTCTGCAAGGCGTTGGAGGAGCCGCAATTGTGCCACTTAGCCTTACACTGGTCAATTCCGCATTCCCTCCTGAAAAAAGGGCAGCAGCCATCGGATTATGGTCCGGAATTTCCGGTCTGGGGCTAAGTGTAGGTCCGTTAGTTGGAGGGTTGATTATGGAAGGCGCTCCATGGCAAATGATTTTCTATGTTAATGTGCCTGTGGGCGTAATTGCATTCGTTTTAGGGTTAAAATGGCTAGAGGAATCGCGCGGTATCCGTAAGCCGCTGGATCCATTAGGCATCCTACTGCTAACTACGGGTTTGTTCGGCATTATCTTCGGCTTGGAGCGCGGAAATTCGGAGGGATGGGGCTCTACAACAGTCGTTGCATCTATGGCTGCCGGTGGCTTGCTGCTGCTCCTATTTTACTTCTGGGAGAGAAAGCGGAAAAATCCTCTCGTGCGCTTCGATTTGTTCCGCCGCAAAGAATATACCTTCTATGTTTTCGCTGGCTTTTGGATGAACGCGGGCGTGTTCGGTGCTATTTTCCTATTAACCTTGTTTCTCCAGCAAGCCCAAGGGAATACACCTCTCGGAGCCGGAGTACGAGAAATGGCTTGGACAACGATGACCATGATTGCGGCCCCACTAGCCGGGTTAGCCATCAGCCGCTTAGGTAACCGTAACGTACTGCTTAGCGGACTGCTCTTCCAAGCTATCGCCCTCACCTGGTTTGCCTTGCTTATTCAAGCGAAAGGCTTCGACTTCCCATTCATCGAAATGCTTGGACCAATGATGCTAGCAGGTACAGGGATGGGACTAAGCTTTACCCCGCTATCACACGGACTCATTTCCTCCGTCCCTGAGGATGCAACTGGAGAAGCCGTCGGTATAGGCAATGCCACAAGAGAGCTAGGCGGCGTATTCGGCATCGCCATATGCGGCTTGATTTTCCAATCCGGGGCAGTCATTTCGTCACCACATGATTTTGCCAAACACGTTGTACCTAGCCTAGCGGTCGGCGCACTCATGATGGCTATTTCATTCCTTGCTATTGCGATTTTCGTAAAAAGAAGAAGCAAAACAGCCTTAGCTGCTTGATCCCGCACTATCCGACGGCTCCACCTGAGCATGAAATAGCTTAAGCTTCCCTTTGCAGCGACCGCATGCGTACTTACGAGGGTCTGTGCGGCGCTTGCGAGGGTAGTTCATTCCACAGGACTGGCATACGAGTAAATATTTAATCGGAAGCCGTCTAGCCACGCCAGGCAACGCCTTACAATGCCGTGTGGCACCAACTGCAACGAGCAATTGCTTGAAGTCGGCATCACGATGCTGATAGCCCCTTTTCTGCAAATGCAGATGATAATGGCAGAGCTCGTGCTTAATGATCGCTTCCGTCTCTTCGGGCCCATTAACTGCCAGCTGATGCGGACTGATCTCTATATTGTGACTTTTCGTAAAATAACGCCCACCAGTCGTTCTAAGCCGTGGATTAAACGATGCTTGATGTAGGAATGGTCGTCCGAAGTAGGTCAATGAGACCCTTTCAATCCAATGCTGAAGCTCCTGATCTTCCATATTATGTCCTCCCCGAGCCTAGTCTTAATATTTCTAAAATGAGATCAGCTTGGCCTACTTGAATTGTAGACTGAGATTGGGCTACACTGTCAAGTAGAAATGGTTGAGGGGAGACCGCTTACTATGCCCGAAATGTCTTATATTTTGCTACAAAAGGAGCAAGGTGATCTTCAATTTGTAGAAATGCCTGCTTCCCACGCTTATCAACTAAGCGCTTTGAACTTTCGCCTTCATAAAGAATTAACCAAATTAACGGCGGATAATGTGCCGCAGCTTCCAAGAGCGATTGCAGAATTTCGCAGCTTGGATCTTCTAGACGAGAATCAATCTCCAATCGGCGGCTTACATTACGTGAACGAATTGGAGCAAACCTTCGCAGCAATACGTGAAGATTCTTATCCGCTTATTTCACTTCTGACCGAAATACGTGCTCTGCAGGCACAATTAGAGCAATGGTACGAAGATGAGGATATGCTGTAGCAACCATTCCTCTCTCGGACCTGCACGGTCATCCGCCTAACCCCATATGCTATTCATACAGCATGTGATGGGAGGAGGACGATTCCGATGCCACAATGGCTTTGCAACCAATTAATGTCCGCATTTCAGAAAAAGGATCAACGGCAAATTCGTCTATTGAACGATTGCTGGTTTTATTACCGTGCCAAACCCGAGAAAGCCAAAGATACGTTAGGGATTATTCCTTGAACGTTCCAATTCAGCACAAGCAAGCAAAAAGGGATCTTCCACCCCGCCACCTGGCAGGATGTGAAGATCCCTTTTACATATTTCCATTAACGGATGTCTTAGAAATTAAATTCATTCCAGCTTGCTACCTCGTCTACGGCCAAGCGAACAGTAGGACGTCCTTCTTGCGCTGCTTTACCTACTGCGATAAGCATAATAGGAACGTAACGCTCTCCAATTCCGAAGGCTTCTACGAATTGATCCTTGTTGTACCCTCCCATTGGAACCGTATCATATCCTCTCGCTTTGGCAGCTAGCATTAACTGCATAGACACAAGACCACCGTCTGTATATACGATTCTGCTTGCAACCTCGGGTGGAAGCGAAGAATACATCTTTACCGTGCCAGCAATAAAACTATCCCTCATTGCTTCTGGCATATATCCAGCCTCATAAGTCCGATTATAGATCTTTTCCACGTTCTTATAGCCCTCTAAATCTCCAAGAACCGCAATAATGGCTGATGCCTCAACAATTTGCTTTTGATTATTTGCAATCGGGAGCAGCTTTTCCTTAAGCGGCTGTGAATCAATAACAAGGAATCTCCAAGGCTGAACATTAGACGAAGACGGAGCTAATACCGCTTCCTCTAGAAGCTCAGTCAAATCTTCCTTAGAAATTTTAAAAGTGGGATCGTACGCTCTTACGGACCGGCGTTCACGAATAACTGAAGAGAAAACGGCGTTCTGCGAGGCTTGAGTAGCTGACATTTGAATTCCTCCATTATTTTTAACTTTTTTAACTGAGGTGAATTTTGCACAGTATACCTCAAATAAGAAACAAATTTAACTGTTATATATTTTGCACAGTACACTGCAAATAAAAAACAAATTTAACTGTTGTATATATCGCACAGTATATGACGAGTAAAATGAAAAGTCAACTACCCAATCTCACGTACCAGCCAACGAGCTTGCCCGGTAGCCGTTCGCACGTTCAGCGATTTGTCCAACCGTATAGCGCTCAAGCAGCTTGATTAAAGAACGGTCCATTTCCGTAGTAAGCTCGCAGAAAATCTCCTTCATTTCCAGCCCAAAGGAATGAGTACCCGTCGTTTCTTTAATACCGAAACAGAGTGGATCACTTACCTGTAAAACGGAATATACTTCCGCCAACGAAATGGAGTAGGGATCTCTTCTCAAACGATATCCACCCTCACGACCTTCGCGTGTATCTAGAATACCACCCTTAACGAGCGTTGCAAGAATCCTCCGTAGCAGCGTCGCCTCGGATTGAATATATACAGCCAATTCTGCGCTTGGGCAAGTCTTCACACTGTCCTTAGATAAAATGACAAGTGCCTGCAGCGCTAATCCAAACCATTTGGGATGATGGGATCCAACGCATTTCTCAGAATTCATTTTATCACCTCCAGTTGCTTTAAATTGTATCGAAGTCGTTACGATAGGGCAAGGAATACTTTAAGCCCTTTCATAAAAATTCACAGAAAAGCCCGAAGCGGCAAGGCCGTCCGGGCTCATCATATCTATCGTTTAAGGCTGGCGCATCGTTAAGCTGACTCGTCCTTTTTTCAAATCTGAGCCGAGTACCCATACTGTCACCGTATCGCCGACTGCGACGACTTCAGTAGGATGCTTAACGAATTTATTGCTTATCTGGGAAATGTGTACGAGTCCGTCGTTCTTAATGCCAATATCGACGAATGCGCCGAAGTCTACAACATTCCGAACGGTACCCTTGAGCTCCATGCCCGGCTTAAGATCTTCAATATCGAGCACATCCGTATGGAAAATAGGCGGCGATAGCTCATCACGCGGATCACGTCCAGGACGCTGCAAGCTATCTACGATATCACGAAGTGTAGGAACACCAACTTCGAGCCGCTCGGATATTTCCTGCAGTTGGATATCCTTCAGCTTTTCCTTCAGCGTATCGGTTCCGATGTCAGTCAGCTTAAGCCCTAAATCCTTAAAGAGACGCCCGACAATCCCATAAGACTCGGGATGAATAGGGGTTTGGTCCAGTGGGTTTTTACCATCAGAAATACGTAGAAACCCTGCACATTGCTCATATGTTTTAGCTCCAAGCCGCGGAACCTTCTGGATTTGTGAGCGCTCCACGAATTTTCCGTTTTCCTCACGAAGCTTTACGATATTTTTAGCCATTGTCGCACTGATTCCCGATACATAAGAGAGAAGGGATGGAGAAGCCGTATTCACATCCACTCCAACATGGTTAACCGCGGATTCTACAACACCAGACAAGCTCTCGTCCAGCCTCTTCTGCGTGACGTCGTGCTGATATTGACCGACACCGATCGCCTTTGGTTCAATCTTGACCAGCTCAGCTAGCGGGTCCTGCAAGCGGCGGGCGATTGAGACCGCGCTGCGCTCGGATACATCCAGGTCAGGGAATTCCTCAGCTGCAAGCTTGGAAGCCGAATAAACACTCGCACCCGCTTCATTCACGATTAAATATTGCAGCTTGTGCTCAGGCGTACTATGAATGATGCCTACAACGAACTGCTCCGTCTCACGCGAGCCCGTGCCATTGCCGATAACAATCAATTGAATGCCATATTGATTAATTAATCGACGGAAAACAACCTCCGCCTCGGCTTTCTTATTATGAGGTGGGGTCGGATAAGTAACAGCGACCTCCAATAGCTTGCCCGTATCATCAACGACAGCTAGCTTACAGCCCGTCCGGTACGCGGGATCGACACCAAGAACAACCCGCCCCTTCACAGGCGCTTGAAGCAGGAGATTACGTAGGTTTTCGGAAAAAATCCCGATAGCATGCTCCTCAGCTTTCTCTGTCAGCTCGCCCCTTAGCTCTCGTTCGATAGATGGCGAGATTAGACGCTTATAAGCATCCTCAGTAACGACTGCTAATGTATCTCGTGTCACTGAAGGTCCCTTAATCGTTCTCCGATTAAGCTCTTCGACAATCCGTTCTATAGGCACATCAATAGAAACACCCAGCACCTCTTCACGTTCGCCCCGGTTCATCGCTAGAACGCGGTGCGGAGGTAGCCGTTTGATCGGTTCAGAATATTTGTAATACATCTCATACACAGTTTCCGCTTCTGCATCCTTCGCTTTGCTATACAGCACGCCCTGATCCCATGTAAACCGGCGCACCCAACGGCGAATATCCGCATCGTCTGCTAGCCCTTCAGCCACGATATCCGATGCACCCTGAACCGCTTCCTCAGGCGTATTGACGCCCTTATCTGCGTTGACATACTTAGCCGCTTCCCCTAATAAATCCCCTTGCCTAGGCTGGGATAACAGCCATATGGATAAAGGCTCCAAGCCCCGCTCCTTGGCGACGCTCGCCCTCGTTTTCCGCTTTTGCCGATAGGGCCGGTACAGATCCTCTACTTCCTGCAATTTGACCGCCTTCTCAATAGCCGCTTGCAGCTCAGGAGTAAGCTTACCCTGCTCATCAATGAGCCTAATAACCTCTCCCTTGCGATCTTCAAGACCCTTCAGATAAGTACGACGATCGTCTATGGCACGCAGCTGCACCTCGTCTAGCTCACCTGTCATTTCTTTACGGTATCTAGCGATAAAAGGAATCGTGTTCCCGTCGTCCAATAAAGACGCCACGGTACGAACTTGCCCTAAGCCGATGCCAAGCTCTCCCGCAATTTGCTTAATCATTCTTTCTTGCACGTTCACTACTGTCGTCTCATTGCCAACGCTCATTAAATAGTGCCTCCCGCCAATGATTTACATTCTATTATTATGTCGTTCTTAGTCATAAGAAAGCAAGTAAACACCGATGAACTAGCGCTTTTAGTAAAAGAAAAAGCCCCTTCCCGGCATTACCGGTACAGAGGCAATCTTGTGATAAGCACCCGTTTGTCCTTTTAGATAGCCCAGTTACCTTTGCGGAAGATCGGAACGACCGTCCCGTCAGCAAGCACGCCATCAATATCCATGTTCCCGGACCCTATCATGAAATCAACGTGCATGATGCTGGAGTTAACACCGCTTGCCGCTAGCTCTTCAGGAGACATGACTTTGCCGCCTTCTACATTGAATGCATACCCGCTTCCAATGGCGAGATGGTTTGAAGCATTTTCATCAAATAATGTATTGAAGAACAATACGTTGGATTGAGAGATTGGCGACTCGTGGGGCACAAGCGCGACCTCACCAAGATAATGCGAGCCTTCATCCGTATCGACCAGCTGCTGCAGAATCTCCTGTCCCTTCTCAGCTTCGACTTGAACAATTCGCCCGTTCTCGAACGTTATCTTAAAGCCATCGATGATATTGCCTCCATGGCTAAGTGGCCTTGTGCTTGATACGTAACCGTTAACGCCAGTTTTAAGAGGAACTGTAAATACTTCCTCCGTCGGTATATTAGCCATAAAAGGCACATCATTCACATTCGTACTGCTAGCAGCAACCCAAACATGCTTCTCTGGCAGTTCAATCGTTAGATCTGTTCCCGGAGCACGATATTGTAGCTTATGAAAATGCTTTTCGTTCAAAATATCGCTCTTCCGATGCAGCGTTGCATTGTGCTCTTCCCAGGCTTGAACGGGATCAGCAGCATTTAGACGAACGGCAGTGAAGATAGCTTCCCATAGCTGCTCGACTGCATGCTCCTGCGAGCTACTGTCAGGGAACACTTTGATAGCCCAATCCTTTGTAGAAGCCGCGACTACTGTCCAGCTTACTTTATCGGCCTGAATGGCGCGTCTGAATTCTGCAAGTCCCGTGCCCGCTGCCTTCTGATAATTACCTATACGCTTTGAATCAATGCCTTTAAGCAAATCCGGATTAGGCGAGATAATGGAGATGAATGCAGCTCCACTCGCTACAAAAGCACCTCTCTTAGCTGTCTCCCATGCTGGAAAATGAGTAAATACCTCATCCGCCGCTTTCTCGTATTTCAATCTGGACAAAGCTTCATCCGTCCAATCGACATGAACGTTGCTTGCTCCAGCTTCATAGGCTCTGTCAGCCACTAGGCGAACAAGGTTAGCCATCTCGATAGAGCCTGTGATGAATACCTCCTGCCCTGCTTGAACGTTCACACCGACCTTAACGATTAACTCTGCATATTTCTCCAATTGCTTTTCCAATCCCATTACTGCTCACTCTCCCATCCTCTATGTACAACCCTATTCTATATAAAAATGACAGGAAACCGCTATTACGCAGCCCCTGCCTCGTCTTAGAAATCAATTAATCCTACGCTAATCTGCAAAGCTTCATCCACCTTGCGCATGGTCTCATCGTCCAGATGCGTGATTTTGTCCGTTAATCGTTGCTTATCGATTGTGCGGATTTGCTCAAGCAGGATAACCGAGTCGCGCTCCATGCCATGATTCTTTGCTTCGATTTCGACGTGTGTGGGCAGCTTCGCTTTCTGAATCTGAGCCGTTATAGCCGCAATAATAACTGTTGGGCTAAAACGGTTGCCAATATCATTCTGGATAACAAGAACAGGACGAACACCACCCTGCTCCGAACCAACGACCGGCGACAAATCGGCGTAGAAAACATCCCCGCGCTTCACAATCAAAGCCTACACCCCGCTTACGAGGCGTCCGAGTATATTGTCGGCATCTTCTTCGGCGTGAAAAGCTTCAGATGCCATATTCAGATTGATCTTGGCCATTTCCAAATAGCCACGTTGCATCGCATCACGAATTAACCGCTTCTTGCGATCAACTAAGTAATGCTTCATAGCCTGGCGGATTATCTCGCTGCGGTTGGTATTTTCCTTGGCGACTACGAAGTCGACTTCACGCAGCAAATGATCCGGAAGACTGATCATAATGCGTTTCGTATTGTGTAAATTGGCCACCGAACGGACACCCCCAAAGATTTTCCAACAAGCACCCTATTTCCCAGTATGCATGAGTCTGCTAAGAAATATACGAACCATAAGTTAAAAACAGCATAACTTTTAATATCTATCATCGTACTAAATTAGCATTCGAGATAGATGCCTAACATTCCTGCCTTAATCATACAAAAAAATGCTATCCAATATTACCCAAGCAGCGGATTGACAACCGATATTATCTTACCATTACTGCGATAAACCCGCGCAACCCTAGCCGCCAGCATGCAAGTTATTTCATAATTAATTGTCCCTAGCCTCGTTGCGACTTCTTCAACAGATATAGTGCTATCTCCTTGTCGCCCGATCAGCACAACCTCTTCGCCCACTTCAATCTGCGGCAAATCTTGAACCTCGGCATCACTTAAGCGAATCATGCATTGATCCATACAGATCCTGCCTAGCACAGGAACTCTATGTCCACGAACAAGCACTTCCGCATTTCCACTTAACATTCGGCTAAAACCGTCCGCGTAACCAATCGGCAAAGTACCAATAGATTCAGTGTCCTGCGTAAAATAACGCGTTCCGTAGCTAATCCCTTCACCAGCAGCCAAGCTTTTGACATGCACAACGGAGGTTTTCAAGGTGAGCACGGGCTCCAATTCCACATGGTCGGAATTGACTTCCGGACTAGGGTACAGACCGTACATGCTAATACCGAGACGCAGCATTTGACCGACATGCTCTGGCAAATCTATTCCCGTGGCGCTATTTCCACAATGAATAATTGATATCGGTAGCCCTGAGCGTTTTACGTAATCTACAACACTCCCGAACCGCTGCACCTGAAGTAATGTGTATTCCTTATCTACTTCATCCGCACGCGCATAGTGAGTGTATAGCCCCTCTACCTCAAGCTGGGGTAGCGTGAAAGCCCTCTCCAAGAACCGCTCTGCTTCTTTGCCTGGAAGTAAACCTAATCGGCCCATCCCAGAATCAATTTTTATATGCGCTTTTAATTTCTTACCCACGTCAGAGACAGGAAGAGCTTCTACATCATCCAGCATCTGTTCACGATATAAAGTTACTGTAATGCCTTTCTCCCTTGCAAGGAGCAGTCCCTCTACCGGAGTATATCCTAGCACCAGAATGGGAGCCTCTATTCCTGATGAGCGTAGTTGCAACGCTTCATCCAAGAACGCAACCCCTAAGTAATCTACACCAGTCGCTACAGCTCTGCGGGCAATTTCTACTGCCCCATGCCCGTAAGCATTTGCTTTAACTGATGCTAGTATTTTTGTACCTTCAGGTACACGTTTACGGAACACCCTAATGTTGTGATCAAGGGCATCTAAAGAAATCTCGGCCACAGTTGGCCGATAATAACAGTCCACAGACCGTTCACCTACCCTACCCTGCTGCTAATGCTACATTATAGTAATGTTACCGGGAGGATGCGGTACTGTCAACGCTAAACAGGTTGGAAACCTATTCCTATCTAGATAATTTCAAACGATAGTCGTAATCTATGGGACCACGTGGCAGAAGCTTAGATAACTATGCTTGTGCCAAAGGCCGATCATAGAACGACCGGCCTTTGGCTACTTTTTTATTTACCTGAGGATTCCGTCATCGATTGAGCGATTGTAATCATAGCTTCAGGCGGAAGATCCTCTGTACTCAGACGGAATTCAATTCCATCCTTCGTCCAAGTCAGCGTGCTAGACTCGCCTTCTGTGAGATGCCCCATCGTGAATCCAAGGTCCAGTGCAATTCCTTTGCTTAACGTAACAGCTCTATCCTTAGCCACTGACTCTACTATTGTAAAATCATAGCTTCCAGTATAACGAAGCATAATACCTTGATGCTCCCCGAGCTGCACTTCTGTTGTATCTCTTTGCTCAACACCTACCGGTAATGCATCTATATCCGGCTCGATTGGTTTAAATTCAATGGCTGCAACTGGTGTAGTATTACCATTTCCAGTTACCCCCTCTTGATCAGGTTGCGCGGTGGTTTCATTGTCAGGTGTTGCCGAAGGATCCGGGGCTGCTGTATTATCTGGGCTCGCACTACCATTTGACGAATCTGAAGGCTTAGTGTTAGGAGTGGCTCCCATGTTCTTTTCCATGTCGAATGCGGATTTATCAAATTTCTTGCCGAATTTGAAGGTGTCAAAATTGACCTCTACCATCAGCTTTGCATTTGCATCCGAAACCTCGACATGTCTTGGAGCATAATCATTTTGTGCTAACCAAATCTTCTGACGTGCGAACGAGCCATTCTGATAATTACCAGCCATGACATCGAATACATAGCTGTCTTTAGTTGTAGTGAACTGACGAGAGTTATCCAAGATAATGCTCTGAGCTAACGTCTGGTACAAGTAAACCTGTCCTTGATTTTTCGGCCAATCGCTTTGGAAACGATAGCTTTTATTGAGCTGCGGCGTGAGAACGAATACACCGTCTGCGTTACGAAGCACAATTTGCGTAACATCCTGCTTCTCATTCGTTAGCGATATCCGGTATAGATCCGGCTTCTGGTACCACACCTCTACCTTGTACGTTTGCGGCTGCTGTCCTGTATGTAAGATCATCGTACCGCTGCCTTCATAACTCTCCATCTTGCCAACAACCTTGTCCAAGTCCTTCACGATCGAATCCGCGTTTTTGCTCCCACAGCCGGCCAATAAAATGACCGAGACAAGAGCAATAGCAGTGATCCATGAAATCCGACGACGCATGCGATCCACCCCTCTGCACATTAATAATTCCATGGTTCATGTCTATGAGGGGACTTGACCATTTATGCAGACTAGCCTGACAAGCTTTTTGAATGGGAGTATTAAATCACACCTATTACATCAATAACTTGAATCCCAATACCACTTTATTGAAAAAAATCTCTTCGTAGACAAAAGTTTCCTTCTATGATTATTATAAAATATCTAAAGAAAAGCGAGTGATGAACATGAAAAGTTTATGTCTTATTTCAGCGCAATATCAAATAAGGGACACGGAGCTGTAATATTCATCAATATAACCTCCTCTGTGTCACATATATTAATGGAGGTAAGCATGACAAACCAAAACAATAAATATAGCGGTAACTTTTACGAAGAGATAGGTAACTTTTTAGGAGAAAATTACTTGAATTTTGGTTTTACTAAGGGGACACTGCAAGAAGTTGATTTTTTGATAGAGCACATGGACCTGCAAGCAGACGCTTCAATAATCGATATCGGATGTGGTCCAGGTCGGCATAGCTTAGAATTATCACGCCGTGGTTTCATGACAACGGGAGTTGATATTTCTTCATCTTTTATTGAACTGGCTCAAAGAAGAGCTGCCGAGGAAAATTTGAATGCTACGTTCATCGTGGCAGATGCCCGTCGTTTACCGTTGACTCAATCATATGATGGAGCCATCTGTCTATGTGAAGGTGCATTTGGTTTAGCCGGTGACGATGAAGGGCATAAACAAATACTTCGTGAAGTTCATCGCGTATTAAAGCGTGACTCACTGTTTGTTTTAACGGCCATTAACGCCCTAAGCGCAGTTAGAATTGACGATAACATGAATGCTTACACCAATACTACAAGCGCTATTGAAACGATCACCAACTCCGAAGGAGCTTCAAAGGAAGTTGGGATTTACACAACCGCCTTCACTTTCCGAGAGCTCAAGCTCCTCTTTGAACAATCCGGATTCAGAGTATTGAACGGATATGGATGTTCCGCTGGAAACTTTAGTGATAAGCAATTGTCTGTATCTGACATTGAAATTATGATTGTTGCACAAAGAATATAAAATAAGAGAAGACAGCGGCGAGTAAATATTTGCCGCTGTCTTCTTTTTGATCACAACACAACGAACAAGCATTTATTCCAGCTGTTCATCTATCGTTTTCAAACGGTTCAATTCTTTATCAAGCGCTAGTGCTAATTCGTGTAACCTAGCAGGAATATTATGATCCTCTGTTCTCAGAAGCTCTTGAAATTGGGCAGTCAGCTCTTTATTCCATGCCTGGGTAAAAAACTGATTTGCCTCACTAGATGATTTCACTACATAATCCATTTCCTTAAGGGCTACGCTTTTGCTCGGATCTGTTGTTTGGCCTGCCGCTTCTGCCACTTTCGCACTGGTTAGAATTGTATCTGAGAATTGGATTGAATCTTCATTATTCGTTAACGTGAGATATTCAATAAATGCCCACGCTTCCTGGGGATGCTGGCTTTTCTGAGAGATTCCAATTGTTGAGAATCCAATAGCATTAGCTCGCTTACCTGCTTCGAAATAGGGAAGCGATGCAATGCCCAATTTATCCTTATTCGTTCCCTCGAAAGAATAAAATTTAGAGAAGGCACTATTAAGAATCATCCCTGTGCTATAGTCGACAAATCCATCCAAGGCATCACTATTGCTTTTAGGACTTAGCTTATGAAGCTCGTCCACATTGTCTTGATAATACTGATTAAGCCACTGTATGGTGCGGACTGCCTCAGGACTATCTAAATACCCAACTGAAGTATCCCCACTCGGCGACAATATCCCTTTTCCTGTACTCGCCATAAGTACGTCGAAGGTTAAAGGCTCGTAAGGTAACACTGAGCCGCTGCCAATGGACGGTTTTATTTTTTTCGAAATGTCTCTAAACTGTTCCCAGGTCCACTCCTCTTGAGGATAAGGAATTCTCGCCTTATCAAAAATATCCTTATTATATAAAATCACCCTTGGATTAACGGCATACGGTAGCAAAAGTAATTTGCCATTAATTGTGCCCGCTTCAAGGATCGTCTGATTAATATCCATTTGCCCTGGCCCAGATAAGCTTACTAGTGAAGACATATCTCTCAACCATCCATTTTGCTCTGCCAAACCGAGCTTGTTAATTGCAAATGGGACAATATCCTGCGGCTTATCACTTTCAAGTAGCTTTGTATCGTTATCGGTTAAAGCCATTGCCTCATTAGACTCCAAGTAATCTATTATTACTTTAATATCTGGGTTTAGTTTGTGAAAATTTTCAGCAGCCTTTACGAGCTTCCCATCTGCAAAGAAAGGATGATTCTCTGGATAGAAGACCTGAAAATGAATCTCGACGGCCTTCGAATATTCCTTATTATCGCTGCATCCCGATGAGCTCCAAGCCATAATAGTTAGCATTGAAATCGCTAGAAATTTCTTCATCCGCAAAATATTCCACCCTTTTTAATATTTTAGGAATATTATACAACATTACCAATCTACTAGGGTTAAAAAATTGGGCGTGCCAACAGTGGCTTCGGTCACATTAACGTACCCTCGTTCCACTATCGCCCGTCAAACAACAGCTTCAGCCCTAATAAGGAACCCTCCGTTCACTATCGCCCGCCAATCAGTAACTTCGGCCCTAATAACGAACCCTCCGTTCACTATCTCCCGCCAATCAGTAACTTCAGCCCTAATAAGGAACCCTACGTTCACTATCGCCCGCAAATCAGTAACTTCAGCCCTAATAAGGAACCCTCCGTTCACTATCTCCCGCCAAACAGTAACTTCGGCCCTAATAACGAACCCTCCGTTCACTATCTCCCGCCAAACAGTAACTTCAGCCCTAATAAGAAACCCTCCGTTCACTATCTCCCGCCAATCAGCAACTTCAACCCTAATAAAGAACCCTCCGTTCACTATCTCCCGCCAAACAGTAACTTCAGCCCCAATAAGGAACCCTGCGTTCACTATCTCCCGCCAAACAGTAGCTTCAACCCTAATAACGAACCCTACGTTCACTATCTCCCTCCAAACAGTAACTTCAGCCCTAATAAGGAACCCTACGTTCACTATCGCCCGCCAATCAGTAACTTCGGCCCTAATAACGAACCCTCCGTTCACTATCGCCCGCCAAACAGTAACTTCAGCCCTAATAAGGAACCCTACGTTCACTATCTCCCGCCAATCAGCAACTTCTAGCCTAATAAGGAACCCTACGTTCACTATCTCCCGCCAAACAGTAACTTCAGCCCTAATAAGGAACCCTCCGTTCACTATCTCCCGCCAATCCACAGCTTCTTCCACAATAGAGGAAGTGGGGTGCGCTAAAAGCCCGCTATTACAACCTCTAACTTTTACCCACTTTAAAATAAAATTTAAGTATTCCGCATTCTTCACTTGCAAAACCTTTAATTCCGAGTATAATACTTGGTATACACCAAAAAGAGAGTTTGGAGCTGATTCCCATGAGGACATTACCGAAGCAAGTTGCTCAAGTCTGGATCGACGATCAATTGGATTTATTCAACTTTGCTGTGGAAATCGGTGACTCCGAGTGGCAGAACCAGATCCTTGAGCAGTTCAAGCATAAGGAAGTTGCAATTGAGGAACTCAAGGCACACCGAGTACGCCAAGAATTGTGGATTCGGTTTGACGAGGTTAACCAGAAGATGCTTGAGCTATATGAACAGCTTCGCATTAATGATAATAGTGACAGACAACAAGCGTTGAAAGAGCGCGTGTGGGAATTAAAAGTACAAAGGAACGTTATCGGCCACCAAATCCGCGAAATTGGATGACACCTTTATGAGTACTGGCATTTGCACCTTATAAAGTCTATAAAATAAAAAAAGCCCCGATCCCTTTACCGGAACCGAAACACCTGCACTATCATATGCTATTATTACAGCTTCATCTGCTCTACCCGGAAAATGGGATGGCATGCAGCTGTCTGCTCTGCCCGTCTGCGGAATGGTCAGATTCCAAAGACGTTATTACATGGAAACTTGTTTCATCTCACGCATCATTTTCATCATCATTGTTGTCATTTCGTCGCACTCTTGCATTTTAGCCATCATCATGTCTACATCCATGTCCATTGATTTCATCATGTTCATGTCCATCATTTGCATTTGGTCCATCATCATCTTCATACACTTCATCTTGCACATCATTTCTTCCATACACATGTTCATCATCATCTTCATCGCCATATTTTCCATTTATTCCATCTCCTCATTATTAGCTTCATATACAAGTTACTACAGTTCTTGAACCTATTCAAGAACTTTTTTGCATTTTTTACTATTTTTTTATTGCTACTGCGTTTTCTATGTGATATAAATATTAGTTAGCCCTTTTATTCTGACTTTTCCAGTTGGAATTACCACTTCTATCGGAATTAAAAAACATAGAATGACGAACAACTCATTCACTATAAAACCCTATCAAATATGCCCCTATCTTACATTATTCATGAACTTGTGCCATCAACTATAGCTAACTCCCGTTCAACCTCATCTAATTGATCTTCTCCAAATACTTTGATTCCATTTTTTCTTAGCAATTCCGCAGTCGTACCTTCACCTGCTATCTTCGCATCAGTAAATGACCCGTCGTAAATAAACAAGCTTCCGCATGACGGACTATCCTGCTTCAAAATCGCAATCGTCGCCTTATGCTCCAAAGCTAATTTCAGTGCCGCTTGCGCACCCTTCTCGAACGGTTCGGTGACATCGACACCATCTCCAGTAACGACACGATCTCCCTGACGCTGCGCATCCGGGCGAGGTGTCTGAAGCCCACCGACCACTTCCGGGCAAATATGAACCAATCTCCCCGCTTCATGCCAATTCAAGAACCGCTGATCCAGACAAGGAACATCTCCATTGTCATACCTCACCTTATGGCCTAATAGGCAGGCGCTTACTAACACTTTTTGAGTCATCGTAACTCCTCCAGTCATTTAATTGAGACAAATTAATTACATTAAACCTTAAATTCCAATATGAATAGTATATATTATAAAGGATTGATTTAACAGCATTCTCTGCTAAAATTTTGAAACAAAACCATTAGAACAATAGGCTTGCAACACCATTCGCCGTATCACTTGGGACAATAGCTATAATTTGTATACCTCTAGCACTCCAAGCGAAGACACGCGTGCGGTATCGAAGAAAAGACGATTGAAGAGTGAGTTCTCGCCTATTCAGGGTTTATAAATAAAAAAAGCCGCCTAACCCATTTGTGGGAAAGACGGCTCTCTGTCTATCTATATGTATGTATGTATGTCTCTTGGATGCTATTTTGACATCGGCACTATGAAGCTACTTGCTCCATAATCGAGTTCATTACTTCCTCGGTTACGTCCTTGCCGCCCTTTAGGTTTGTAAATAACGCGCCAATGGTATAGATCGGGCCCCACGGTATCCCCCACCAGCCTACTAACAAACTGAGGAGAGTATATTTCATCCCCTTCCCAACAGAGCTTTCGTTATATCTAACAAAATAAATATCTGAGCTGCGTTTGAAGGTCATTAATATAACGGAGAAGCAGTAAGTATAAACCACGAATTTCCCGCCTTGCTGTACTTCATCCTGAATATTCGTTACTGTCATTCCATCAATTCCATCAATACGCACTTTCAATTCCTCGCCTTCACTTTTTGTGATTCGATGTCCTAAATTAACACCTTAACAAGCTTATAAAGCGTCAGGGCTCCTTCATGTTCAGGCTCAAGGGCCAAGGTTTTAACCGTATAATCCAATGCACAGTCATAGCTCTCCACCTCATAGCTGCAAACAGCAAGATGATAGAGCACTTCGGAATCTGCCTCACTATGATGAAGTGACTGTTCAAAGAAAAACAACGAATCCTCGAACATATACATCTGATAAAGCAGGAACCCGCAGTATAACGCCAAGTTGTGCATCTCATTCATATCATAATAGGATTTCCACATTTTGTGAATCCCACTACGAATATCCTCCATCTCCTGCTCTGTGCAATCTGGAAGAAGATCAGATATCCGACGAACGCTTTGCAGCAGCCATTGGGCATCATAGCCACCTAGTCGCCAGAGGGCTAGAACTTGTCGCAGCTCCATTTCCTCCAGTTGACCATCGAACCATTCCTTCATGCTAAAAAAATCATCAGGACCAAACCGTTCGATGAATCTACGATAAGCTAGCCGAGTGTTCGCATAACCCATCGGATCATGTAGCATGAGAATGCAGCCTACGTTTAAGTTGTTATGATGATGCGTGGTGAAGTACGACACTGCACCCTTCTGCTCGAAAAACATTTGAATAGCATGATAGTTGGCTGTAATTGAGAAGCTTCCGTGATGAATTAACTTAGGAGGCTCAGCGAATTCCCAGCTTTCTAATCGATGGTCACCTTTATCCGCCGTCAGCAGCAGGAAGCCCTGTTGTGACAGCTGTCCAATCCGCTCTAAGCACTCCAAACCAATAGCTGGGAAAAGAATATGGGAATCCTCAAGCTTCTCTCTGTAAAGCTCAACCACGTTATGGTACGGATATGTTTTTCGTTCGTAATCGGCTGCACGCCGGTAGTGATATTCAAGAACGGCTTGCTTCAGCATTTCCGATGGGCTTTGATCAGCACCCTCCACCCCGCTCGGAAGCTGTAAGGAAACCTTGCATTCGTAGACTTTACCTTCTTCTACGTAGATCAGCTCTTGCGGAATGCTATCGAAGAAGTAATTGGCTATAACCAACAACGGCTGATGCAGATCACCTTTTCCCAAAAGGACACCCGATTGCACCAGTCTTAATTCTGTGTCCTTAACTGCATCAAATTTCGCAAAATCCAATATCCCTTGTTCAAGGTAGGGAATTAAGCCTCTATGCTGTTGCCAATAGCTTATATTTTTGTCAGCTAAATCACTCATAACATAACGGAAAGGGGGAAGCGAAATACCCGCAAATTCTATAAGCCCGCACAACTCGTTAAGAATATGGAAGGCTAATCGACCTGAGCCTGCTCCAAGCTCAACGATCGTGACAGGCTCAGAGGTGCTATCTAATCGGGCTCTATCTTGAAGAAACCCGAATATCATTTCGGCATAAGCCATAGCAATGATTGGATTACTTGTTATGTATTGAGGGACTTCCTCTGTTTGCCACGCCTTAATTCCTTGCTCTTCATAATAAGAGCGCTGCAGCTCCCAGATGGGCGATTCACTGAAACGGTAAAGGTGCTGTTCTGTTTGTGTCATCTTGTTTATACCTGCTTCACATAATTTACTGACAAGCTTAGTCTATCCTATTTTCCATAGTCGCGAATTAGAGAAAGCTGTGTGAGGAAGCTATTCATTAATCAAAGCTTCGTTTGTAAAATAGCTTGATCGATGTGCGCGCGCACCAGAGGGAGAATACTGTGAAAAATAGTGCCCAGAATACTGCGGGAATGTAAGTGTCGCTGCTGAGATTAGCCGCATCCCCCCCAGGTCCGGAATTTTGAAACGTATTACTAAGAATAATCAATGAGCTAATGACTGACTCCACTAAGCAGAGAAAGGCAATGAGTAAATAATAAGCTTTCAGCAACCCTGGACGTGAAAAATAGCATACTATGATCGTTAGAGCAGCAAAGCCCCCGCACCAAGCCATACCATAGCCATTTCGAACAAATAAAGACAAGCCAAGCAAGGCGACAACCGCAATTGCAATTAACCCTTCCTTCTCATTCTTCTTGGAGTGCAGGTAAAATAAGAGCATCGCAAACAACGCCGAGCCCATATATCCCGCAAGTGAAATCGGAATGGACTTCCACGTACCCGCATAGGAAGAATACGTAACGCCGCTCTGATCGGCATAGAGATGAATAAACATGACTTTGCCTGACAGCATAAGAGTAACAAGGGCGTGTGACAGCTCATGCACCAATGTATCTACATTGCGGAAAAATTCAGAGAACGGAATGAATCGAGTTAGAAATACTGTTACCGCTAGGAACACAGCCGTTTTTAGCCAGGATTGGATAGTAATCTCCTCTTTCTTAACTAGAAGGTAAGGCGACTTCTAACAAAATCCTCTTCACCCCCGTAAATTAGTTAGATTATACCACCCAAATAACGTTAATTACATATAATTAAATAGAAGATGCTGGGTATTTAGGAGGGTTCTTATTTTATTTGTCGAAATAACTGATTATGACAAAAACTCGAAAATCAATCCTCATTACTATTTTATTTATAGTGATTCTTACAGGTATACGCCTTCTTTGGATTACTCTACAAGCGACACCTGAGCATCCTCATGCCGTTCAAGGTGTGTTGGATTTAAGAAGCTGGGACTTTAAGGAGAATCGCCCCCTTACACTAGATGGTCAGTGGGAGCTCTACCCGGATCAGCTTATTACGGGGCAAGAATTAGATGATCCTTCTTTACATAAAATTTCAAGCTTCATTCAGGTTCCGGGAAAATGGGGAAAGGCGTTATCGTCGAGCTCCTCAGAATCTGATTATGGCTATGGGTCTTATCGGTTGCGCGTACTCATTGATCAAGCTGCGGGACAATCCTTCGGCATATATATTCCAAGCATAGCAACCTCTTCAAAGCTATTCATCGATGGGCGACCGCTGGGCCGATCAGGTCAGCCTTCATCTAGTAAGGAAACGTACACTTCACTGAATAATCCTTACTCGGTTTCTTTTACAACGGATACAGATGAAGTCGAAATCATTATTCAAGTAGCTAACTACAAAAACCCTTACTTCGGTGGAATAACCCAATCGATTAAATTAGGCTCCGAAAATGCTACAAATAAAGAAGCTTGGTTTTCTATAGGAATGCAGCTAACTGTGTGCATTGTTCTTCTGATGCACGTTATTTATGTTTTTGTTCTTTATTTAATAGGAACACGACTAAGAGCACTCATTTTCTTTTCCCTGCTCATTATATCAATGGTTCTCTTGACCTTACTTAACGATGATAAGCTGCTGCTAGTATGGACACCCTTGAACTACGATTGGAATATTAAGCTCGGATACTTATCCCTTATTGGCGTTGCTGTTTTCCTGCTTCAGTTTATCCTGCACTTGCTGCCGGAATATCGTAAAATCAAAGCTTTTCGTTGGTATACCATAATTAGTCTCATAAGCGCACTGCTTATTCTGTGTTTCCCTGTTTCCCTTACTCTGTTCCTTAGCTACAAATACTTGTTTGTATTTATTTTATTATTCCCGGTCCTTGTCACACCTGCTCTCACGCTGCATACGGTTTTGAAGAAAGAAGAAGACGCCATCTTCTTATTGCTAGGTGCAACAGCCATCACAATTAATGTCGGATGGAGCACTTATAAGGCAGCTTTCTGGAATGAAATGGGCTTTTATCCGGTTGATTTGATCGTCACACTCCTTGCATTTGCAGCCTTCTGGTTCAGGCGTTATTTCCGAAGCTCCGAAGAGACGAAGATCCTTGCAGATAAGCTACAAAAGACAGATAAGCTGAAGGACGACTTCTTAGCCAACACTTCTCACGAGCTAAGGAATCCGCTTCACGGCATGGTCAATATCGCACAGACTGTTCTCGAAAGCGAAAAGAGCTCTCTGGGCGAAAAGAACACGAAAAATCTAGAGCTTCTCATTAACGTTGGGCGAAGAATGTCGTTTGTTTTGAATGATTTGCTAGATATTGAGCGCTTGAAGGAGAAAGGTATTAAGCTACAGAAAACAAACGTCCGAATTCAAGCTGCGGCTTCGGGAGTATTTGATATGCTACGTTTTATGACGGAGGGAAAATCAGTCACCCTCTTGAATAACATCCCCGATTCCTTTCCCCCTGTCATAGCAGATGAAAATCGACTTATTCAAATTTTGTTTAATCTGCTCCATAACGCTGTTAAATTCACTAACGAGGGCACTATCTCGCTTGAAGCTAAAATAATAAACGGAAAAGCCCATATTCTCATAGAGGATTCGGGTATTGGCATGGATCATGAGACCCAACAAAGGATTTTTATCCCCTACGAGCAAGGCGACTCTGGGATGACCTCCCTGGGTAACGGGCTTGGTCTAGGCTTAAGCATTTGCAAGCAGCTAGTGGAGCTACATGGTGAAACCATCTGGGTAAACTCTAGCCCTGATCAAGGCTCTGTATTTACCTTTACGTTGCAGCTATCCAATGGTTCTTCTTTGGAGCAAGAAATTAATGAAATGATCACTACGTCACCTGCATCTCTTGTTCTTGCAGAAACGTTGGCTAGTTCTTATAAGGACGTACCTACAGACTCTATCTCTGATTCGAAAGATTCCCTTAGTATGGAAAAGCTTAGCATATTAGCAGTAGATGACGACCCCTTAAATCTGAATATACTTGTTAATGTCCTTTCTCCTGAATCTTACACAATCGTAACCGCAACCAGTGGAAAAGAAGCACTAGCCTTGCTGGATACTCAAGAATGGGACTTGGTTATTTCTGATGTCATGATGCCGCATATGTCTGGATATGAATTGTCGCAAGCTATTCGTGAGCGTTTCTCTACTGCTGAGCTCCCGATTCTACTGCTTACTGCACGCAGCCGATCAGAGGACATTGAGACCGGATTTCTATCGGGGGCTAATGATTATGTTACTAAGCCTATGGATGCGATGGAGCTTAGATCACGAGTTCGCGCACTAACGGGGTTAAAAAATTCTGTTCGGCAGCGGCTTCGCATGGAGGCAGCTTGGCTACAAGCACAAATTCAGCCTCATTTCTTATTTAATACTTTAACTGCTATAGCTGCACTAAGTGAGATTGACATTTCAAGAATGCGTTCATTATTGCAAGCCTTCGGGGAATATCTCCGTGCTAGCTTTGATTTCAAAAATGCAGATCAGCTCGTTCCGCTTAAGCATGAGCTAGGACTTGTTCGTTCCTATCTGTACATTGAGAAAGAACGGTTTGAAGATAGACTTAAAGTAAATTGGGAGGTTGACGAGAAAATCCGTTTACTGATCCCTCCGCTTTCCATCCAGCCTTTGGTCGAGAATGCCGTTCGGCACGGTATCATGAAGCGTTCGCGAGGCGGAGAAATTACGATCCGAATCAATGATCACGAGGATTATGCGGAAGTTGTCATTGAGGACAACGGCGTGGGAATGTCAGAGGAAATATACGATTATGCACGATCGGGTAATAGTGACGATAGATCGGGGATCGGTCTGCTTAATACGGATCGTCGATTAAAACAACTATATGGTAAGGGACTTCACATTGAGAGCTCCCCTGGTCGTGGAACAACGATTTGCTTTGATGTGCTTAAGCGTAAGAAGTAGGAGTGCGTTCAACCTTTTGCTATTTCTAGGACGATTTCTAGTACGATTTCTAGTGCGATTTCTATCGATCATAGTTTTTGCGGGGAAGTATCTCCTTCCGGGTGCTGGTTGGAATCGTGAAATCTGAATGGGTAAACTCCTAACAAGGAGATTTCACGATTCCAAAGGCACACGCTTCGCTCCTACAGGAGATACATCCCCTCTTTTTTTTATCGATTAAATAGGCCTAGAAATTCACCAAGCATACTCGGCTGACTCCGTGGTATATGGCTTACGAACTCAATAAGTCTTATTTGATCAAAATCTAATGGTTTTATATTTTAACGAACCCCAGACATCTTATATCCAGTAAAGTAGCACCTTTCCTCCTATATTTTAATCAATAGCGCCACCGGAGTTCGTAAGAACAAATAAGTAGTCCATTTATCGGTAATAAGCACAATACGATTCATTAGCTAGGACACATATTTCCCTCTTGCATGCGCGACGACGCTGGCAAGATCGTAATCGGTATGCGGATTGTAGCGGAAGTAGTGGGTGCGGTGGGATGCGGTATTTGTTTAATTGGCAGTAGCACCCGTCAACCATCAAGAGCGGTTTCTTTATCAATTACCATGGACCCACTTTCATTGCTGAGTCTTTAGTAAATATGGCTTGTACCTTTCTCGCTTCGTATAGGTGTTCCTTTCTACATTGTCATGCCCTTTAATGAATCGATTTGTCATGACAACCCAGCCCTTACGATATGGACGCGCTTCTGCACTCGCCGAAGTATCTGGATAATCATCAGGTCGAAGCTCCTCGACAATTTCGGTCGTTACCGACACCTTATAGGGCAGAGGCTTCGATGAGATAAAACGACAATGCAGCATCAAGTCCTCCCTCACAAGCTCGGCAATGATAAGGATGTCCGCTGTATGGGTATTTTTGAATTTCAAATCCTTTCTGCCGAATACATATGTAGCATCCAACCCTAAATCAATAAATCGATCCTCGCCCCACAGGTCCGTGCTATGATTGTGCTTCTCAAGAATGCTTAAGTTTGCTTTTAATGCTGCATTAAATAGCAAGGTACTGATTAAACAGGTCCCGCCGCCTGCAACATAATCGGTACGACCTCGCATAAACATAGGCCCCTTCTGAAACCCCTGCTCCTCCGTCGTTCCTCGGAAAAACCGCTTTAATGAGAAAACCTCGCCTGGCCGCAGGTTTACTTGGCTAACCAATTCGCAACCTAGACCCATGTTATGGATTCTACTGTAATTAATCTCCTTTAACTCCTCGCGCCAATTGATTTTTACACTGACTTCAGAGAGAACGTGCCGTTGGAGCAGTTGCTCGGACACTTCTACTTTTCGAGGTGTCATACGAAAATACCAGCCCCGCAGTAAACTGCGTAAATCATCAAGCAACAGTCTTGCTCTTAAGAATTTAATATAAGATCTATTTCGTCTTCTAGCCATCTGAATGCCTCCCGCGGATATTTTGCATGATGTCAGCTCTAGCTAGCTAATAAAGTATTGAACCAAACGGTCAATCCCTTCCTTATACTTAGACGAAGAGAAAGATAATCTTAGTGAGCTTGGCATACCAAAATCCGATCCCGGCACGACTGCCACATATGTAGATTCAATGATTTGAGTCGCTAGCTCCAGGCTATCCGCCATTCCCTGCTTCTCTATGTAGGAGGAACAATCCAAAGTAATGTAAAATCCACCATTCGAATGGAGCACCTTTACATCAGGTACTGGCTCAAAGCTCTCAACCGTATAATTGCGACGATCCCTATAAAGACCGACCAACACCTCAACCTCTTCATGCAGATCCAAAGCCGCTATAGCGCCATATTGTACGACGGGATCAAGTGTCAATAACGTATGATGCTGGATAACCGTTAATGGCTCAATCAGTTGTTCAGGCACGATACAATAGCCTACACGACGGGCGTACATACGATGTCCTTTAGAAAAAGCATTCGTCGTAATAAAGGCAGATCGAGTATTCTCAAGCTGTACAGATGAAATAGGCTGTGAATCAAAGCTCATATTGGCATATATTTCGTCGTGAATAATAACAGCCTGTCCGTTAACGAGGGTGTCGATCTCCAGCATTTCCTCCTTCGTAATAATATTACCTAGCGGATTGCCAGGAGAGTTAATAACGACCACCTTCGTGCGAGGAGTAAGGTTTGCGCGAAATGATGACATATCCACTGACATGCTCTGCTCATCAATAAGATAGTACCTAATCTTCGCACCTGCCAGCAAAGCAGAAAAGTTATAAAGCGAATAATAAGGGCTTGGAAGAAGCACCTCATCCTCATGATTTAGCAGAAGCTGAAACAGATTACGAAATATCGAGCTGGTACCTGATCCGATGATGAAATGACGAGAAGGGATATGAACCCCGTATTTTTCCAAGTAATACTCAGAGAGCCTGTTCCGAAGCTCCGGAAGGCCAGCAGGGAACACCTTGGAGCTCTTGCTGAAATCGTTAATAGCCTCCGCCATCGCCGCATTGATTTGAGGGTGGAGCGGTAGCTCGGATTTTCCAAGCGTCATGCGAATAACATCTTTATTGTCCTGCTCATACTCGTAAGCCATTTGATCTAATACGAACATCAGGAATCGCTGCTCGTAGAAATCAATATTCGTCCTTAATGGCAACAAATCCACGCTATGAACCTCCTGCACTTTAAGATGTTGATAAAATTAGAAAATTTTAATCTTTCAATAAACAGACGTATTCAATATCCCAAAAGTTACGTGAATAACCAAAAAAATCAATAAAAAACTGCCCAATCAGGTCTGAATAGACCAAAGGGGCAGCACTCATCTCTTATTTCTTATTTAGCTTTAACTACTTCTCCTTGACGAACCTTCAAGCCATCCTCCCATTGCACCCTCACTGCCTTTCCTTCGAAAAAATCCTTATTATCAGATACCTGATAGTGCAGATGTGGCTCACTCGTATTACCTGAATTACCGCAGAGGCCAATCAGATCTCCCTTAGATACTTTATCTCCAATTTTGAGCTTGATGGAGCCTTCTTGAAGATGTGCTATGATGCTATATTCACCGTTACCGTGATCGATAGCGACCATGTTCCCAGCGGGATTTTCTGCATCTGTAGCACCAGGTTCATTATCCTTTAGATTGTTAACCACATTGACGACCGTTCCATCCTGTGTTGCCACAATTTCTTGCCCATAAGCAAAGTAACTTTCTTTTTTTGTTGGGTCGCCTTTATAGGAATAGCCATTCTCTACCTTAATGATGTCATAAGCGTAGCGTTGGCCTTCATACTCATAGTGATAGTTGGATAGAACATCTTCTCCACCCCAGAACACATACCATTCCCCCTTAAAAGGAAGCCCATAAGCAAGCTTTGTCTGAGCTTTATCCGATTCCGGGAAGCTCTCTATCGGCTTAAATTGAAGTCCGTCAATGACTTTCTCCTCGCCCATCGTAATAATGAGCCCTTTCTTCTTGCCTTGATCAAGATAGGTGTAATAATTTCCGCCATTTAACGCCAGCTGCGAATTCGGTTCCCATGATGTAACACCCTCGCTGAAGCCAACTACTGCCTCGCGAAACTGAGCTGAAGATATGCTCTCCTGAAACGCAGTGCTCGTCTGATTGTAGACACGATCATATTCTCCGTCGATTAGAGCTTTACCGATTTGTCCCACTTCAAGCTTCGTCACTGTGGATCCCTCCGATGCGGTTTCTATTGCTGTTTCGGTCGCTGTTGCGGTTTCAGTCTTAGGAGGCGTTGACCGCTCACTTGAACTATTATTGCTGTTACAGCCCGTCAGAAGAATTGCTGAAACTGCTGATACTACGATTAACCTTTTCATTTTAACAATCCACTCTCCTATTCTCTATATCCATTCTCTATGTGTTCTTACTTCATTATGAATGCCTAGTCTTAATCCGTAAGAAACGGAAACTTAACTCTCTCTTAAAAATAACAGGAAAAATTAAGACTCCGTTAAGATAGCTAATATCATCGAATAGTGGGAGCATGATAAAATAATAAGTAAACGTTGCATATAAAGGAGTAACCTTAGATTGAAAGACATTGCAATTCTTCTAGTAGATGATGAGCAAGCGATTGTTAAGTTATTAGAAACGGTGCTTCATAAAGAAGGTTTCTTAAACATAGACAAAGTAGGAACAGCGGAAGAGGCTTTACTCGCATGCGAACGGAGAAGCTACGACATTATTGTGCTAGATGTAACCCTTCCAAACATGAGCGGTATTGAAGCCTGTCCTTTCATACGCCGACTTACCGATGCCCCAATCTTATTTTTGAGCGCTAGAACAACAGACTTCGATAAATTGACTGGCTTTGCTGTAGGTGGAGATGATTACGTAACAAAGCCGTTTAATCCTCTCGAAATCGTCGCCCGAATCAAATCATTACTACGCCGCTCCAGTAAATTCATATCTGCAGTAACGCCTCCAGCAAATGGCTTAATCGATTTCGGACGCTTTCAGATCCATGAAGCCTCTGCCGAGCTACGTGTAGGTGGGATACCTGTAGCCTGCCCTACTCTTGTCTTCCAGTTGTTGCTGTTTCTCAGCAAAAATCCAAATCGGATATTTACAAAAAGCGAGCTGTACGAAAGGGTATGGGGCGATAACAGTATTAGCGACGATAACACGATCATGGTTCATATTCATCGTATTCGTGAACGCATCGAGCCCGACCCTGCGCGTCCAGAATATTTGGTAAACGTACGAGGACTTGGATACAAGCTTGTGAAGAAGGAGACAGCTCCTCATGAGCATTAAGAGACGGCTTACTTTTCGCCTGATCACTTGGCTGTTGATAGTCGGCCTCGTCTTGTTAGCGCTAGCCATCAGCACTCTGCTCTGGACAGTAAATCAATTGTCACGCATTGAAACTGGACGCCAATTCGAGAGCGCAGGCTTATATCAATTAGTACGTACCGTTGAGTCTAAAGGAAACAGCCTCCAATTTGATGAAGAGCTTATCGACCTTATTCGTAAAAGTGGGGGATGGCTCCAAAGAATTGATAATAACGGCGTAGTCACTGACGCCTTCTTCACCCCTGCGGATGTACCACTCTCCTATGGTCCAGGTGAATTAATGGCCTATACGTTCGGTATGAGTCCGTTTCCTTACCATCTATACTTGTGGATTCAGGAAAAGGATGGCATTCTGCACACATTGATCTATGGCTTCAAGAGCCATGACAACTCTCTACTTGAGGAGATAACGATCAAGGGCACAAGAAACGGGGATAGCATTCTTCTACCTCTTGAAATTCAAGACGATCTGAGACGCAGCCATGCATGGTTGCAAATCATAGATCAGAAGGGCACAGAGCTTGCATCCTTTAATAAGCCTGAAAAAGCCATTAGCAACTTCACCGTTCAAGACATGGCACTTCGATCCTTTTACCCAGATCGTTATGGTACGAGATTGGTTTCCCAATATGACAAGGATAGCAGTCTAACCTGGGTGCTAAATACGCCATTACCTGGATCAGAGCCAGGCAGTGCGCCACGTCTAGATCCGGAAAATCGCGTGTTAATTATTGGGATCGGAAGCTTTCTGCTTGGAGCCATTATCTTGTTCGGGATCGTATCTTATTGGCTTGGGCAACGATTCGGCTCTCCTATTGTTCATATTCTCAAATGGCTCAGATTTCTAGGGGAAGGCCGCTACGAAGAGCCTGTTGATGCAAGAGGGATCGTCCGCAGCCAGAATCGCAGAGGTAAGAGAAAGCGCAAGTATCGCGTTTACCAGGACGTAATTGATTCTATGAACTCCTTGTCGCAAACCTTACATCACAATGAACGGCTTCGAGATGAAACGGAGAAAATGCGGAATGAATGGATTGCAGGAGTGTCCCACGATTTGAAAACTCCGCTGTCATCTATTAAAGGCTATGCGTATTTGTTAGACAACGATTCCTATGAATGGACGACGGGTGAGATACGATCATTTGCGCGAATAATATTAGACAAGTCCTCTCATTTGGATGATCTAATTGATGATCTTGCGCTAACCTACCGGCTACGGAATGGCCATGGGGCACCGTCCTCAGAGCTGGTGGATCTGAATGAATATACGGCAGAGGCTATCTTAGAAGCAACTAACCATCCAGTCTTTAAAGAAAGCAGTGTCAAATATATTCCGGCAAAATCGCCTATTTATATGATCCTATACAAACCATGGTTTCAGCGGATCGTAGACAACCTAGTTGCTAATGCCTTAATGCATAATGGGGAAGATACTACTCTGACGATATCAATTGAGGAAAAAGAGCCTAATACCATCATTCTAACCCTCAAAGACGATGGCAAAGGTATGGATGAAGAAACCGTAGCTCGATTATTTGAACGGTATTACCGTGGCACGGACACCGAAAGCCGGACAGAAGGCTCTGGACTTGGCATGGCCATAACCAAAGCACTGGTAGAGGCACTAGGTGGGTCGATCCAAGTGATTACCTCTGTAGGCCAAGGAACGACCCTAATTATTAAATGGCCTTCAGTGGTAAGATCGGATTAGACAAAAAGGACCCTCCGCTTTAATGGAGGGCCCTTTTTAATCTGCTTGATTAGATCAAGGTAATTCAATAGATACTTCACGACGAGCTTCTGCCGAGCGAAGCACACCATCAATAATGGCTTGCTGTATTAGAATCTGCTCCCCAGGGATTGGTGCAGGACGACAATCTCGAACAGCTTCAGCGAAATCTCTAACCTTCTCATCGAATAGATTAAGCTTATGCTCCACGAGTGGAATTGGCGTTTCTGTATGTCCGCCATACTCGTCATGGAATAAGCTAATCGAGCCGACTGCTCCGTCCCATACTCCCGACCATGGACCTTTACCAGCTGGAGTAACCTTTAATCCTGCATCGGTTCCTAGGAACATTGTTGCACCCAGAGTATCCATATGCATTGCCCATGAAATCTTAAATTGAAGAACTAAATCATTTTCAAATCTCACCATAGCTACTCCGAAATCTTCTACCTCGAATTTACTTGCTTCTGGATGATAGAGAGAGTTCGTGCCGAAATGGTTTGAAGTAAATGCTGATACAGTTAACGGACGAGGGTATCCCATCGCGTTAAGAGCCATATCCAATGAGTAGCAGCCAATGTCTGCCATTGCTCCCGCTCCAGCAAGCTTCTTACTAATGAATGTTCCCCCTGGCATCCCTCTGCGACGTCCGCCGCCAGTCTCGGCATAGTATACTTTGCCAAGTCGTCCGGATTGTACAATATCCTGTAATAGCTTCATGTTCGGATCATAACGAGGCTGGAAGCCAAGCGTTAACATATTCCCCGTCTCTTTCGCCACCTGCGTCATTTCCAAAGCTTCTTGGAACGTGACAGACATTGGTTTTTCCAACAATACCTGTTTGCCCGCGCGCAGTGAGTCTACTGTTGTGATGTGATGGGAAACGTTAGGTGTACAAATGCTTACTCCATCTAAGTCTTGCTCCAACAGCTTCTGATGCCCATCGTAAGCAGCAGCCCCTACAAGCTTCTCGGACTCAACGAATTGTCCTGCTTTGCCTGGAATGACGTCTGCAACTGCGACGATTTCCACAAAAGGTAGCTTACTATAAGCAGCTATGTGCGCTTTAGCTATGCCGCCACTACCAATAATTCCAATTTTCAACGTTTTACTCATGATGATTCTCTGCCTTCTCTCTGAATATAGTATTTATCTTTGCGTTAGCATCAACCGTATGCATCCTGCGATAGCTCGTAGGCGTAATTTCATATTTGCTTTTGAAGACGAGATACAAGTAGTTCGGGTTCGCATACCCATGGCTTAACGCGATTTCCTCTATCGATCTGTCCGTGTGGATCAGCTCGGAGCAAATACTAGTTAGACGAACATGCTCTAAATAATCGCTAAAGGTCGTCTGCCCTTCGCTACGAAATATTCGTTGCAGCTGCCTCGGACTAATACTGATTGATTCGGCAACCTGCTCTAAGGAAATCGGCAAGCCTTCATTATCTTGAATGTATTGCGTAGCAAGCTGATACCGGTGAAAATTCATATCTCGTTCCGGCATTCCCGACTTTCCATCCGGATCGTCAAATACGCGAGTCGTTCGCAGAAGAATTTGAACGATGGCCTGCTTAATCAAGGTATAAAACCCGGAAGGCTGATCCTCCCAAATACGAAACGCATCTAGAAATCCATTCATGGCATGGAACCGATCGACAAAAGGGATAGCTGGTATGCGTTGAAGAGCGGCAATGCATTCCTGAGCCTCATTCGCTTCAAGCACGTCTCCCCAGCTATTGTCCTCAAGTGTTCCGTCCAAAGGTACAATATCCAAATGCAAGCAAAGCTCGTGCATCGGCTCTTCCAGATCTGACTCTTGGTAATGGACAAGGTCAGGGCCGGTTAAATAAAACAATCCTTCATGAAGATCATAGGTTTGATCGACAAGAATAACCTTTCCCTTGCCCTTTGCAATATAATGCAATTCGTATTCAGAGTGCTTATGAAAATTGATAATACATCCGGGCGGGAACGCTGCAAGATGACAGCGCAGCACACGAATTCCGTACGAGCCCCAGCGGAATTGCAAATCCAGGCGATCCAGCGCATCTTGCTTATCAAGCATCCGGGCATAAGGAAAGGAGCCGGGACTTCCGGCTGACTTTCTCTCCTGATGCTTCTTTATCCCGCTATCTCGTGTTCCCTTCTCTTCTTCCGCCATGCCCATCCCTCTTCTCGTGTTGCCATTCCTTATTCCGGTTTAATTAAGCTAATTCATCGATGCGGATCGGACGGCCTTCTGCTACCGAACGCGTAGAGGCCTCCATTAACCGGGTAAGATCAATCGCTATATTTACATTGTCTGTTGCTTCTGTTCCATTCTCAATATGTGCTACCCATTGGTCGAATGCCATAGTGACATCTTGTCCCTTATCAAGCTTCTCCCATTCAGGTATTCCGTTGTTACTACGTATGATTGGAGTCTCATCTGGAAATCCAATCAATAATGTTCCTTCCGTTCCGTGCAGCTCGATACAAAAAGGAGAATGACTGTTCACGAAGCCTGCCTCGACGATTCCTAGCGCTCCATTGGCATATTGAAGCACAGCAACCGCATTATCTTCTACTTCTTTACCCGTTACATAGCCGAAGCTAGCACTTACGCTGTCCGGCATGCCTAGAAACTGCCTAACAAGATACATCGGGTGGCAGCCAAGATCTATCAAGGCTCCGCCACCGCACTGCTCCTTGGAATAGAAATGAGAGGGCAGCCAATCAGCAATCGCTCCGTTATGGGACAAGCGTACACGTGCAAGCGTCAGTTTTCCCAATGTTCCTTCTTGGATGACCTTATTAACGATTTGTGTAGATGCCGTATAGAGACGAGGTAATGAAACCCCAAACTTCACTCCTGCTTGCTTAATTTCAGAAACAATATCCGTAACTTCCTTATTTGTTGGTGCGATTACTTTTTCAGTAAAAATATGCTTACCCGCTTTAGCGGCTTTAATAATAACCTCATGATGAATATTCGTTGGGGCATCTACGATAACTGCATCGATATCATCCCGTGCCAGCATTTCATCAAGTGAAGCATAATAAGGAACGCCGTATTCAGCAGCCTTCTTAATTCCTCTTTCAGACTCCTCATCCCATACTGCCGCCAATTCAGTGGATGGGTTAGCTAATGCTTGACGAGTGTAATCATCTGCGTGAACGTGCCAGTAACTAATTTTTCCTATTCTAATCATGAGGTAGCCTCCTTGGCTGGTTAACTTAAAATATACGACAACACTTCAAGATTACACAACTTATTCCTTGTTTATAATGAGTTTCAGTGCCATTTAAACTATAAAATTACGACATTGTAAGCTATAAATAGAAGTTTGCTTGCTTGTCCACCCTTAGAACGGATACGATAGTGTTACAGAGATACTTAACTATTAAAGGAGTCCACAATATGGCCGACTTAAAAATAACGATTCACGAAACAATTCAAGGCTTCTCATCCCGTTTAATCGAGATTGCTACATTTATCGGGGCTCATCCAGAGCTAGGGCATGAGGAGAAACAAGCCTCCGCCTTACTTACCTCCGAGCTAGAAGCACTGGGGTTCCAAGTTGAAAGAGGGATTCTTGGCTTGGAAACAGCCTTCATTGCCGAATATCGTTCTGCTAGGCCTGGACCTATAATCGGCTTACTCGCAGAGTACGATGCCCTTCCAGAGCTTGGGCATGCTTGCGGTCATCACCTCATATGCACGATGGCGCTAGGTGCAGCAGCCGGGTTAAGAGCTATTGCAGATACAACGGGCGGAACTATTCGAGTATATGGAACGCCTGCTGAGGAAACGAAGGGCGCGAAGATTGACATGACAGAGGCAGGTTTGTTCGATGATTGCGATATTGCGATTATGGCGCATCCCTACCACACTTATGAGAAATCCGGTTCATCCCTTGCTATGGATGCGTTGCTATTTGAATACTACGGTAAAGCCGCACATGCTGCAGCAAACCCAGATCAGGGAGTTAATGCTCTAGATGCAGTTATTCTTCTATTTAACGCTATCAATGCTCTACGGCAGCAAACCAAAAAAGATGCCCGAATTCACGGCATCATCTCTCACGGTGGACAAGCACCGAACATTATTCCCGACTATGCGGCTGCTCAGTTCTACGTCAGATCTGCTTCACGCGCATACACGAATGAGCTCGTGCGTAAGGTAAACGCCTGCGCCGAAGCAGCCGGTATTGCAGCTGGTTGCAGACTAACTACCAGCAATTACGAATACTCCTATGATGAATTACGTACGAACGAGAGCCTATCTGAGGCATTCACAGCAAATCTGATCACCAGTGGGATTCCGGTAGAGGAAATTCAAGTGGGTCATGATAACGGCTCTTTGGACCTTGGAAACGTGTCCCTGCGCTGTCCAGTCATCCACCCTTACATCAAGGTTGTTAACGAGCCTTACGAGCTCCATACAGTAGAGTTCCGCGATGCGGCACAGACCGATCCCGCTTACAAGGCCATGGTATTCGGTGCAACCATGCTTGCCTATACAGCTTGTGATGTTCTAACAGATGCACAGCTATTACAGCGGGTTAAGGCAGAATTCGGGGCTGTGCGTTAAACCTAGTCAATATACTTAATCGAAGAAGCTTTTTCCACTTAGGAACTCTTTATCGTTTGGAACACCACAAAAACAAATTGAAGCCAGCTATGCAGCCTGCGGCACCAAGCTAACAGCTGTATAGTTGGCTTTTCCAGTTGCTCGAAATATTCGTACATCTCCTGCCAATCGTGCCCTCTCTATACTCCGTTGCTAGACAATTTCGTACATCTCCTGCTAATCGTGCCCCCTCAAGACCCCGTTGTTCGATAATTTCGTACATCTCACTCCAATCGCGCCCTCTCATGAACCCGTTGCTCGAAATATTCGTATATCTCACTCCAATCGTGCCTTCTCCTGACCTCGTTGCTCGAAATATTCGTACATCTCCTGCCAATTGTGTCCTCTCATGAACCCGTTGCTCGAAATATTCGTGCATCTCCTTCCAATCGTGCCCCTCCTGACCACATTGTTCGATAATTTCGTGCATCTCCTTCCAATCGTGCCCCCTCCTGACCCCATTGTTCGATAATTTCGTACATCTCCTTCCAATCGTGCACCTCAATACCCCGTTGCTCGATAATTTCGTGCATCTCCTTCCAATCGTGCCCTTTCATGAACCCGTTGCTCGAAATATTCGTATATCTCCTGCCAATCGTGCCCCCTCAAGACCCCGTTGCTCGATAATTTCGTGCATCTCCCATTAAACGTGTACAAGTGCGGATTAATAACAGTCCTGTACGAATGCACTGACCATATTAATAACCATACATAAGCTAAGTCGGTAATAAGATGATCTCAAACAAAAGCTAGGTGGTGATTTTATGAGTTATCCAGTTGCTGGAGCAGGGTATGGAAACTGTTGTAATGTTGTAAAACCAAGTGGCGGAATGGAAGCCGCTGCGTTCGTACTTGTACTATTTATCTTGTTGGTTATTATCCTCAAAGCAGGCTACTAAGCTCCAACCCGCCACCATTATTATCAAATGGGGCGGGTTTCTTTTACATTACAAAACAAAGAGACCTCCCATAAGTTCGATTGAACTCATGAGAAGCCTCTTATTAAATACTGTCAAACGACGTTCCTCCGCAGAAGAACCCTTGATGCATAAGGGTTTATCACCCTTATCACATCATGCCGCCCATACCACCCATGTCAGGCATGCCGCCTGCTGGTTTGTTTGGTTCTGGCTTGTCAGCGATAACCGCTTCAGTTGTTAAGAAGACAGCAGCTACGGAAGCAGCGTTCTGCAATGCGGAGCGAGTTACTTTAACAGGGTCGATAATACCAGCTTCGAACATGTTAACCCATTCGCCAGTTGCAGCGTTATAGCCTGTTCCAACAGCTTCCTTCTTCAGACGCTCAACGATAACGGAGCCTTCTTGGCCAGCGTTAGCCGCGATTGTACGAATTGGCTCTTCCAATGCGCGAAGGATGATGTTCACGCCTGTTTGCTCGTCGCCTTCTGCAGTTACTGCAGCTACAGCGCTGTATACGTTAACGAGTGCAGTACCACCACCGGAAACGATACCTTCTTCAACTGCTGCACGAGTCGCGTTCAAAGCATCTTCGATGCGAAGCTTGCGCTCTTTTAATTCAGTTTCAGTCGCTGCGCCAACTTTGATAACTGCAACGCCACCAGCTAATTTCGCTAGACGCTCTTGCAATTTCTCACGGTCGAAGTCAGAAGTTGTATCTTCGATTTGCGCTTTAATTTGGCTAACACGTGCAGTGATATCCGCTTTATCTCCGGAACCATCAACTACAATAGTGTTTTCTTTGTTAACGCGCACTTGACGTGCAGTACCTAATTGCTCAAGTGTAGTGGACTTCAGCTCAAGACCAAGCTCTTCAGTGATCACTTGACCACCAGTAAGCGCAGCGATGTCTTGAAGCATAGCTTTACGGCGATCGCCGAAGCCAGGAGCTTTAACACCAACACAAGTAAATGTACCACGAAGACGGTTAACAACAAGCGTAGACAATGCTTCGCCTTCAATATCTTCAGCGATGATAAGCAATTGCTTACCGGATTGAACAACCTTCTCCAAAACAGGAAGGATCTCTTGGATGTTGGAGATTTTCTTATCTGTAATAAGGATCAATGGATTATCAAGAATAGCTTCCATTTTATCCGTATCTGTAATCATGTATGGTGTAATGTAACCACGGTCGAATTGCATACCTTCTACAACTTCTAGATCCGTGTTAAAGCCTTTCGACTCTTCAACAGTAATAACGCCGTCTTTTCCGACTTTATCCATAGCATCGGCAATCAGTTGACCAACTTCGTCATCAGCAGCGGAGATAGCAGCTACTTGAGCGATGTCGTTACGTCCGCTAACTTGCTTGGAGATCTTCTGAAGCTCTTCAACTGCCGCTCTAACCGCTTTGTCGATTCCTTTACGGATAACCATAGGGTTAGCGCCTGCAGTTACGTTCTTCAAGCCTTCACGAATCATCGCTTGAGCTAGAACAGTTGCAGTTGTAGTACCATCACCAGCGATATCATTTGTTTTCGTTGCTACTTCTTTAACTAGCTGAGCACCCATATTCTCGAATGCATCTTCTAGTTCGATTTCTTTAGCAATCGTTACACCATCGTTAGTGATTAGTGGAGAACCGAATTTTTTCTCTAGAACAACGTTACGACCTTTCGGTCCAAGTGTTACCTTTACAACGTTTGCCAATGCATCGACACCGCGAAGCATTGCGCGACGAGCGTCTTCACTAAATTTAATTTCCTTAGCCATCGTGAATTACCCTCCTTAAGATCTGAAACTATTTGCTGCCGTTTCCGGTCTATTTCGTTATGTCTAAATCGTTAAACTAAAGCTTAGCCAACGATCGCGTGTATGTCGCTTTCTTTCATAATCAAATATTCTTTACCTTCATATTTGATTTCAGTACCTGCATACTTGGAAAATAAAACGCGGTCGCCTTCTTTTACTTCAAGCGCGATACGTTCACCGTCTTTAGTTAAAGCTCCGCTACCCACCGCGATAATCGTTCCTTCTTGCGGCTTTTCTTTAGCGTTATCAGGCAATACAATACCGCTAATTGTTTTTTCTTCTTTTGCGTTCGCTTCTACAAGAACGCGGTCACCCAAAGGTTTAATCATGTAAATAGCCTCCTTCTTAAATAGGTGTAAGTTTTTTAACTTGAAGCCATTCCTTGTTAGCACTCATTTGTGTTAAGTGCTAATAACCATTTTCTATGATACGGTTTTTACGGATGCTTTTCAAGTCCTTTGCGTTAAATGTACATAAAAAAATGCGAACCCGCATTTGTTGCGGATCCGCATCGCTATTATTTTCGTTCAATTGCAGACTCTAGTTAGAAAAGAAAACCATTATGTCTTGAAATTACCGACCAAGCCTTTCAGACGAGAAGCCATACTGCTTAGATTCTCAGCAGTTCGTGCCATCTCCTCTGTCGAGGACAATTGCTGCTCAGTCATTGCCGAAACCTGCTCGGTGAAGGAAGCAGTCTCCTCCGTAATCCGTGAGATATCCTGAATCGATTGCACTACGGAAGTGCTTCCAGCAGACATTTGCTCGACAGACGCTGCTACATCAACGATATTCGTGCTAAGCTGACCGACTTTATCAACGATATCGCGGAATGTCTCTTCTGCATTCTGCATACCAGACACAGCCGAGAATACTTGATTCGCGCTTTGCTCGAACATCGTAGCCACTTTGCCAATATCGCTAGACATTGTCCCAATGGTATCTCCAATTTGAACCGCAGATTGCTGCGTCTGATCCGCAAGCTTACGAATTTCTCCTGCAACAACTGCGAAGCCGCGTCCATGCTCACCTGCGCGAGCAGCTTCGATTGCTGCGTTAAGCGCCAGCAAATTGGTTTGATTCGCTACTTCCGATATGTAACCGATGACTTCACGTACTTCTTCTGACTTATGATTCAAGCCTCTAACAACTTCCTGCAAAGAGCGGAATGCCTTCTCAACCTGAGCAATTTCTCCAGACGTTGATTGCAGCAATTCAGAGCCAGCTGCTGCACGACTAACAGTCGTTTGGGCTGCGTCAGATACTCCGGTAGTCGTTGAAGCTACCTGATTCAAACCATCCAGTGTTTCTTGCATCGTTGCAGAAATTTCTTGCGACTGGGCAACCTGTGTCTCTGAGCCGGCCGCAACCTTCTCTACCGCTTTAGACACTTCACTGCTCACACGAGCATTCTCGGTTGCTCCCTGCTGAAGCTGAATAGCAGAAGCTGCTAGCTCAGCCGTGCTATCGCGAAGCTCCTTCATCATCTTCTGCAGGCCGTCAAGCATATGATTCGCCGCGTTAGCGAGATCACCCATCTCATCTGTAGAACGGATATGTATTCTTCTTGTTAAATCACCGCCGGAGGAAGCGATATTTCGCAACGCAGACGTTACCCCACCAATAGACTCGGTCAAATTACGCGTTAGCCACATTAACCCAAAGCCAGCCCCACCCGCCAAAACAACGAAAATAATAATGACTTCGACGAACAAGGCTTTATGATCCGTTAGATCCATGCCTGTTAATAACAATACAAATGCTAAAACCAATAACACGATTAACCCAACATAACCGATCGTAATTTTGCGACCTAAGGTCATATCACGCATGCCTTTGCCCCTCCCTAATTGTCCCTGAACATGTAAGCCCTTACCTGAGACAAGTGTACCATAATTTCGGCATTTGGAATACGAAATTTGACACATTCTGCTTCTTTATGGAAGGTTTTGTTTTTGGGTTCAGTAGGAAAGGACTAGTTCTTATTCTGAATCCTCTAGTTCTCTTTTCTCACGTGCTTTCATTCGTTTGCCGTAAGCTATTCTTGACAAAAGTACGCTTAATTCATAAAGCAGAATCAGTGGAACTGCCACTAATAAATCCGAAACGACATCGGGCGGAGTAATCATTACTCCAATTATGATTAGGACAAACCATGCAACCTTACGAATCCTTTTGAGAAGATCCGGGGTCACAATACCTATCCGACTTAAGAACAGAATGACAAGCGGTAGCTCGAACAGCAAGGAAATAGGAATGAGAATGTTGAACAAAAAGGCGAAGTATTGCGCTACTCCATAGGTTTGTTCTAGTCCCATAGTCTCGGTAATTTTCTCTGTAAACAAATAGGCCATCGGAAAAACGACGAAATAGGAAAACGCAAGTCCGATTAGAAACATGACTAAGGCCCATGGAACATAGCGTAGCGTCGCTCTCTGCTCTTGTTTCCCGAGCGCGGGACGCACAAATGCCCACAATTGGAACATCGTATGGGGAATGGCCAGAATAAAAGAAATGATAATGGCAAATTTCATATATAAGCCAATCGCATCCCAAGGAGAAAACACATTTAGCTTAAGATTTTCCGTAGGGGCTGCAGCAACTAAATAATCAAAGACAGGCTGGGCACCGAATAAGCCTCCGACCAGTCCAAGTACAAATACAATTAAACAGTATATAATTCTTTTACGTAGCTCACCTAAATGCTCCATTATCGGCATCCAGTTTTCATCCTGCCGAGCACTTGAACTATCCTTCATCCTTATTCGCCTCCATGCAACAACAGGGCTGCCCCTTTCGCAAATGATTCATCTGCGATGAGGGACAGCCCCTTTTTGTGTAATGTTCATACCTTATTCAGGCAGACGTCGTTCAGCTTTCGGCTGTGTATCTTCCGATGACACTTCCACGCGGTTTGCTGCTGGACGTTCCTTAGTATCATCCATCAGCTCATTAGCGCCCTTCTTGAACTCACGGAGCGTGCGTCCGAATGCTCTTCCCAATTCAGGTAGCTTGTTCGGTCCGAACAGCAGCAAAGCAACGATTACGAGTAAAATCATACCCGAAGCACCAATTCCTGACATAAATAAACCTCCGTTTCCCAGTTCTAGCGACGGCATAATCTGTCGCAGACCATTTCGATAATATGTTCCTTTATTACGGTATATCCAGCCAAATTTCTCGGCAAAAAACATCGATAGAAATATAAGGTTTCATCGTCGGCAACTACCGGCATTCCGCCCAGTATCAGTATCATATCATACCCTTGTTACAGGAAATAGTCATTATCATTGACAATTATATGTCTAAATCCAGGTAGCATTCTGTTCACTTAACATAGCGGACTAATAAGCATTATTCCTTGCCACGAAAGAAACTAGGAAGCTGTTATCTACTGCTCCCCACGCAATCCTTTTACCTGATCCAATGCTTCTGGTAGAACGTCCATTACCGCCATCAAATGCTCATGAACGCCCTTAGGATCTCCAGGTAAGTTCAGAATCAAGGTACGACCGCGTATCGCACAAATCCCGCGAAAAAGCATTCCCTTACGCGAGCGCTGAATAACGGTAGCCCGCATCGCCTCTGCAATTCCAGGAACAATTCTTTCCGCGATCATTAATGTCGCTTCAGGTGTAACGTCACGGAATGCCAGACCTGTTCCACCAGTCGTCAATATAAGGTCTGCCTGATAATAATCGGCCATTTCTATTAGTGCTGCTCTTATTTCATCTTGATCATCCGGCACAATCCGATAATCAATGATGTCCCCATGAAGCTCTTCCTCAATTAATTCACGTATAACCTGAGCGCTCGTATCTTCGCGTTCCCCTCGCGAGCCTTTATCACTAGCTGTCAATAAAGCGACCTTCCAACGCATGCTCCATCCCCCCGCTCCCATGAATACGAGCTTTATCGTGATCGTATCTTTTAATCAAATGTTAGACCGTTTAAGCATAGTTGTCCACTATACGTAAATGACCTTGCACATTGTAATAAGTCAACCAACTTTCAAGCTATCCGCTATTTCCCCCCTAATTAAACCAAATAACCTGCTCGTTCGTTGCCAATCCATCTAGAGGAAGATCATGCGTCTCCATAGGCAATGGGTCGGCTATGACCTGGTTAGCAAAAGCGAAGCCTATCCACAACGTCTTTGGGTTGCTAAAGCCTAGTCTATCTGCATATAAGCGATCATAATACCCCCCGCCGTAACCCAATCGAGATCCTTCTTTCGTAAAAGCAAGACCAGGTACGAGTACGACATCGAGAGCTTGTGATTGTTCTGCCAGCAAGGTTTGTAGCGGGTCGGGCTCCGGAACCCCCCACTTCCCCGGAATCCAGTTAGTCAGTGCTTCGACCTTACGCAACTCCATTCCTTCTCTGTCTGGCAAAATTCTTGGCGCGAATAGATGGTCTCCCCTTTCCCAGCAGCTTGAGAGCAAAGGGAGCGGAGATGCTTCCGAGCGAAAAGGCGCGTACACGCAAATATTCAAAGAGCGTGAACGCTCTTGGCGAAGTGGGCTCAATAATTCAAGCTCGATTAGACGACATAATCGTAAAGAATAATTATCTCGATCCTCGGGTGATAGCCCGTCCCTTATGGCGGTCATCCGGCGTCGCCACTCCACCTTATCGTAATTACTCTGAGCATTATTCATGAGCGATTGGCCTACCTTTTGAAAATCCGTAGAAAAGTTATTTTCATTTTATCATTTTATGTCTATTTTCGCCAAAGAATAACGACTTGGACTTTTCTTATATGTTTACGGTACACTTGTAGCAAGAATGAATCGAAATTTTCGGAGGGATTCCTCTTGCTATTACAAGCATCCAGCATTACAAAGCATTACGGCGTTACCCCTGTACTAGATGGGGTATCTCTGCAAATCAATGAGCGCGATCGCATTGGTCTTGTAGGTGTCAATGGAGCCGGCAAATCAACCTTCTTACGTATCCTGGCCGGTGAGCTAACCGCTGATACGGGTTCCGTATCCAAGCCGAGAGAGCTTAAGGTCGGTTATTTGGCTCAAAATGGCGGCCTTCAAGGACATCGTACTCTAATGGAAGAAATGAATTCTGCGTTCGGTCCTCTACTGGATCAAGAGCGAGCATTATTAGCGTTGGAAAACCGGGTAGCAGATCCCCAAGAGCTAGAAAATCCAGAACGATACGAAGCTTTGCTAGCTCAGTATGCTGACGTAAGCGAGAAATTCCGGGAAAATGGCGGGTTCGAAATGAAAAACCGCATCCGCAGCATTCTTCACGGAATGGGCTTTGGAGACTTTTCTCCTGATACGGAGGTTTCCTCGCTTAGCGGGGGGCAACGGACGCGTCTTGCGCTTGCCAGACTGCTACTTGTCCAACCTGAGCTGCTATTGCTAGATGAGCCTACCAATCACCTGGATATTGACACCCTTACTTGGTTAGAGCAGTATCTGAGATCTTATGCTGGTGCTATGGTTATCGTCTCCCATGACCGATATTTCCTCGATGCCACCGTTACAGCCATAGTCGAAATCGAGCGTCATGCAGCCACACGATATACTGGCAATTACAGCCGATTCATGGACTTAAAGGCAGCAGCTTATGCACAACAAATCAAGCTATACGATCAGCAGCGCAAGGAAATATCCCGTATGGAGGATTTCGTACAACGAAATATTGTCCGTGCCTCGACGACTCGACGTGCCCAAAGCAGGCGCAATGCGCTGGAGAGAATTGAACGCTTAGAGAAGCCCGGCACTTTAAAGCAAGCGAGCTTTTCCTTTTCTACGGAGCGCCGGAGCGGCAAAGAGGTTCTTAGAGCCATTAATTGTTCTGCTGCTCCTAAGGAAGAGATGGCTCCCTTGTTTCGTAATGTGTCCTTCGAGGTAAAAAGAGGAGAGAGACTCGCTTTGCTTGGACCTAACGGGGTCGGCAAGACGACTTTGCTCCGAGCACTTATCGATAAATTACCGCTACGCACAGGTGTCATTGAATGGGGGGCTGGCGTCTCGCTTGGTTACTACGATCAAGAGCAAAGAGAGCTGAATCCAGCGAATACAGTTTTAGAGGAAGTCTGGAGCGCATTTGCCCAGCATCCTGAAGCAGAAATTCGTACGGTTCTTGGCAATTTCTTATTTAGCGGTGACGATGTTCGCAAGAAGATTAGCTCCTTAAGCGGAGGAGAGAAGGCAAGAGTCGCTTTATCGAAGCTGATGCTGCGCAAAGCGAATGTTCTTCTGCTCGATGAGCCGACGAACCATCTGGATCTGATGAGCCGCGAGGTACTAGAGGGCGCCTTGGATGAATATGACGGCACTCTCATTTTCGTTTCCCATGATCGCTACTTCCTTAACCGAATTGCTGACCGTATTGTTGAATTAGCATCAGATGGGACTGAGCATTTCCTAGGAAATTATGACGAAATGGTTGTTAAAAAGCGAGAAATGAAAGAATGGGAAACGGAATTAAATAACTCTAGCTCACAAGCTGCCCAACCCGCTGTCAGTAACTACGAAGCGGACAAGCAGGCGAAACGTGAGGACAGAGCAAGAATACGTAAACGTGAGCAAGCCGAAGCAGACATTTCTCGACTAGAGAATGAGCTTTCTGCTCTTGAGCTTGAGATGGCTTCCCCAGAGATGGTTACGGATTATATGAAGTTAAGAGAAAAACAAGCCGAAGCGGATAAAACACGTGCTGCTTTAGATGAAGCCTTTCAGACTTGGGAAGCTTTAATGGAAGAATCGTAGAATTACTGGAAAATAAGTTGTTCACACAGTTATACACAGCTTGCGTGCAGGAAGAGTCAGTGGGGAAAGATCTTCTATCCCCAACCACCTCTTGGTACGCAAGCATTTTTTTGTCCTCTATTGCGTAATGGCACAGTTTTCCACCGTTTTATCCACATTATCCACACTTTCCACACAAAAGGGCTGAAAAATTGATCCCACTTTCAATAACCTCCAACCCTATATGTAGCAAGGGTTATTAGCTCTTATCCACATTACACACAGGGGGTGTGGATAACTTTGTCCACATCACTTATTGATCTACAATTGGATAAGTTGGACAACGAAACTAGCTTCAACTTATAAATCGTTACGCCCAAAATCTTAAACAGGCTGCTCAGCAAGTGATTTTCACACTTACGGAACAGCCCGTTCTTATTGCTTTTCCCCTATATACAATAGATGCGACGCTGCCCCGAGAATGTAGGGACTTTCAGACGCCTTCATGACGATTTGCATCACTTGCCCGAATTCTTCTTCGCCTCGCTGTCTCCAATAGTTCCATTGCTCTGTATTCATCGATCCGGCAACGCTCTCTGAGCTTATTAGCTTCACGCTCTTGAGCCCATGAGCCTCCATGAGAGGGTTGATTTCGTCAATGTCGAAATAATAAGCACCCGTGAACCTTCCTTCATCGCTATGATTGAATATTCCCGATGCCAGAAAATCAGCTAGCCCTTGGGAAGTATCGTTCGGCTTCCAAGCCCCGGGAAACATCATGGAAGTTGTGAGATGCTTTAATCTGGACATGAAGGCGACGAATACTGGACCACCTTTCTTCGTAACCCGATGCAATTCACGAATCGCTTTAGAACGATCCTCTTCCGTCTGTAGATGATACATTGGCCCGAGCATTAAGCAAGCATCGAACTGCTCATCCTTGAAGCTGCTCATATCCCTGGCATCGACAACGTGGAATCCATTAAACCGTTCTAGTACTCCAGCTTCCCTCGCCTTAAGCTTCGCCATCTCAACGAGTTTTGGCGTAAGATCAGCAAGGTTGACCTCATACCCAAGCTCAGAAAGAGCAATAGAATACTTCCCAGGTCCCGCGCCGATATCGAGAATCCGCCCCTTAGGGGGAAGGTTTTTCTGGATATGATGGAGGTTAACCATGAACTCAATTGGTTCCCTATCGAGCCTCCCCCATTCATCGAACGAGTCATAGTATTTCAGTATTTGCTCCATAGGATTAACCTCTACTCCCCGGATGCTTCTTTATGGGCTTCGCTTATTTTACGAGCGAGTATTACACCATTAACCGCTGAAACGTAAGCTCTGGCTGCCGCCAAAATAATATCCCGATGAATCGCAGTTCCGATATTTCTTTGGTCTCCGCTTGATACAGTTACAACGGCTTCTCCGAAGGCATCCTCGCCCGTCGACAACGAATGTATCTCCAAATCCTCGAATATAGCGTCGACAGGCATCGCCTCGCGAATGCATTGGATCACTGCTTCAAGCGGTCCTTCACCAGCACCCGTGTAGGTTTGCTCTTTCCCATCGGCTGAGCTATATATGGTGATGGAGGCGATACGGGAACGGCTCGACCCTGCCAACACTTGCAGATCAACCAACGAGTACGGCTGCACGATAGTGTCTGTTGATTCTCCCAACAGCTGCATCATAACGTCGTCTGTAATGATTTTCTGCTCATCAGCCTTCTCCTTGAAACGGTTATAGAAATCCTCCATTTCAGCATCGTTTAATTTAACTCCGAATTCGGAAATTTTATGCTTAATCGCATGTCGTCCTGAATGCTTGCCCAGAATAATCATGCTACGTGGAATACCCATTGCTTCCGGATCCATGATTTCATAGGTATTGCGGTTTTTCAGCAAGCCATCCTGATGGATGCCTGACTCATGCTGGAAGGCATTACGTCCAACAATCGGTTTGTTAAATGCAATTGGAAAATGCATCGTGCGGCTCACCATCCGAGAGGTTTCATATATATGCTCGGTGACAATTCCAGTTTCTACCCCCATCGAATCCCCGCGGGTTTCAATAGCCATAACCAGCTCCTCCAAGGAGCAATTCCCTGCACGCTCGCCAACCCCATTTACACTCACCTCAACCTGAGTGACACCATGGCGGATAGCAGCTAAGCTGTTAGCAACCGCTAAGCCCAAATCATTATGACAATGGGTACTATAGATCACTTTATCTCCGCCGCGCACACCTTCGCGAACCCGTGTGAACAATGGTCCGAATTCCTCTGGCAATGCATATCCCATCGTATCCGGGATGTTAATAATTGTCGCCCCTTCTTCTATAGCCGCCTCAACGACCCTGAACAGGAACTCTTCGCTAGAGCGCGAAGCATCCATCGGTGAAAATTCTATTTGATCTACGAATTGCTTTCCATAAGCGACCATCCCGCGAAGCATCTCGATGACCTCGTCCTGCGTCTTGCGGAGCTGGAAATCCAAATGGATTTGAGAAGCCGATATGAACAGATGTAGACGGCGGCGTGCAGCATCCTGCGTGGCGGCAACAGCCGAATCAATGTCTGCTTTAACGCAACGGGCAAATCCGCATATTTCTACATTTTGCAGCTCGCGTGAAATTTGCTGTATCGCTTGAAACTCCCCAGGACTTGAAATAGCAAAGCCTGGTTCAATAGTATCTACGCCCAGACGCGCTAGCTGGCGTGCGATGACGATTTTCTGCTCAGGCTTCATGGAAGCTCCCGGGGCTTGTTCGCCATCTCTAAGTGTCGTATCGAAAATCTTTATGCGTCGTTTAGCGGAATTGGTTATTATATTTGCTTGAGTAGTTGATGTCATAGGGGTTAACCTCCTTAGATTTCATCCCGTAAGGGATGTCCGATCAATCTAAGAGAACGACGGGGAAAGGATTTGTCCTTGAGAATGGATGCGCAGCCCATTCTTGCGGGGAAAACACAAAAAGCCCGTCGTCTCTTAAGGCTAGAGACGACGGGCTTGGAAGCCGCCGCGGTACCACTCTGCTTGGAGGAGCTCGTCTTCCGACGGACGAGCTTGTTCCTCCCACTTGTGCGTCCATGCTAATCGTTCGGTCGATTAACAAGGACGAGCGCCCTATAGCGGGGGCCAACCGTAGCGATGTACCTAGTATTGGCTAATTACGCCAAATCCCTTTCCATCGTTCCGCTCCTGGGCGAGTTCAGTTTCCTCTTCGGCTGCGTCGCACCGACCCGCAGCTCTCTGCTCCCGAGGAAATCCTACTACTCCCGATCATTGCGTATCCAAATATAAAAGCCCACTCGTCTCTGTATAAGAGACGGTGGGCTTATTTAGCCATCCGCGGTACCACTCTTGTTGATATTCTCACTAGCCTTAAATCAGTCAGGCTGGAAAATATCCGCTTTGTACCTTATCACGGGGGTTAACCGTATGAATGTAGCGCACCAGATTTATTGTCCGGCCGTTCCATACATCCGCTCCCAGGTGAGCTTCAGGTTCCCATCTACTGCGTTGCACCATCCCGCAGCTCTCTGAATTCAGGGTCTTCCCTACTATTCCTGTTCATCGCGTTTCCTTAAGTATGTTCCCCTTGGGGATTGGTCTTATTATATTCACCAAAAAATAATCTGTCAATTCCTTATTACAAAATATTTTTAATCGTTAACCGACCAATCCTCAAGCGATAGTATCGGCTCTGCCTTAAGATCAAGCGATGAGAACTCGCCACGGCGCCATTTTAAGTCTGCAGCGGCGGCAATCATAGCCGCATTGTCTGTACATAGCTGATTCGTAGGTATAAGTAACGGTAAGCCTGCTTCTTCACATAATGAGCTTAGTTTATCACGCAGCCCTCGATTAGCCGCAACACCGCCACACAACAGCATTTGTCGTACGTTAAACTCCTTAGCCGCTTTAATTGCCTTACTTGTAACCACGTCGATAACCGATTGCTGGAACCCCTTAGCCAAAGCCGAGAAATCCGGTGACTCGCCCTTCATTCGTGAACGGTTGATCTCCGACAGAACAGCTGATTTCAACCCACTAAAGCTGAAATCATAGGAATCCGGCTCCAGCCATGCACGCGGAAGTACGATTTCCTCCGTTGCTTCCTGTGCTAATCTATCCACATAGGGGCCCCCTGGATAAGGGAACTGTAGCGCTCTTGCCACTTTATCATAAGCTTCTCCGACTGCGTCATCCCTTGTCCTTCCGAGAATGCGAAACTTGCCCTCTTGTTCAAGAAGTACAATTTCCGTATGCCCGCCAGAAACAACGAGAGCAAGAGCAGGATAAACAATATCCCCCATCAGATGATTAGCATAAATATGCCCGGCAATATGATGAGTTCCTATCAAAGGTACATCTAACGCCAAGGCTAAGCTCTTCGCCGCTACGACGCCTACCAGCAATGCCCCAATCAGACCCGGACCTTGGGTTACTGCGATCGTATCAATATCGGTTAAGCCAACCTGAGCTTCGCGCAGCGCTTCCTCCAGAATGGCCGTAATACTCTCCACGTGTTTTCGGGAAGCTATCTCAGGCACAACGCCGCCAAATTTCTTATGTGTCTCTATCTGGCTAGAGATAATATTGGAAAGCACCTCACGCCCATTCCGAACAACTGCAACCGAGGTTTCATCGCAGCTCGTCTCAATAGCAAGCATTATATAATTACTTTTCGAAGAGGAAGCTATCTCATTGTCCAATTCGCTCATGCTTCTTCCTCCCCTACCTTACCCGCTGTTTCTAGCTCATCGAAGTCATCCGGCACTAGATCCGCCCACATAATTAGTGCATCCTCTAGATTATCGGAATAATAGGCAGGGCGAACACCGGAAGGATAAAATCCCAGCTTACGATACAAGGCCTGTGCTCTTTCATTTGTTACACGTACCTCTAAGGTCATACGCCGTGCTCCTAGAAAATAGGCTGTCTTCATCATTTCCTGAAGCAGTTTTTTTCCATTACCTACACCCCGATACTGCTCTCTAAGCGCAATATTCGTTATGTGGGCCTCATCAATAATGAGCCACATTCCGCCATAGCCTAAGATTGTACCTTCGAGCTCCATAATCATATATTTGGCAAAAAGATTGTTGGTTAGCTCATTGTGGAACGCTTCCTCCGACCATGGGGCCGTGAAGGATTCCTGTTCAATCTCTACGATTGTGCTGATATCATTCAGATTCATTAATCGGTATTCCATGTCGTCACTCTCCTCTGGAAGCAGCAATGAGCTTATTTTCCGCTTCCGTCAGCTGCGTATAATTCGGAACAAAGGTGTGTACATCGTCCCGTTCGCCTTGTCGATAACGAAGCTCTGCGAGCTGCCCAACTGCTCCAGCATCCATGTCGAAATCGAAAGTACGCAAGCGAATTCCGGATTGCTCTGAAAGCTCAATTGTCGTCTTGTGGGGTAAAGTATCACCGACGAACCAAATCGTGGCTACCTGCGGATCGAGTGTAGCCTCTTCCTCAATTCGCTCCGCCCAATCCGCGATAAGTCGGATAGCGTCACTATCGATTGTGTCCCATTTTCCGCAATGGTCAGCGGCATAACGAGATGTATACACTTGCCCACGTCTCGCGTCCATTAGAGGAACTATCCATGTATCACGATCTGAAGCCATATCCTCATTAGCAAGTCGAAGAGAGTTCCACGCCCCGAATGCCAATGCTTCTAAGCTGGATACTCCAATTAATGGCTTGTCCCATGCCCAAGCTAGCGTCTTGGCAGCCGTAACTGCGATGCGAACCCCTGTATAAGAGCCTGGACCTTGTCCTACCGCGATGGCATCTATTTCTGTACCTTTTATCCCATTACGGTTAAGAAGCTCCTTAATTTCAGATAATATTCTGACTGAATGATTACGCTCCGTGAAGGAGGTAATGGAATCCACCAGAGTCCCGTCCTTTACGATAGCCACTGCAAGTAAAGCCGTCGAGGTATCGAAGGAAAGCACCGTCACAGATGAATCCTCACTCTTACTTGCGTTCATTTTCATACGGTTGGTTTCTCCCCTTCGTCTACCTTCTCTAGCATTTCTAATTGCCGGCACCAAGATTCGTAGGGCTGTCCCATCGGTTGACATATAATTCGCCGCGAATCAGGACCAGTCGTCACAATCTGAATAGACATTCTCTCCTGAGGAAGAATGGGCTCAATAAGAGATGCCCACTCAACCAAAGTTACACCTTCACTATGAAAATATTCGTCTAACCCAAGCTCATCAGCTTCAGGCAATGTCAAACGATAAACATCCATATGATAAAAAGGGAGATGCTCTCCCTCGTACTCTTTAATAATCGTATAAGTAGGACTGTTCACAATTCCCCGTACTCCGATAGCAGCAGCAAACGCTTGAGCAAAACGCGTTTTTCCCGCTCCTAAATCTCCGTCAACGGCTAGGACAGTTCCAGGGACAGCTAGCTTAGCCAACGCTTCTGCAAAACCTATAGTATCCTTCTCGGAAGAGGCTTCCCAGCTATATAGCTGGGGTGAATCCGCTTTTTCATTGTGCTGCATTCTTCACATTATCCCTTCGAAAAATGATTGTAACCTCTCTTGGGAATGGGCTTATTGATGCCTCCCACTGTTTCCATAGCCACTTCCGGAATTCCTGCTTCAACTTCTCCAATAATAAACAAGGGGATTCCTTCTGCGCGAAAATGTTCCTTCATCGCTTGCTCATGCTGCTTGTCCGCAGTCCCAAGAAGGACGTAATCCTCGCCACCGTACAACACCCACTCCAACGGTTGGATACCGTTATCATGAGCATACGACGCTAGCTCACCAGAAATAGGTAAGAGCTTCTCATGCAATACGAGCTTCACTTGAGAGGCTTCAGCGATTTCCCAAGCTTCACTGGCAACTCCGTCGCTTACATCGTTAAGTGACGCTCCCCACCCATTCTCAAGCAGCATACGTCCTGCCTTCACAGAAGGCGAAGGGCGTTGATGGGCTTGAACTAATCTAGATGGTATTGGTGGCAGCTTGAATGTAGTATGGCTTGCTTCCGCAGCGCTTTTAAGCAAACCATGTAAGCCTCCGGCAGATAATCCTGTGGGTCCAGTCATAAAAACGATCTGACCAGGCTTTGCTCCGTCACGGCGAATAGCTTTGCCAGCCTCTACGTTGCCGACAACCGTTATAGATACGACCAGCTGATTCGGTGCTGAAGTCGTATCACCGCCAATTACCGCAACTCCATATCGGTTCGCGCATGAATAAAGCCCGTCGAATAATTGCTTCATTCGCGTAGCCGTCCAGTGAGGAGGAACGCTTACCGACACAAGCGCCAGCTTCGGGATACCTCCCATCGCCGCAATATCGCTAATATTGGCGGCCAGTGCTTTAAAACCCACATCCGACTCGCTCATCGTCTCCTTGCGAAAATGAACCTCTTCCACCATCGTATCCATGGCAAAAAGCCACTCCTGACTTGATTCACCAGCGACAATAGCTGCATCATCTCCGATGCCAAGCGTAACGCCAGCAGCACCAAGGAGCTCCTTAGTTTGACGACCTTCCGTCCAGGCACGAATTAGTCCGAACTCGTCGAGTGGCGGCACGGCGCACCCCTTTATCTCATTATGCTTTTAATTATATCGGTGTGTGCTTGAACATGCAAAGAATCTACCCCGACTCTGCCAAGCTTTATTATAGTACAAACAGCGATATTTCTAGCTTCAAATAATTATGAACGATTTGTAATTTTAGCAGTTAATCCACTGATACAACAATAAAAACGGGCTTTGTATTTATCAATTGCTATTATTTATGGAATGTTTTCAAGCAGATTAGCTGATAGACTTTGAGATATTCCAAGCCTAAGTCCACAGCGGACGCGGAGAAACCACATAGTGGGGTGAAGCCGCTAATCGTGCGGCAGGGAACTCTTTGACCCGAACCCGTCAGCTAACTTCGCAGGCAAACAAAGGGAGGAACATATTTATGCGTAACAACAAATCAGGTTTTAAGAAAGCTCTTATATTAGGAACGCTAGCTTTAGCGATTTCCATTCCTACAGGTGTTGGCGCGGCATCAGCAGCAAGCGTAACTGGAAATAATCAAGCGACTACGCAAATCAATAGTCGCCTTGGAATAGATCTTAATGCTCTCCTTCAACAATGGCTGCAAGGCAAATACCCAGTCGTAACTGCACCATCAACGGGTTCAGGAAACACAGGCTCCGGTCAAGGATCAACACCAACTAAGCCAAGCGTGCCTAGCCAGCCTTCTAAGCCTACTGTACCTACTCAGCCATCTAAACCCACTGTGCCAACCCAGCCATCTAAGCCTAATCCAGGGAATGGGACAGACACAGGCACAACAGCTCCAGCATCCTCATTCGCAACTGAAGTCGTAACACTTGTAAATCAGGAACGCGCCAAAGCAGGTCTAAGTGCTTTGAAGGAATCTAATGCTACTCTAACCAAAATGGCTCTAGATAAAGCAAAAGACATGTATAACAACGGTTATTTTGACCATAATTCACCGACCTACGGCTCACCGTTCGATATGATGAAAACGTACGGTATCAGCTATCGCTATGCAGGTGAGAACATTGCCAAGGGACAACGTACTCCTCAAGAAGTAATGACAGCATGGATGAATAGCCCTGGTCATCGCGCTAATATCCTAAGTGCCAACTTCACTATTATTGGCGTTGCTTACCACAATGGCGTCTGGGTTCAAGAATTTATTTCTTAAAAGAAGTAGGGCAGAAGGCGTTGATGCAGGGAAAACCTGTATCAACGCCTTTTGGCTTTAATTTCTTACCTCCCCCATCTGGCTGGCTCTAATCGTGCCTCTCCCAAACCTCGTTGCTCGATTATTTCGTACATCTACCTTCAAACGTGCCTCTTCCCGATCTCGTTGCTCGATTATTCCGTACACCTACCTCCAAGAGTGCCTCTCCAAAGACCCGTTGCTCGATTATTTCGTACATCTATCTCCAAGAGTACCTCTCCACGCCCCCGTTGCTCGATTATTTCGTACATCTATCTCCAAGAGTGCCTCTCCACGCCCCAGTTGCTCGATTATTTCGTACATCTACCTTCAAACGTGCCTCTTTCTGACCAGTTGCTCGATTATTTCGTACATCTACCTCCAATCGTGCCTCTCCCAGACCCAGTAGCTCGATTATTTCGTACACCTACCTCCAATCGCGCCTCCCCCTGACCACGTTGCTCGATTATTTCGTACTTCTACCTTCAAACGTGCATCTCTCTGACCCAGTTGCTCGATTATTTCGTACATCTCTATTAAGCCCCCTAAATAGATTGGAGAGTGCCTGCAAAGTTAAGGTACACTAAGATAGGGGGATGAGGATATATGAGGAGACGTAATCGCACTTTTGAAGCTATAAGACATCAAGCAGCTAGGGAAGCTTTATCTGGTATAAAGCCAGCTATTGTTGCACGTAAGTACGAGGTTACATCTGAGACCATACGCTCTTGGGTGAAGGAGTTTCAAGAAACCCATGGCGATGATAGCATACCTACATTCAGTGAACGCGCAGCAGATGAACAACGCTATCTTGAACTCGAGGAAAAACATGCCCGTGCTATGAAGGTCTTGGGCGAGAAAGAACTTGAACTCGAGATTTTGCGTGAACTTATAAAAAAGAAGAACCCTCTCTCGATGACAAACTAGAGGTTGCCACAACCTTCATTGAGCGGGGAAACGCAGTCGTAATCGTATTACAGATGGTTGCAGTGGCTTCTTCCACGTACTATGAGCGCCGTCTTAGGAAGAACCATTTGGAAGTCGTTGCCTCGAGTCCGCCTGCCCGTGGTAGACCTCTGTCCACCCATACCCTGCTGCAAAATGGCGATAAGGTCAGCAATTCACAGGTGCAGGAATGGCTGACGGAACTCATTTCAGGTGAAGAATATATCTACGGCTACCGCATGCTCGCAGAATGCTTACGTGTCCAGTACCAGGCTTTGATTAATGATAAGAAGGTATACCGTTTTTGCAAGGAGCTAGGCATTTTGAAGCCTCAGCGTAGGAAAATTGTTCACTATCCAAGGCGATTAGCCCGCAACCATACCATCACTGCTTCAAATCAGCTGTGGCAGCTCGACATTAAGTATGGGTACGTCGAGGGTTACGATCAGTTCTTCTATCTGGCAGACATGATCGATGTCTACGACCGAACCATTGTCGGTTACCACTTAGGCTCGTCGTGCAGTGCTATCCATATCTGTCAAACAGTGAAAGCTGCATTCAAAGCCCGCTTGTCGCAGGGCGAAGCTAGGCCAATTATCCGGACCGACAACGGCCCGCAGTTTATAAGCAAGGCGTTTGGTGCGCTCAGTGCAGATGAGAATGAGCCCTTTATTCACGAGCGTATCCCGCCAAAATCACCAAATATGAATGCTTACATCGAATCGTTTCATGCCACATTGGAACGCGACGTATTGGACAAGACGTCGTTTGAAACATTCGAAGCAGCGTACCAGGCAGTGCGGGACTACATCGAATTTTACAACGCACGTCGGATGCACGGCAGCTTAGGGAAGCGTTCACCAGCAGCATTCATGAACTGGTTAAAAGGTACCAAAGAAGACCTCAAAAAATTCGATCGCGTGCTGTAATTTTGAGCAAAACGGCGAAAAAGAATGGGATTCTATAATAACAACAGTTTTACTTGGAGACTCTCCGGAATTAGGGGACCGAACCGATCTACCTCCAATCGTGCCTATCCTCGACCCCGTTGCTCGATTATTTCGTACATCTACCTTCAAACGTGCATCTCTCTGACCCAGTTGCTCGATTATTTCGTACATCTACCTCCAATCGTGCCTATCCTCGACCCCGTTGCTCGATTATTTCGTACATCTACCTCCAATCGTACCTCCTCCTGACCTCTCTGTTCGATTATTTCGTACATCTACCTTCAAACGTGCCTATCCCTGACCCCGTTGCTCGATTATTTCGTACATCTACCTTCAAACGTGCCTCTTTCTGACCAGTTGCTCGATTATTTCGTACATCTACCTCCAATCGTGCCTCTCCACGCCCTCGTTGCTCGATTATTTCGTACATATACCTCCAATCGTGCCTCTCCCAGACCCAGTAGCTCGATTATTTCGTACACCTACCTCCAATCGCGCCTCTCCCTGACACCGTTGTTCGATTATTTCGTGCATCTCCCACTTGTCTTTGCGCACATTTATTTGTTGGTTCGTTGATAATTATTGAAAGCTGTTTGGAGAAGTGAGTCACGTGTAAAAAAAAGTCTATAGGACATCCTTTATTGGGTATAGCTTCCTTAATTTTTATTTATCGCCAAATCAGGACTTTTGATGTAGAATAATGTCACACATATAGGAATAATTACCTGAACCGATCAGGATATACTATGAGGAGTGTTGTTGTGAGCATCGCTACAAGCGTAAACGGGGAAATATCTGAAAGGCCAATTAAAATTGAAGTGCAATCATATTTTGATGGGGGCTTGCTGCAGTATATTGGTTGGAGTATTCTCGGTTTTATCGTAACTGTATGCACGCTAGGTATTTGCTACCCTTGGGCACTAACAATGCTTTATCGCTGGAAAATTGAGCATACTGTAATTGAGGGTCGTAGACTCAAGTTTAATGGATCTGCTGTAGGTTTATTCGGCAACTGGATTAAATGGTGGTTACTCTGCATCGTGACAGTTGGCATTTATAGCCTTTGGTTATTTATATCATTAGAAAAATGGAAGACCAAACATACAACATTTGCTTAAGAACAAAAAAATCCCACCTAGCCCATGCGGCAAGGCGGGATTTTTTATTCTTATTTCAGAAAATCATGATCGACATAGCGTTCGCCGTTGAGCTCGCTAATGATGTTGATGGCAACTTTGGCACCATTGCCTGCGGTTATGATTGTGTGCATACTCACACCAGCGGCGGTACCAGCTACCCATATACGATCTATGCTCGTCTTTCCTTCTGGAGAAGCATCAACGATCGTTTTAATTCTCGGCTCTGTTCCTGGCTTGGTGCGAACGCCACTAGCTTCAGCCACATCTACGAATAGCCCGGTGGCGAGAATAACGTGACTCGCTTCGTAGGTTTCTCCGTCTGTTTCAATAGTAATAAACCCGTCCCCAGCAATTAGCTTGGTCGCTTTGGCCGTCACGAACTCCGCACCAAACTTAACTGCTTGTGCCTTCCCAATAGCCACGAGATCAGGACCCGTAATTTCTTTGACTCCATAATGGTTCTCAACCCATGCTCGCTTTGTTACGCTCTGGTCGCTATCGAGTACAAGTGTTTTCTTCCCTGCTTTCGCAGTAAAAATAGCCGCACTTGCGCCTGCGGGACCTCCGCCGATTATTGCGATTTCATACATAACAATCACTCCTTGAGGGATATAATGGAACTCACCTCATTTTAGCATGAGAACAACTTACTTCCAAAAAGTAAGTATTCCTGTGCTGAAGCAAATGCAGCTTAACGTAGAATTGGGTGATCGGGGGTGCCCCTTCTTTACGTAGAATCAGGGGATCAGAGATGCCCCTTCTTAACGTAGAATCGAATGGTCAGAAATACCCCGATGCGTGCCATAGAGATTCACTTGCGCCCTTATTCAATCCCGCTTATTAAGTCCCACTCATTCAGTCCCACTCAATCTCCCTCATTCAGTCCCGCTCTTTCAATCGCTCTACCCCAACCGTCTGAGTATTCATCGGATTTGTCCCAACCTGAACCGTAGCCACGCCGTTTGGTACATCTACGTTCTCAATCCAAACGGATTCCTCGCCGTCCAATTGAACCGATATATTATCAGATGATTCATAAATTTCCTTTGCTCTCTGTGCATTCATGGATTATTTTCCTCCATTGTATCCGTCGTTGATTCCGAGATCAGCCCATTATGAAGAGTTACCTGCCCCCCACCCAATCCTTCGTTAATCATTCGGTCTATATCCATGTCGTAGACGTCCTTGCCCTCATGAATAGAGTCTGAATTGCCCTTACCCTGTACATTTTCCGAGTCCATGCTTCTTCGTCTCCTTGGTTTCTGGCTTATAACCCTTTCCAATATTCCCTGCACGATTGTTTTCCATTCGGACGGGGAAGCTTATAAAGGAGTAAACACCTTGAGTAAAAGGGAGCCAATACCCATGCATACGGTCTGGAAAGGTGCGATCAGCTTCGGCTTGGTTCATGTACCTGTCAAAATGTTCACAGCTACTGAAGACAAAGATATTCATTTACGGATGATTCACAAAGAATGCGGTACGCCTATCGCCAATGTTCGCACCTGCCCTCATTGCGAGAAGGAACTGGGATGGGATGACATCTCGAAGGGCTACGAAAGCGAAAAGGATCGTTTCGTCTTGTTCGAATCCGATGAGCTTGACGCTATAAAGCCGGAAAATACTCGAACGATTCAAATTTTGGATTTTGTCGATTTGACGGAAATTGATCCCTTATATTATCAGAAGGCTTATTATTTATCTCCCGACCAAGCAGGCTCAGGTGCTTATAATTTGTTGCTCGAGGCTATGCGTCAATCGGGTAAAATCGGTATAGCTAAAATCGCAATACGAAGCAAAAGTAGCTTGGCCGCTATTCGGGCTGTAGACAATTGTATATGCATGGAAACCATGCACTACCCAGATGAAATCCGCCCCTTACAGCAGGTACCAAACTTACCCGAGCAAACTTCCGTTAATGAACGGGAGCTAACAATGGCTAAAATGCTCATTGATCAGCTTTCAACTCCCTTTGATCCGGCCAAATATACGGACGATTACCGAATTGCCTTGCAAGAAGCTATCCAACGTAAAATTGCTGGTGAAGGCACGGATATTATTACGGCTCCTGCCGCAGAAAGAACAAATGTCATAGATCTTATGGCAGCTCTCCAGGCTAGCCTAGAGGCTACGAATTCAAAGCCAGCTAAGCCACCTACCACTGCTGCTACGCCAACCGACACAGGGGAAGACCGTAGCAAAGCCAAGCCTCGTGGCACACGTGGTCGCAAGAAAGAGGGCGCCGTTCCCTAAACGATTGTGGAGAAACCCTTTTCACCCTAATCGGTCCGGAATCCACATTTCAATCAAGCTGCTTAAAAGTACAGTCCTCCAAATGAACCGCCGTAACAATTGCTTGTACAGTTGGGTGTCTCATTGTTCCATGCGTTGTCCATTCCATATATTGAATCTTTACGATAATCTGCGGATTCACCCACAGTACATCCTTATACCTTTCCGGCTTATTCATAAAGGGCATTTCAGGGATTATCGCTGCTTTAGCTTGATTGGTTAAATTTTGTAGCTCCATCCCCGCTAGCTTGCCTGGACCGGAATGCCCGATATATACAAATTCACCTGTTGCATTATACAAGCCTAGGAGCATGGAGTTTACGGTGTCATGGTTTAACGTAATGCCTCCTACGATGGCATGAAGATCATAAAAAATCTTGATCTTCTGCCATCGCTTATCCTTCCCTGCTACAGAATAGGTGCTTTCTGTATTTTTGCAGACGATTCCTTCCATCTGATGAGCTTTCATAACCTTTAACAGCTGGGAGGCATCACTGAAATTTTGCACAACCTGTATATTGTCATGAGGGATAATATATTCGTTTAATAGTGCTTGTCTCTCCAATAAGGGTTTATCCATAACTGATTTACCCTCAATATACAGCACATCAAAAATCATATATACGACTGGAGTTCGTTTCACAGCTCGTTCGATATGATCTAATCTGCGCAAGCTATCTCGCTTCATGATTTCATGAAATGACGGCTTGTTCTCATCGAAGGCTATTAGCTCCCCATCAATAATAAACGATGATGAACGGCAAAATGTCGAGGGCTGCGATAGCTCCGGATATTGCATCGTTCGTTCGTTAAGCCTGCGATTGAATAATCTAACCTCTTGACCGTCAAAATAAGTTAACATTCTAACGCCGTCCCATTTTATTTGGGCGATCCATTGTTCTCCAGTCGGTATTTGCGTAGCCGAGATCGGTTCGAAGGGCGCAAGGGGAAGCCATTCCATCTGCCCAATACCTCCTTAAATGAATAATTAGGTGCTTCCACCTATCCTCTAAAGAGTGGACTGTTCGGCTAGAATACATACATAGATTGCACAGCTTCTACCACCCTCCATAACAAAAATCGCCCCCAAGCTGCTACTATCAGCAGTATGGAAGCGATAATGTTATTCCTTCAGCTCGATCCACTCGCTCGACCAGCTTTCAATATTATTAAATAACGGAGCTAAGGCTTTGCCTTTATCCGTTAGCTTATACTCAATGCGCACTGGCGTTTCGGGATAAACGTCACGTTGAATGATGCTCTCGGCTTCTAATTCCTTTAGCCGTTCGGACAGTACTTTACCGCTTAGATTAGGCAATGAGCTCTCAATTCGAGCAAAACGCTGAGGACCAGCGAGCAGCTGATATACAATCAAAGCTGTCCAACGTTTACTCAATATTTCCATAGCCTTCTCAAATCGAGGACATAATTGCGACTGATCCATTCTCATCACCCCATCTTCCCATTATACGCTAGATCAGATTCTTGAGGAAGGAAAGTCTAATATCGATCATTAGATAGAGTCCTTCTTGTCACATCTGGAAATGCTAATGAGAACACAAAGATGGAAGGGGAACGAAATGGCACAGCGACCAACGATTGTGCGGCTTGATGAGTTTGAATTAACCATATCCCACCCAGACAAGCTCATATGGCCTGAGCTTGAGATTACTAAGCTAGATTATGTACAAATACTTGCAGAGCTGGCACCATATTTACTCCCCTATAGCACAGGTCGATACTTAACAACAATTCGTTTTCCAGAGGGCATACACGGAACTTCCTTTTACCAGAAAAATTGTCCCAAGCCCACCCCTGACTATGTCCGCACTGCGCAAGACGGCAGTATCCGCTATGTGGTAATGGATTCCGTGCCTACTCTTCTGTGGATGGGGAGCCTGTATAGTCTTGAATTCCATGTCGCCTCTGATGAAATTGCCAATGTACTACCGAATACATGGATGCTTGATATCGATCCTACTCTAAAGGATGAGCCTCGCCTTATGGAAGCAACATCTCTCGTAGGGCAGCTACTAAAATCACTCGGATTACACGCCATACCCAAAACCTCCGGAGCAACTGGTGTGCAAATCGTCATGCCTATTGAGCGTGGACCCGACTTTGACAAGCTCAGACGGTTTGGCAAATTCGTATCCGAATATCTCGTTGCCCAGCACCCTAAGCTATTTACCGTAGAACGTATGACGAAGGATCGCGGTGACCTCATCTATTTGGACTATCTCCAGCACTATGCTGGCAAAACATTACCAGCACCCTATTCTCCTAGAGCTCGCCCCGGCGCAACTGTGTCCACACCGATTTCTTGGGAGGAGGTTCAGCTTAACGTCAAACCAACCGATTTCCACTTACTTAACATTAGGCAGCGGCTTCGAGCACAGGGCGACATCTTGTCCACCGCTCCCCGGCAATCTCTTGCGGACATCATTAATCAAATCCCTTAAAGCAATGGGGATAAAATTCGTGACATAGCTTCCTTCAGCTTCTGCTTGCGCGGACGCTTCAGAAACCTCTGTAAATTGATTTCTGTGCTGTTATCCAGATCCAGCAGAAAATCTCTTTCCATATGTTCGATAGCTTCAAGATCAAACAGATGAGCATTAATCTCAAAGTTACTGTAAAAGCTGCGCAGATCCATATTAGCTGAGCCAACGACTGCAACAAGCTTGTCCGCAACAAGGGTTTTGGCGTGGATAAAGCCTTTTTTATACTGCCAGACTCTGACTCCTGAACGCATCATTTCTTCTACATAAGACAATGTCGCATAGTGAACTAGCCACGAATCTGGTACATAAGGGATAATAATTCGTACGTCTAATCCGCTCAATGCAGCGTCATGCAGCGCCATGGCAATGCTTGCGCTTGGAATGAAATACGGCGTAGTTATCCATATGCGCTCTCGTGCAGATGACACCATTGCGAAGATGGAGTCGTGAATCGCATCTCCACTCCGATTAGGTCCAGCAGGAACGATTTGTACCGCTTCTTCATTTTCACAGGAATGATTGGGGAAGAACGCTGCATGATTCGGCTTTTCTCGCGTCGCCATCTCCCAGTCCTTCAGAAAAACCTCTTGAAGCCAATAGACTGAGTCCCCCTCCAGCCTAATGTGAGTATCTCTCCAGTAGCCTAGACGTGGGTGCTTTCCTATGTATTCATCTCCAACATTAATCCCACCAATAAAGCCGATCTCCCCATCTACAACAATGATTTTTCGATGATTGCGATAATTCATCCTCTTCTTCAAAAAGGAAGGTCTTAGTGGAAAAAAACACGCGCACTCCACACCGCCATCCCTTAAAGTCTGGATATAAGATTCACTTAGCTTAATGCTACCTATTCCGTCGAATAGAAATCTTACCTGTACACCCTGCTGCGCCTTCTCAATCAATTCCTTCTGAAACATTCTTCCAGTCTCATCATCCCGCACAATATAAGAAGCCAGATGAATATGATCCTTGGCACGACGAATAGCCTTTATCATAGCTTCATAGGTATCATAACCGTTATTGTAAATTTCACAGCGATTTTTAAGGGAAATAGGCAGCTCTCCCCCTTTAAGTATGGCCCTGAACAGTCTTGTTTGCGAAGCAAAATCAGGAGCAGGAAGCTCTGAAGCCCGTGTAACATTCGTACTCTTGGCAATCAGCATTGCTCTGCGCCGCTGATCTAAGCTACCTCGACGACGTGCCTTCCGACTCCTGCGATATTCGGTAGCTAAAAAATAGTACAAGATGAAGCCGACCAGCGGGAAGAGAAACAAAATAAACAGCCAAGCAGTAGCATGCGCAGGTCTACGAAATTCGAGGAGCAGTATCGTGGCCGCTTGAAAGATAAATATGAACAACAGAATGCTTAGAGCTAGCACAATCATATCCTTACCTCGCCGTCTCTTAATGATTTATAAGGAATGAAAGAAAGACTACAAGAATAAATAGCATTAGAGCAGGATTACAATTCAAGATTCATTACTATTTGGAAAGGAGCAAAAATGGCACATAGAAAACGCAAGCCAAAATGGTCCTTTTTCCTTATTCGGGATGCCGACCAGCGGGTTAGGCAATTTCAAGTGTCGGGAAGAGCAGTCGTATTGTTGCCTGTCGCTGCGGCATTTACTCTTGCGGGCTGTTTCACTGTTTGGCAAATTCAGACTTTGAATCATATTCATGATTTGGAGGCTCGTCTTGCCCACGATTCAATTCAGCACAAAAACTCCTTGGAAGGAAAGAACAGTGAGATGAACGCCCTCACTAGTGAATTCAATCTCCTAAACGGACAGACTGAACGATTGAAGGAGCAGTTGAGCGGACTAAGTGAGCTTGAGCAGCGACTTAGGCAATTTCTCGGAAAGTATGGAGAAGGCGTACCTCAACCATCTAACAGGGATGCCTCTTCTACAGCAGTCTTTGAATCAACGATAACCGATTTCTCCGAGCTTTCGCAAATGCTGGATGAAATGGCCGTTTCTATGGAGTCTAGCTTGCGCAAGTCCGTGCAGAAGCAAGCCGAGCTCGATGCCATTCCCTCAGGATGGCCAACCGTTGCAAGGCGCTTAACGTCTGGGTTCGGCTTCCGGCGTGATCCGATGACCGGGAAGACTACCTTTCATGCAGGCGTAGATATTTCTGGTGATACTGGCGATCCTATCTATGCTGCAGGAGACGGTAAGGTTAAGGAATCCGGGTTTAACCGTACAAGGGGCAATTATATCATCATTACCCACCGCAACGGTTTGGAATCATGGTATATGCATTTAAGCCAAATTGGAGTTAAAATAGGCGATCAGCTTAAGCGTGGAGATATCATCGGCAAAATGGGCAATAGCGGTCGAAGCACCGGAACACATTTGCACTTCCAGATTGTCGTTAGCGAGGAGCCTGTAAATCCTCTCCCTTATTTGAGACAAATCAAGGAGGACTGAGCATAATGTTCAAGGACCATAAGAAGCTCATATCTCGTGTGACCGACACCTTAATCGGGACCGGAACTGAAATGAGTGGAAATCTTAAAACACAAGCTGGAGTTCGAATCGAAGGGGCATTCCAGGGAGACATCGATAGCAAAGGGGACATCGTAATTGGTGAAGGCGGCGTAGCGAAGTCCAATATTGTCGCTGGGGACGTTATAATTGCGGGTAAAGTATATGGGGACGTACATACCCGCGGCAAACTAATCATTACTTCAACAGGACAATTACATGGAAGCTCCTATGCGTCTGTGCTTAACATCCATGAAGGAGGGATCCTTAATGGTACCAGCAATATGGATCATCGCAAGGAGGCCAAACCACTAGGAGTCGCTGTGGAGAGCCCAAGCAACGGCGGAGATAAGAAATCGAAGCAGGCAGGTTGAACCTGCCTGCTTCTTCAGTAGCATAAAACTATTGAGCATTTAGCAACTGACATCTCTTCATCTACACCTATCTACTGTAAACCTCTTGCGTTAATTTTGATATCCTCTGCCAGTTCAGCTCTTCCAGCTTAAGACGATACGGCTCTGCATTCTGGAAGAAGCTTTTCTTTGCTCTAACTTCCCTCATAGAGCGTGTTAACGCGCCCGCCTCCAATGGGTCATACAGAACAGAGGTTTCTGGTGTCAAATAGTCACTGAGCAGCCCGATATTCGGAGCCACTACCGGGGTTGTACAAGACAATGCAAGTATGGCCGTGCCTGAGGTTGTTATATTCTGATAGGGCAATACTACGCAATCCGCGCATCGAATATAGTCAGCAATTTCTTCATCTTTAACATAATTAAGCGATACATGCACGTTACAGCTTTGAATACCCTTTTTAAATAAATCAAGATTAAACTCTTCCGAAGGCTTACCCGCTATCAGGAGATGAGCCTGCTCATCTCTCAATTCATTAAAGCTGGCAAGAAGCTGCTCCACGCCTTTGTAAGGTGCTATTCGTCCTAAAAATGTAAAGACGTAAGCATTATCCGGAATTCCATAACGTTCCCTAACATTCAACCCACTAGTAGGATAAGCATCTTTATAGTGACCGTGAGGTATAAAATAGATTTGGCGTTCCTTGGCTTTGAAATTACGAATTAACTCTTGCTTTGCCGAGTCCCCCATTACGATTAAGCTCGTGCTGAAGGAGCATAGCATTGTCCTCATGATGCGGTTAAACAAGCTTACTCCACCTTTATGAGGCCACACGTTATGAACGGTCCATACGATTTTAATTCCTCTCCACCTGAAAAATAGTAGCAGCAGAAGGAAAGTAACTGACTTAAACAAGGTTCCTAAAAAACTGCTTCCCGTATAGCTGAAGCTCGGCCAATGCACATGAAAGACATCGCCCCGCCTCATCAGATGCAGCCTCTTCTTATTAAAGGCTTTAATTGAAATATTACTGCTCTGTAGGGAGTCCACAAGCAGCTCCATGTACTTATTTCCTTCCAGCTTAATCGGCAGCATAAATACGGTGATCTCTCTCACCTGCCTTCGTCCGATTAAGATGAGGCCTGCCTACCGAATAATACTGGAAGTCCAAGTGATGAATAAGCTCCCGTTTGAACACATTCCTACCGTCAAATAGAACAGCATTATTCATCTTACTGCCTACTACTCTCATGTCCATTTCTGCGAATTCCGGCCATTCTGTTAGTAAGCATAACGCGTCCGCTCCCTCCGTCGCAGAAATCGCATTGCTGCACCAAATGATGTTAGGGTGATCGAAGCCTTTGCGGAAATTATCCATGGCTACAGGATCATACACTTTTACTATGACATCTCTGCGAACTAATTCCTCAATAATATCCTGCGAGGGAGCTTCGCGAACATCATCAGTATTCGGCTTGAAGGCTAGGCCCCATATCGCGATTGTCCTCCCTCTTAAGCTCCCTATAAACTCCTCCAGCTTCTGAATGACATTATTTCGCTGATCCCTATTTACATCTACAACTGATTTCAGGAGCTTAAAGTCATAATCCACGTTTCCTGCAATCTGTATGAGAGCCTTTGTGTCTTTAGGAAAACAAGAGCCTCCGTAACCGATACCTGCATTCAGGAAAGACGAACCGATTCGTTGATCAAGCCCCATGCCAAGCGCTACTTCTGTAACATCGGCTCCTACTTTTTCACAGATGTTAGCAATCTCATTAATAAATGAAATTCTCGTAGCTAAATAAGCATTGGAAGCATATTTAATCATCTCTGCACTTCGAATATCAGTCACTAGTATGTTATCGGTAAGCTCCCGGTGCAGCTCGACCGCAATAGCTGCTGCCTTAGGATTATCAGAACCGATAATAATGCGATCAGGGTGGAATGAATCCTTAACGGCTGAGCCCTCTCGAAGAAATTCAGGTACAGCTACTACATCGAAAGGATAGCTGGAGCACTCAGCAATAATGGCTTTAATTTTCTCGTTCGTACCGACGGGAACCGTGCTCTTAATCATAATTATTTTGTAGCCGTTCATGGCTTCCCCTATGCTTCTTGCAGCTCTATAAATATAGCTCATATTGGCTTCTCCACCAGCCATAGATGGAGTTCCTACTGCAATAATGATAAGCTCCGCATTCCTGACTGCGTTAGTTAAATCGGTTGTAAATGACAGCCTACCGGCATCCGCATTAATACGTAGTAGCTCCTGCAAGCCTGGCTCATATATCGGAATTTCTCCCTGCTGCAGCTTCTCTATCTTCCCTTCTTCCTTATCTACGCATGTGACATGATTACCTAGATCCGCAAAGCAAACGCCCGATACTAGTCCGACATACCCGGTTCCTATAATGGTCAGCTTCATCGCTCATCCCCCCAGACTACTGCCGAAAGCTAGAAGCTGCTCGGCCTTTGCTTCCCAAGATTGTTTTCTAGCCTCATGAATAATTTTGCTCTTCGAGATTTCGTTGTTAGCTAGCTTCTTAAGAACATCGTTCACTTGTGCGATAAACTCCTGCTTGTCCTTGTAGAAGTAAAGAAAATGATCTGTTCTTCTAAGAAGCTCAGGAGTAGCTGTTACGACTGTAGGGAGCCCCGCTGCTGCATATTCATACAGCTTCATCGGGCTTCTGCCTGCATTCGCGGCATGGTTGGACATCGGTAGAAGCGCTAGAGTCGCATGATGTAAAAACGCAGGTAACTGAGAGTAAGGCTTTGCGCCAAGCATGTGAACATTCGGACTCGTAGATAGGGATGAGGACGGGAGATGGGGACCGATGACGATGATGCTCAAATCCTTGCGCGCCTCCGCCAGCTGCTTAATAGCCTCCATGTCTAGCCGATTATCTACAGCACCTATATAAATTGCCCGTGGCCACGGGATGTGCATTAGCTCTTCAGGCTCAGCTCCTGCCGTCGAGAAATGCTCAAACTCAACTCCGTTCTCCATAACAATGCCAGGAAGCTCCGGCTTATATTTCTGAATATTCTGAAATACAGGATCGGATGTGGCTACTATGCCATGAGCTCGGCTAACAATTTCCTTCTCAGCACTCTCCACCGTCTGGTCATCGAGAATATCTTTGTAATTGTCTGTTGGTCTGTATACAATAACCTTCGCTTTTATATATCGTTCAATGCCTACGAAATAGGGCTGATCAATCAGTAGCAAATCCACTTCCGTAAAGCGATGATTAGCGAGCATCCTGGTCACGCTTGGAAAAGCTATGCAACGGACGAACCAATTTATTCCCGTTTTCTGAAAAATACGTCCTGCTAATTTCCACGGCACCCAGGAGAAAGGTACACAATGTATAATTTGGTCGTTCTTATCTTGCTTGTTAATATTTATCCACTGCTTGAAACGATCCGAGACGGACTTCTTCTTCATTTGCAGCAGATGGATAGGGGTAATGGATGTGCTTAAGTGTAAAACACGGTGTCCTAAGCTCAACAGCTCACGCGCCAAATGATGTGAGCCTACCACGAATGAGCCGCCAATATATGTATGGCTGACGAACATAATATTCAATGGCTTCTCTTTACTTTCCATTCCCCTCACCTCACCTCTACTATGCTATGCTTGCTTCTTCGTATATTTCAGCATAAATTGTGCAGCCAGCTCTTTAACCTTCCCCCGGTTAAACAGATATAATAAGACGGCATATAGAAGGGCACCGAAAGCTATTTGCAAGCAGACAATGACGATATGGGTATAGGAAGATTGTACAATTTGGCCAATCCCTAGCACCCCAAGAGCCATCAATAAGCTATAAGAAATACCAGGCGACAAGCTGCGAAGATAGACGGGTAAGCATGCACCTAAGATGCCATTGACCGAAATCCGATAGTGAATTCCGAACAACACGACTTGAGCAAGCAAGTAAGCAACAGCAACACCTGTCCCCCCTCCTACATAAGCCCCCAGTGTCAGCGCTGGCAAAATGACGACCAAGCTAATAAGCGTGTACTTAAAAGCAATATCAGCCCTGCCTTTGGCTAACAAGAGGCTAGAGGTATTCATGATGATAGATCTAATGAGGATCATTCCTGCTAACACCTGAATGAGCGGAATACTTGGTGTCCATTGCTCTCCGAAGGCAAGCGGCACGAGAAATGGCGCGGTAACAATTAATCCCAAGTAAATCGGTGCATTCACATAGCTCACAATACTAGTTATCTTCAGGAAACCTCTACGTAGCTGCTCGATCTGATCCTGTATTCTGGCCAAAATCGGCAAAGAAATTTGCGAGAAAAGAGGATTCAGCTTCTGGACGGGCATCGAGCAGATTTGAAAAGCAAAGGTATAATAGCCTAGCTTCTCTGCTCCGAACATTCGACCTAAGATCATGTAATCCAAGTTAGATATGAAGGTTTGCGTTATATTCGTACCCATTTGATATAATCCAAAGCTCAGATAGCCTTTAAGATCCTTCGTAGAAAAATGCCAGCTTGGCTTCCACCTTCGCCAGCCTACAATGGCCAATGCTATTGATTTCAATAGCGCATTAGCCAAGTGTGACCAGACTAAGGCATAGACACCATAGCCGTTAATCGCCCCAATCAGCACAACAGTAAACCCGAACAAATAAGCTGCAATGTCTACTTTGGCCAAATAATCAAACTTTAGCTCCTTCTGAAACAACACCTGAAACTGCTGACCGATGGATGGCACAAAACAAAGAAAAGCCATCACATGCATCGGTCCAATTAATTTGGGCTCATGGTAAAAATACGCCGCAACAGGAGCAAGAAGCCATACCGTTAAGCAAGCAGTCGCGCCAGCAGCTAGATTGAGAATATACAGGCTGGACAGCTCTTTACGCGTGACGTTCTGCCTATGAATAATAGCATTAGATATACCGAGATCATTCATCGCTACAGCCATAACGACGAATACCATAATCATGCCCATCAAGCCGTAGTCACCGGGCTTGAGTAACCGAGAAATGATGACAATCTGGGCGATCTGAATAACTATGGATACCACTGTAGATAGGCTGGACCATTTCATTGCCGTAATACCCTTAACTCTTAGTGACATGTCATTCCCTCATTCGGATTAGAGTGCGGTGTTATATCCATTTCTTCATATATAAGTACAAGGGATGCGGAATCAAATTAATTACTGCTTTCCTCAGGCTACGTTTCTTGATATACGATGGGATATCTAAGCACTGAAACCAATCAAAGAACGACCTCAATTCTGGCGGAATGAGTTGATTATTTTTCATACTGCGTACTCTAATCTCATCCCAGTATTCCATTTTTAATGAGTTGAAAGGAAGCCAACCGGGCAGCTTCTGCCGAATGAGGTCAAACGTTGTCTGACTGATCGTAAAGCCGACTTTTGCAGGATCTATTCCTTCTGCAAGGAAGGCAGCAATGGTCCGCAGACACTTCTCGCATCGACCACAATTCCCAGATTCCTTGTTCGACCAGCACACCCGAACCTTTAATGGACCGCCAGTGGTACGGATATATTCAGCGATTAAAGCTACTTTATCTTGTCGCGAGAACTCTTCCCCATCAAGATTAACCTTAGTGCCTGCCCATTCGACATGATTATTAATTAAGGTATTAGAGCCATCTGGAGTCGACAACGCCATTTTGGGAGGTAATGCAGAGGGGACGTATAAGTTTTTTATCCCTAACGCATAAGCAAGAGGAGCAATCAAGCCGACTAATCCGATCCCATGCTGCACGCCTGGCCACCAGCCATTTGTGAACCTTCCATATTTGAAGGAAATTTTCTCATTATTTATTATTTTTCGAAGATTGGATTTAACAAATAAGCTTTCAATACCATTAGCTATGCCGAAAGCTTCGTTATCCCGCTTAACTTCACCCCATATGTCCGCTTGATCAATGCGAATGTCAGCTCCCCACACCGTAATGAAATACGGATTCTCTTCCTTTCTTTGAAGGAAGGTTCCCAGAGAATCGACTCCCCCACTGAAAAAAGCAGCACACCTTGAAGGCTCAGTGGGAGGAATATCCTCACTCAGCCCTCCCACATGAATATCTCCCGTAAACTTGAGGCGGGGGTACAAAATATTAAAGGAGCGCTGAGCCTTCCTCAAGCTATCGTAAAATTGTCTATCAAGCTGCTCAACATACACGTCGGCTCCAGCAACCCACGCTACGGGACATAGATTGGCAAGCAAGGGAATGACTAGAATTCCGGGAGGCACCTTGCTAATATCTTTGTCGTACTCTACGAAGAAGTCCTCACCGGAGAAGAAAGAGCTAACCTTTGAGCCATATTTCACGGAGCAGCGAATCGTGTTGTTTCCCTCGACAACGACTTTATCAATATGAATTTGCTTCTCTTCTTGTCCCATGGCCAACCTCCCTCTTCCAATTGCCTTGCTGCTCCAGTACATGCTGCTTGAAATGCTCCCGGAATACATCCGCGGAAAACCGTAAGGCATTGTCACGACAGTCCCGATGAGATATACGGTGCTCGTTCAATTCAAATGCAGCTATCGCTTCCACCAGTGAAGGAACGGTCTGTTGAAAGAAGAACACTCCTGTAGGTGACTCCTCATCCAAGCCCCTTACTGTTTCTAGGGCTCCGCCCTTACCATAGGCAATCACTGGTGTTCCACACGATTGTGCCTCCACCGGTGCTATGCCAAAGTCCTCTTCTGCTGCGAATACAAAAGCTTTAGCATCTTGAATGTACTTCTTCAGCTGGTCGAATGGCTGATAACCTAGCAAGGTAATGTTTGGCTTGGCCTTTGCCTTAATTCTGGCATATTCAGGTCCATCTCCTATAACGATGAGCTTCTTATCCGGGAGAGTAGAGAAGGCTTCAACAATAAGCTCTATTTTCTTGTAGGGGACCATTCGCGAGGCCGTTACATAATAATCCTGCTTGTTTTCTTGAAGCATGAAGCCCTCAATATCTACGGGAGGATAAATGACCGTGGAATGGCGGCGATAAACCTTCCAAATTCGATTGGCAATATATTGCGAGTTGGCAATTAAAGAGTTAACTCCATTGGCGGTACGGCTGTCCCACAGCCGCATACGATGGAGCATCCATTTTGCAAAGCCAGCCCTCAAGCCTTTCGTCAGTCCAGAATCCTTCAAATATTGATGCTGCATATCCCAAGCGTATCGTATTGGAGTATGCACATAGGAAATATGCAATTGATCAGGACCCGTAATTACTCCTTTGGCTACCGCATAAGAGCTGGAGATGATGAGCTCATATTGTGATAAATCGAATTGCTCTATGGCGTAAGGCATTAAGGACAAGTAGTGACGAAATTTACTTTTAGCAAAGGGAAGCTTCTGAATAAAGGAAGTATGAACAGGCTTGTTACGGATGAACTTCCTCTCATCACACGGGAGAAAGTCTACAATACTGAATAAATCCGCGTCAGGATACAGCTTCAAAAGCTGTTCCAGAACCTTCTCAGCACCCGCGTAAACAACTAACCAATCATGAACGATTGCTACTTTCACGCTTGAACAACCTCCTTGACGACATCCCAGCTTTGTCGTGCACACTTTTCCCAGCTAAATCCGGATGCGCGTTCCAATCCTTTAACACTTAACGACTGACGAAGATGTGTATCTTTCATTACCTGACTAATTTTCGAAGCAATATCCGTTGGATCATTAGGGTTGCAATAGATCGTTGCTTCCCCGCATACCTCAGGCAGTGAGGCAGAACGAGAGACAATTACTGGTGTTCCGCATGTCATAGCCTCTAAGGGAGGAAGCCCAAATCCTTCGTATATAGAAGGAAACAAGAAGCAGGCGGCCCCTTCATAAAGTGCCTTCAGCTGCCTATCCGTGACATAACCTAACAGCTTCACTTTGTCCGAATGCGGCAGTCCAGCTGCACTAAAAACCTTACCATTCGTGCCACCCGCGATTACGATTTGGTAGTCGACTCCTTCAAGCATTTCGATCGCTCTCACGATGTTAGAGAAATTCTTGCTGGGATTCATGCTACTGACGGCCAACAGATAATTTTGCTTAGCTAGCTGGTGATGATTGAGCCATTCCCTATCAGGCTCCAGCCTTTGCATATGCTCTTTACCTAGCTCAACCACGCTAATCTTATTTTCCTTAATCCGACAATGCGCCATGAGCTGAGATTTAGAAAATTTCGACACCGTCATAATTCGGAGCGCACGAATTCCTAAAGCCTTTTGAATGATTTTGTAAGCATTCCGAAATAAGAACGAATAGGATTTCGGATATTCAAACACGGCCATGTCATGAATCGTCACGATCTGATTTCTCATAAGTAAAGGGCCGGTATTACATAAATTAATTAGCAGCCCTTTTCTAGCATAGTAAGGCAGTACGAGCTGTTCCCAAGGGTGCCCACCGAATGTACCTGTTTGCTTGACCTTAATGTGCTTGAGCTCTAGCTTGTGAATGATCTTCCGAGGGGCTAATAATGTGATGGAAAACTGTTCCCTGTCATCTCTGCTCTCTTCAAGCAATTGATCCCAATGCTTTACAAGCTCTATTGCGTATCTCTGCACTCCCGTAACGGATTGAGTTAAGAAACGAGCGTTAATATAAATGTTCATCTCAGGCCTCTAGATTGAGAACCCTCAACGGTACGTTTGTTCTTTCCCATGATTAACGACAGTCTCATGTGTAAACCTCCCACGGTAACGCGTAATAACAAACTTGAGCCCGCTCCAATACCCAGACCGCTTCGGACGGTGTGCCTTGCGAAGCATTGACCTGATGAGGAGACCTATAGAAGTCCATAGAAGACATATATAACGCCAGAATGCGCTACCGTTTTCTCGGAGAAGGTAATAATGATTCACGATATCCGAGTACGCGACCTGCTTCACCTTATCTCTGGACTGAGAGGATTGATGATGGATAACCTTCAAATCGGGATCCAACCATACCTGCCCATAACACCTAGCAACCTGTGTCAAATAGAGATCTTCTCCTACGCTATAGCCGATCAACCAAGGTACAGGCTGTAAATCTAGCAACGCGCCTCTTCGAAACGACATATTGCACCCGACCAAATATTCCGTCTGGAAAGGCTCTTTCATTAAACACCATAAGGTCATTGAGCCACCGTATCCACTTAACGAGAGTTTGCCGGGTTTATTCGAGCCATACAAGAACACCTTGCAGAACATCCTCCAAATAAAGCTTGTGCCTAGAAGGACATCCCTGCCCCCAACCCCAGCAGCATCGGGATACCGATTATACAAATCCATTAGACGATCTAGATAGCCACTAGCTAGCTCCACATCATCATCCAGAAATAGAATAACTTCATGCTTTGCTAATCTTATCGTCTCTACCCTTGAGTGTATGAGTCCAGGTATTTGTTTCTTATAATAGTGAAGTTCAAAATTAGGATTGCTCAGTATTATTTCAAAATCTGTAAGTAAAGTTTCGGGTATTTCCCCATCGTCTACGATGAGAACCTCAACAGGAAATTGTGGATTCTGCATGGAGATAGAATGGATACATCTCTCTAGATCCTCATGACGATTTCGAGTGCATATAGACAACGTTATTCTCTGTAGATGCGTCAATGGATAACTCCTCCAATCTGTGAGTCCATAGCCGATAATAGCTCATATTTTTTCCGTAGCTGTTATCTAGCAACAGATTGGGCTTGTCCATGAGGCAGGAAAGAATATGCCCGTGCAGCCTTGAGGTCACGATTTGGTCATACTGATTAAATAAAGCGACAGCTCTGCCAATATATTTATTAGCTAGGAAATACCATAGAGGCTGTAGCGGTATAATATTCCCTACCCGTCGATCGAGAGAATAGAATCTGATCATTTGTTTAATGAACCAATGATCCCAAGCAGAGAACAGCTGCGGCCAATCCAATGCTCTATCATACGAGATGCTGACCTCCTGCTGGCGCACCTCTTTATCGTTTCTGAGCAATGCTAGCTTAAGCTTAGTTTTCGAAGGAGTCGATGGAAGTGGATATAACTGATGAGCCATATCAGGGGACAAATAAACGTTATCTATCAAGCAACTAGCTGTTAAATAAGAATTGTTGTCTCTGACAAAGAGATGAAGATCTGAATGCGTGCTAAAGCATTGTAAGGAGCGTCTCTCTTCTATTGCATCCTTGAAATATATGGTTTGTGGCAATATAACGATACGGTTACGTGGAAAAGCCTTCACAGCCTTCTCCCTCAATTGCTGATGATGAGGATACGTGTCTCCAAAGTTGCCCCCGCCTTGGCAGACGATGATCCAATCCTCTGGCACCTTTAAGTTAGAACGGAAATTAACATAAGAATATCTTTTGCGGACTTTAATGCCATAATCGCTGAAGAAGGCTTCCGTTCCCTTCATAATGAGCAAATCGCCAATATTGTCATAGACGGGATAATCCAAATAGACGATTTGGGAGCCTCGAGGAATAACCTTCGCAATGATTGCTAATTCTTGTTTAATACATTCCATCGTTTGAAAGCCTGCTACTTCATCATTCATTTGAAACCCTCCCACGCGAATCAAAAAGCAGTTCTTTTCAATCTTTTTCGATACATATTGTATCCATTTATATTCTTAATTTACGATACATTCTGTAACCTGTCAAGTTGAGTTAACCGTTTTTTATTGCATTGACAACAATTAGTTACAAATTGTATCATTTGTTTATTAAGTGATATTTATTAATGAAACGGGTGAACGCCATGCAATCTGCTCTAAACCGCTATTTTTCTTTATGGGCTTTGCTACTTCCTATTACGTCCGTTGTTATAATCCCCAGTATTCCAGGTACGACACCTGGGCTCCTGATGGGGATTGCCTCGGTCGGCTATTTGTTCCTACTCTTTCTCCTACCAAAATACCGATTTACTTACGAACGGATAGAGAGCGGGGATTTCTTTCGTGACCTGTTACGGTTTACTCTTCTATTTCTCACCTTAGTACTCGCCGCGCAATTGAGCCTATCTCTTACAAGCGATAATGGAATTCCTCTTCATTTTGATAAAATAAATCTTGTCTCCTCAGAAGGCCTGAATTCCATCCTGTTCCGATCCTCTCTTATTACTCAATCTTTCTACTTACTTGTCGCTGTTACATTGGCTGTTTTCGTTAAAAATTTCTACTCGGCCTCTTGGAATCGAATTATTCTATATGGTGCGACTTTGCTTGCTTTGTACGGATTATATGAATTCATTTACTTCCTGGTCTTCCACTCTAATGGAGATTTCTTATCTAATCGGATTTTTATTAGTGGCGAGGATCAAGCGTTGCATTCCGGCAGCTTGTTTCAGACGATGAACTTATTCGGAACACAATTCATGCGATTAAAGAGTTTGACCGGGGAACCGAGTATGTTTAGCTTTACAATGCTGCCTTTGTGGATTTTCGCCATTCATCTTCGCAGAACGAAGACACAGCTTGTTTTGCTGCTTTCCTTAATCCTTACCTTTTCGACGACTGCATTTATCGGAATTTCGCTCTATTTCTGCTTAAGAATCCTATTCTTCCGGCTTAGGGATAGGTATTTGCTTGTTACAGTAACTATATTCTTGGTTGCTGCCCCCTTTCTTTCTACTTATATTCAAGCCTTGTTTAATACGATTATTGGGAACAAAACTCAAACCTATTCGGGCATGGAGCGCCAGAGTCTGATGGACACTCATCTAGCCTTTTTTAATGAGCTCCCCTTTCTTAACAAGCTGTTCGGGGTAGGCTTTGGCTATGTGCGCTCTGCCGATCTTTGGTCGACGTTTCTATGTAACATTGGGATTGTAGGTACTGCCTTATTTACACTGCTCTTCTTAGTGCCGGTGCTCAAGCTAAAAAATGATTACGAGACTATCGGCATTAAATGCTTGCTTATCGTCATTTACTTCACTGCGATGATCTCAGTATCCGAGTTTGCGTATTTAACCATTTGGCTGTTTGTCGGGATAGCTTATGCAAAGTTAAAAGAGCAGAGGCAATTACTCTCGCTGCGACGGCAGTACTATAAGTCCTACAATCGATCATAGTTTTTGCGGGGAAGTATCTCCTTTTTTATCATCGATTAAGGTCAGTCATTAAAAACACAAAAGAAACCACCCTTCGTAAAATGGAAGTGTCGAGCAACCATTTAAGAGATGGAGTTTCCTTTGTACATTCAAAGATGCCACGAAGCAAAATCCATACTAGGCAAACTTCCATGCGTAATTATTCGCTTGCACATAATCTGCTCAAGCAAGCAACAGTTGATCAAAAACGAAAAGGTGTTGGCTCAGGAATAACCTCCTGCACCAACACCTTTTCGTTTGAACGTCATTCTTGATAAAAGTGAGCTATTCCATAATTGATCTTAAAATTCACTTATGGGACAACCCTCTTTTCCTTTAATGACTATCAGTACGCGCTGTAGAAGGCTGCTCTTTTCGCATTCACATTATTAAGTACTGCTCCCATGACCTTTACACCCACGAGGTCCAGAACCGCCTTTGCTTTGGTTAAAGCTTCTTTACTCACTTTACCGGCTTTGACGATTAGCAGTACTCCATCACATTGCGCAGCTACTATCTGGGCATCAGCGACCGACAAGATCGGCGGGGTATCGATAATAATGATATCGTAAAGTTGCTTCGCTTCCTCCAAGAAAGCTAGCATACGATAAGAGCCTAATGCTTCCGGGGGATTAGCTAATAGGGGACCGCTTGGAATAACGCTTAAGTTCTTAATGTCTGTGACCATCGTAATCTCTCTAAGCTCTGATTGGTTACTCAATAGCGTGGAAAGACCAAGCGAATTAGATAGGTTAAATATTTGATGCTGCAAAGGATTCCGAAGATTGGCATCAATAAGGAGCACTTTTTTGTTCGATTTAGCATACGTTGCGGCAAGGTTAGCAGAAGTAACGCTTTTTCCCTCGCCTTTCTGAGTGGAAGCAATCATTATCGTCTGGATACTAGCATTTATGTTGGAGAATTCGATATTCGTCCTCAGTACCTTATAGGCTTCAGACGCAGGGATATTTAAGCTATCCTCCCTGATGAGATGATTCTTAAACGCTGAACGTAGCACCCTTACCCCTCCTTACAGAAGTATCTGTATCTAGCTTCTTATGGCGGCTTGTACGGTTAGCTTTAACCCTCGGGATATGAGCAAATGTAGGCAATTCAAGGAGCACCTTAAGATCCAGCTCTGTTCGAACGGTATCATCCAAGTATTCCAACAGAAATGCCAGCCCCAGCCCTAATACTAAAAATAAAACAGTGCTTAAGACGATATTGAGCTCCGTGTTCGGCGAGTGAGGCTTAGACAGCGCATTCACATCAGCTTCGTTTAGAATATTGACGTTATCTACATTCATAAGCAGTGGAATTTCTTGTTGAAACACTTGGGATACTGCATTGGCAACCTGTGCTGCCCGCTTGTAAGAGGTGTCCATGGCAACTACGGACATAACCTGAGTGCCATTGACGGTAGAAACACTGACTTTGTCGATCAAATCCGATACCGATATTTTCAAGTCTGGATACTGTTTGACAACAGCGCTCATAATTCGAGGAGTCTTAATAATTTCCTTGTAGGTTTTAATTAAGTTGATATTGTAATCTATTGATCTCGGATCCTGATTTATAGCTGTGGGATACTCCTTTTGATTAACAATAATCTTAGTTGATGCCAAGAACTGCTTGTCTACAAAATACATGGAATAAACGCTAGTCAAAGCAACACCTATTAGGACTAGCAGAAGAACTATCCACTTTCTGCGCCAAACAATAGCCCAATACTGCTTAAGCTCCAATTCATCTCCCCCGATACTTTTAGATTAATAAATGCACAACTAAAATTAGATACTATACGTAACATTTCGACTCATTATTCACTTTAAGTTACAATTCGTATCATGTCAATAGTCATTTCATTATCAATCCATCGGATGAGATTTAATGAACCTTTTGATTGCGTCGTAGCTTACTTTTTGTGAAATCCCGTCATCCTTTAGCAGCCCGTAATTGCCATCTCCCCCATACTTTAGATCATCGTAAAGACTATATTGCGCAACGCTTTGGATATGATAAGCGCTAGCCAAGGATACGAACTGCGCCAGCATTTTATCGCCTGTAGTATACTCAGCTATCTGCTCATCGTTGCCGACATTAGGCCGAACACCATACTCTGTTAGCCAGATCGGTTTGTCGAACCGATCCTTTAATTGCTGTAGCACGTTATAACAGCCACTCCCGCCACAAGCTTGGGTAATATCGCGCATGTCCGAATACCAATGCCATGACGTAATGTCCCACCGAATAACATCATTCCCTGTGGAACCATCCGGCTGAACCCCGTTCCATAACATGTCATTAAAGGCATAATGCAACCAACCAGCAGATGCACTGATGATTTGGGCGGAATCATCAATCGATTTGATCCCCGCGATCATCCCCCGAATTGAACCTCTTGCTTTAACAAATTTACTGTTGTCATAGTCTTTGGAACTCACTCCGTCTGCTCTGGGAATGATAGCCCCGACCTCTAATTCATTGCCGACCTGATAGTAGCCAACTTTCCCCGACAACGCCCTGGCAGCCGCTTGACCCAGATCGAATCCTTTTTTATAGGCTTCCGCTTCGTTGCTATATGCTTGAGGCTTAGGTGTGAGCACGGGAACGATTTGTACACCCGAGCCAGCGAATGCATCCGCCATTTCAGCAAGCTGTGTAGCTGTTGATGCATCCCATATGTCATTGCGGTAGACCGTCATGCCTAGGTCCTGAAGCTGAGATAATTGAGTGGCGAAGCTTGTTTTCCGGTAGGCTCCCCCTTGGCTAAGATGGCCGTTAGTTCCATAAAATAGTGACATCTTATCCCTATACTTGTCTGTCGACTTATTGCTGCTTAGCTCTTTGGCTCTTACCTGTAATTCGGGAGAAGGTGATTTGTCCGATACAAGCTTTAATAACACAACTACCTCGGCTCTAGTCAAATTTTTGGAAGCCTCGTAGCCTTTAATTGTTTTGCCCGATCTGCCGATTGAGAGCCCTCTATCGAATAGAAAAGCGATAGAGCCGTCGGTATCGTAATGAAATCCGAAGGCACCTGTAACGAGCTCTGCGACTTGTCCGCGGGTAATCGCATTCACACGCTGCTTAGGCTCCACTAATCCCGTTACAGGCATATTAAATAGTGCTGCAACCGAATAATACGAATCGCTCCAATTATCCGAAGGCTTAGAGGTACTCTTGTTCAATAAAGTTATTGCATTAGGAAATAACCTAAGCAGCATAGCAAGAAACTCTGCTTCTGTTACTTCGAGGTTAGGCTTGAAGCTTCCGTCCTTGTAGCCTTTAACTAGCTTTTGATTAGTAGCCCAAATAATCGCTGATTCTGCTTGATGTCCTTCGACATCCTTATAGACACTCGAACTCAGGCTCGAAGCTCCCGAAATAATGAAGATTGAGATTGTTAATAAAACAGCGAGTATTATTTTACTTGAGCGGAGCATAGGCTTCCCCCAATGCATATGGATATTGTCGATAACATTGTGTCCTTCTGTACATCAATTAGACTCAATCACATTACCTCGAACATGCTTCTCATAACTATCGAGAGGATAAGTGACGGGGATATTGGTTCTGACATCTTGAATAAAGGCAGTTGATTGTTGTGTTGCAATGACTACTGCCCCGCCTTTATTTCTGCTCATTCCTACTACAATTTGTTTCAAGTATAAATTGGCTTCAGGTGTGTCGGAGTGGAAGAGTTGAACGCTGGTTGTGTTATTGGATACTCCTTGATAAGCAAGGTTTTCCACAGTTAGAGACCCATTCGCAAGATAAAACAGATCTTTATCGGCCCCTTCGTCAAAAACATGATGCTCCACATGGACATGCCGCACAACGTAATTAGGTCCACCGATTCCGTAAAATATCGTATTATGCCATCCCTCAATATCCAGATGCTCAATCTCAGCCTCTACGGCAGTGAACACGAAAGCTTCGCCCTTAGGAGCAATTCCGTTACCTGTATTCATTACACGAATATTGTTGTAGACATGCATGGGCATACCGATGGGAGTCGGTGGATTAAAGTAGATGACATGTTTGCTTATGGAGGCAAATGAAGTATCCGATAGTGAGAAATTCCATACCGTCTGTGTACCAGACTTCTGATTAATACCGATGCCTACAGCTGCCCCTGCGATCGAAAGCCGCTCAAACATGAGATGATAAAACCCATTAGGACTGCCCTGCGTGGAGCCAAAACCGATTCCGTATGCGTTCCCATCTCTCGCCTTTTGCTGGTTTCTATATGATATGCCTAAATCATGCATATATATCGAGTGTGTGTCTGGATATGTAAACTGGAATACCGCTACATTATTCGTATGCTGCTGAACAGTGCTTTGCAAGGAGGTTGCGCCACGAATCTCTTTTCCCTGCATAAACGGCACGATGAGTGGAGAGGTAATTTTGTAGATACTCGGGGGAAAATACAAAACAGCCGCACCTTCTTCAGCCAGTGCATCTAGCGCTGCTTGAATGGCTCTTGTATCATCCGCTACATTGTCACCTTTCGCCCCATAATCCTTAACATTAATTTCTCCAGCATAGTTGCTAACCTCATTTTTGTTGTCACTCTCTCTGATGTGGAAGATTGTATAAGCGAAACAAAAACCGATCAGCAGCAATAGCAATGCAGCTAATATGTTTCGTATATAGATCGCTGTCCTCCCCTCCCTCAAACGAATCATTAGATACATATTGTAACACTTTAATGCAAACCTCTCAATTGTTGCATATAAGAAAATACAAATTCAATCAGTATCGGCGGGGATGTAAGGTTAATATTGTGGTTTTTTATATTGAATTCTATTCTTTCTCTGTGTTACAATATGTATCAAATAGGTTTAGGAGCTGGCTAAGATGTCACACACATTTGGTGTCGTCGTTAATTACTTTAGTAAACCGAATCACCCGATTTCTGTAAAATATTCAGTTCAGTTCGCTCTATCACTACTTAAAAATTGTCCAGAGGTCACTGAAATCGTATTGTCTGATGGATCTGAGAATCCGGATGATCAATTACGCAATTTTTGTGATTCTTTAAATATGCGCTATTTACATTCCGGTAAAATTCTTTCGTTTCCCGAAGGCTATAATGCCGGTGTACAGCAGCTAACTACGGAGTGGATCGTTACAATGGCCTCTGATGTCTACGTCACGCCTACTACTTTTACCGCGATAGACCAGTTCATTAGTCAGCACAAAAACCCAAAACAGATCGGCTGTCTGATCCCTTACCTGTCCAAATCCGATCTTCCTACGCAGCAATACACGAATACGATGCTGTCACGCAACTGCCAGTCTCCTGGGATGACATTTAACCTGAATGTGTTTAGAAGAGAGGTTTATGATTTAGTAGGGGGAATGACGCAGGATTATACGGGGAACTTTAATGATTTCGAAATGTGCTTAAAGCTGCGGGAGAACAACCTCAAGGTATATTTAGTCGGGGATTCCTACGCCGTCCACTATGGGCAGCTCACGCTCAAATTCGGCAGCAACACGAGTGTCGACCAAGATAAAAATAAGTTTTACAGCAATCATCCTCACCTGTTCGAGCGCAACGGCCTCTGGGATATGAGATTCAACCATTTCTTCGAAAGTAAATCTATGAGAAGCTTATACACCTTAAGAAACTTACTACCACGTCAGCTCAAACAAAAATACACCGTCCTATTGCTAAAGCTCGCTCCTCTGCTGCAGCGGAGTTAGTGGGGTGGGAGAGGGGCCGGCAGTTACGGACCGCCAGCCCACAAAAAGTCATGACAGCCTCTTACGGCCAAGTATTAAAAGAGATGGGTTGCCACTCCGTTGCACTTGTTGCCAGATAGGTGACGGATGCTTTGCTTCCCACCGGAAGCACTACGTCATTGTTGCTTACAAACGGATCATTTACAGTTAAAGGGAATGGAGCTATTGTCGCTTTGATTACTGTAAATTGCAGGCCTGGATATACGCCGACGCTAGGCAAGTGAATCGTGCGTTTGGTCGATAGCTTCTTAAAGCGTTGAATGAGGGAATCCGATGCTGTTAAGGTTACATCCACATCGGCCCGATCCGTTGTTTTCGGGCGTTGTATGAGATCAACATCAAGACGAGGACTCCACGCTTGATTGTACCTAGTAACGGGAGCGATAGCTCTAAGATTGCACGCCATAAGAAAATCGTCAGCTTTGGCAGCCGTTACAGTTCCTCCAGCTTTCAGTTGAGCATCAGTAATAAGACCTTGTACCGTTAGTTTCCCATTCGTACCTGCATTTACAAGATAAGTGTCCCCACCTCCGCTAATGGTGGTATTCGTAATCGTACAGCCGATAAGATAGGCAGAGGAGTTAGGAAAGCTCCAAAAGAAGTAATTTCCTCCTTTGGTTTCAATTCTGAAGCTCTCGGTTCTACAATTAATAAGGGTAACATTATAACAAGTTGTAATTTCAATGACTGGAAGCGTGCTGAAATCCCCTTCATTAAACTCGACTGTATCGAGCAATACCGTATCACTATATCCGATAAAAATAGCCCGCTCCTGCATCCCGCGACAGTGAATATAGCAATCCTCCAGCTTAATAATCGGTTGCCCGACAGCCGGATTAGGCAGAAGCTTCACAGCTCCTCCAGACATCGAGCCGATGTTACATTTGCGAATAGTTGCACCCCAAACAGCCAATTGAACATTCGGATTCATCAACACTCCATAGTAGCCGTTAGTTAGCGTACAGTTCTCGATTTCAAAGTTAAAGTACCCATCTGCTGTACCAGAAGATAGATCGAAATATATCGGGGCTGACTTAGTGAAGGCAGATGTTTGTGGTGTGTTGTAATCTAAAGTAATGTCAGAGATTTTCCAAGAATGAGTAAGCGATGTTCCAAAATTAAAGATCGGCATATTATTCGTGAACTGTCTAATAATCGTGCCGCCTCTCGAATCCCCTTGGATACGAAAGCCTGTCATAAACGGAATAACAATTTGACTCGTTATTTTATATATCCCTGCAGGAACGTACAGCTTCCCATTCTGGATGCCTCCACTGCTTTTTAGCATAGCGATGGCAGCAATGAAGGCTTTGGTACAGTCAAACGTTCCCCCAGACTTAGCACCAAAATCTGTTACATCTACTACTGTCCTATTGATCACGATAATCAACCCCTTTTAGTCAATTTGTTTCCAATCGTAAGTGTTGTCGGCCAGCTTCTTGCAGACGTAGGTTGCATCGGCTGTATTAACCGCCCCAAGAAGAAGTACAATACGCCCCCTAGAATCGGCATTCGCGGCTGGCAATGTTGCTAGCTGTTCAGCCTTCACAGTCGTTCCGCCACCACTTGCTGCGTTATTCCATGCCACCTTATCTGCATCGGTTACAAACCGGTGTTTAGAATCTTCAACAATGATCGTAGCTGGATGAGTGTCAGGATGGACATAGTAGTTGGCATTCTGATCGATCTTATCTAGCTTAGCTTTATCTGAGGACGTCATTAGTCCCGAGCCCGAGCCTGCATTCGGAATCGTATCGGTGCCACCAGAAATATGTGTGGAAGCATGTGGGCTAACGACACCCCCTCCGCTGGATGTTATATCCTTCCAGGTAAATGCGTTATTCGTGTCTTTGATGCACAAATATAATAGGTCGCTTCCTTTGCTTACACGTTTGTAGAACATTCGTCCCCGATAATCATTGCTGGCCACAGGCAGTGCATAGCCATCCTCGATATAAGGCGGCAAACCATCCACAGAATAAATATTCCACACGTAGTTCAAGTACCCGGTGTAACTGTCCACACGATCACTGTCACTACCCTTCTGAAGACCTGCAACTACGGCTTTTCTAAAGGTGCCGATGATAGACATATTTCCTCCGACCAAGGTGTCTTCAGAGTGAACCCTTATATTCCTGGCATTAAGCGTACTATTTGGGTTTCCTTGAAGAAGTGTATGCTGGCTATTCGTCCAAGCCTTGATCGATACATCGATTGCGCTAACGTCGTAGCTCCCGTCCTGAAGAATGAAGAGGGAGGAGTAATCCTCTGTAATGACATGATGCTCCGCATGTACGTAACGAATAACGCAATTAAACCCACTGTCATTAATTAAAATCCCATTTTTCCAACCTTCAATATCGAGGGCATCTATTAAAAACTCACTTTGCATATCGAAAGCATAGGACGATACGGCTTTAGCATTTTGAAAAATTTTAATATTCTCGAACATATTCATCGGTTTACCTACGGGTTGTCCAGAACGAATTCTGAAGCAGGTAGTTCCGATGTTACTCATAATAATGTCTTCCCACTTACATCCCCAAATCGGAAGCTGGTCCTTGGAATTAATATTGAAGCCATAAGTTGCGTACGTAACTCTTACCTTGCGGTAAATGTGATGATACATTCCACTTTCATTGCTTGCCGAGTTCGTATACTCTATTGCACTGCTATTTGGTTGTCCGTCTTTAGTCTGCTGAGTTTTGTACTGCAAATTTAGATTGGACAAAGTTACCGTATGCGTATCCTGCTTATTAAACCGAAAAATAGGTCTATTACTGGCATCCATAAGAATAACAGTGCCTTCCCAATTTTCCCCGTCTATACTAAGGCCTGGATAGAACCCAATATTCAGCGTGTCCGTAATGCGGTAATTCCCTTTCGGTATACTGACATTTCCCCCTAATCCTGCAGCATCTATCGCTTTCTGAATTGCTTTAGTATCATCTGCTTTGCCATCTCCCACAGCCTTATAGGGACTATCCTTAACATTAATCAACTGTTTCACCGACCCTCTTACTTTATTTGTTACTTCTACATATGCTCATGCTTCAAATCTTGCGTGTACTGATAACGGACACCACAAAAAAATGCTCCTCCCTATTCAAAGGAAGAGCATTCATTATGAGCTAAGCACTTCTTCATATTGTTCAAGCAGCTTTCCCCCGAAGGTACGAGGATGAAGATTGTCGATGCTCTCTTTCCCCCGATTTCCAATCAACCATGCCTCTTGCACATTGGAAATTAAATATTGCAATGCTTCAGTCAACTCATCGATGTTTTGCGATTCAACTAACATCCCGTTTTCCAAGTGCGTAACGAGATCCCCAATTCCTTCTCCTCTGCAACCGATTATGGGAATTCCGTAAGACATGGCTTCTGCATATACGACGCCGAATGCCTCATCCCAACTGGGCAAACAGAAGATAGACGCATTCGCCAGCTCCTCCATCGCCTCCTGATGGCGCAATGTCCCTCTAAATGTAACTCGCTCTTGAAGGTTTAATTGCTGGGTTAGCTTAATTAGGCTCTCCATTTCTGAACCATTACCGATAATAACGAGCTCATAATCTTTATTCAAACTCGCGATTCGGTGAAAGGCTTGTAGCAAAATATGAATTCCTTTTCGTTCTATTAAAGAAGCAATCGCTACAATTTTCTTGTTCCTCCCCCTACCTTGAAGCTGTTTATCCTCTGTATAGAACGTATTGTATAGCAATTGCACATTTTGCTCAGGGAGCTGGCTAATGATATTGTTTTTAACTCGGTTGCTTACGACGAATACCTTTTTGGCATGGGAAATAATTTTTCTGGACAATTCCTTTAGCATGCCTTTATCGGCAAGGCTGTTATATTGATCCACGTCATGAAGCGTAATTACGTAAGGAATCCGGTACTTTCGACTAAGCAGATAAGCGGTTGCACCATCCGGAAACAGATTATGCGCATGAATAAGCTGATATTGCCGAAGATCCACCGTTTTTCCCATAGCAGCGAGAACCATCCTAGACTGTAAACCCGTTAGCTGGAATAGTAATCTATCTAGTATAGAGCCAGGAATTGCCCTAAGAAATTTGGGGTGATATACCTTAATTCCATCGTAATGCTCTTGCTTCGGGATGTGGGCATATCTCTTAATTTTCGCTGACAAATGACCCGCTAGGTGGGGTATATACGGCACCGTATTCATAACTTCAACATCCACGCCCTTTGCTGTCAAAGCCAGCGCCTGCTGATGAGCCCATATCCCTAAATAAGGGGTATTCGATTTCGGATATGCCCACGATAAGAACAATATTTTCATCTGATGCTCGACCGCCCTTCCCTTGCTCCCTCAGCTCATTAGCTTTTGCTAACAACAGCGCCTCTGTCTTTCCGAAGCTTGAATTTCGCAAAAATTTTCTCATACACGATATCAATCTCTTTAATCTTGAACAACTTGATCAGACCGAGATATACAATTACGCTAAGCCCGATCGACAAGGGTACTAGAATAAAATCGAGAGAGCTTATCTCAAAATAATTCGCACAAGCACGGTATATAGAGTAGCCCGTACTCGCACCAACAGCCGATGCGAAAAGGATTTTAACAAAATACAGCAAGGAAACGTCAAGCTTATTATCCACATCTAGCCTTCTATAATGGTAAATAAGGAATAAGAACGAAGAAAGCGAAGCCAGTGTGCTAGCAGTAGCAATGCCCATGAAACGGATACTGGGAACCAATACCAGACATGCTGCAATGAAAACTACCAAGTACAGGGAGGACGTGAGGATTGGAATGGTCATGTTTTCCTTCCCGAAGAAAATCTTATTGAATAGATCCCTCATCGGGATGATCACAATTCCAGCGGACAGAATCATGAATGCCGTTGCAGTCATATCCGTTGCCTTGTCATCAAAAGCCCCTCTCTCTAGCAAAATCCGGATAATATTGTGAGAGAACAGAATGCATATAAGCATAACTGGGGCCAGAATCAGCGAAAGACTTTTAATACAGTTGATGACGATAGCATTGAAATCCTTCATTTTATGCTCCGCTAGCATCTGAATAGCCGAAGGATAGCTTGCACTCACCAATGCTGTTCCGAACAAAGTAACGGGTAGCATGATGAATCGGCTGGCATAGTTCAATGATGAGGCACTTCCTGCATCGAGATATGCGGAAAAATAACGAGTGGCGAACATGACGCACTGAGTAATAACGACCAAGCTTATAATGGGCAATGACATCTTAAGTAGCTTCTTCAAATCGTCGTCCTTCCAGGTCAAATGAAGTCTATACTTTACGCCTAGCTTGCGCATGACGGGCCATTGAACGACCACTTGAAGCACGGTTCCAATCACAAATCCCCAAGCCATGGAATCAATGCCTAGCACCTTATGAAAAACAACCATAAAAATAATAATAATCGCATTGTTCATAACAGTCAGAAAGGCTGGAGTCTTAAAATGGTTCATACTATTAAGAACAGCTGTCTGAACGTAGGAGACACTAAAGAAGAGAACGCCCGGCAGCAATATCCATAGCAGATGTTTAATTTGCTGGTGTGCTACTTCGTTTACGGAGAAGAAGGCAGACAATGTATCGCTGAACAAGTAACAGAAAGCGGTCACCGCTACGACGGAAAGAATAAGCCAATTGACCATATTGCTGAGCATAAGAGAAGCTTCATCTGGACTATAATTCACTCTTTTTCTAATATACAGAGGAATAAAACCAGCCATTAGAATACCATCAATAAAGGAAAGTAATATCGAAGGAACCGTATTGGCGAACAAGTAAGAATCCATATGCATATTAGCACCGTAATAAGCCGCGGACATAATTTCCCTAGTCAAGCCGAGGACACTACTCAATAAATTACCAACTAACAAAATAAAAGCACCTGAAAAGATTAGCTTTGAATTCATGGAATGCTCCTGACTGCAGGCTGGAATGTGAAGCCCGTATCCAAAATCCTATGCCGAGGCTCATCGACATTAATGGCCACAGGATTTCGTTCGATCCGGCGAAGCGCTGCGATGGAAATAATAAATATGACATAAAAGTTCCCAATGATATCTAAGGTGGAGTAGGCTTGGAATAGTAGTCCAATACTAGCAATGAAGGCAAAATCATATATATAGTGGTAGGATGTATTTTTGAATTTTCTCAAATTGCGGTTAATCAGATAAATCGCATAACAAAGCAAGAGCAGTCCCACAGCTCCGTATGCGGATAAATAGGTAAATACGAATGCTCCTGAGCCTGGCCAGCCTGCTTCCCCGTAATAAAGCTCCGTGGATTCCTGTGACTGAAACCCCCAATTGGGAAAGTACTTCATATAGTAGAAGCCCTGAATTCCGTTCCCTACCCCCATAATTGGATACTCCTTCAACGATTGCATGTTCGTATAAATAGATGTCGTGCGATGTAACGTAGATAAATTCTCTGTATCGACGGCTTTGAGGAACGTTCTCTCCATAAAATCTGAATGCTTGATTGTATCAAAGTTGATCAAGAATACTAAAAGTACCGTTAATAGAAGCATTATTCTGACGTTCCATATGTTTATTTTTTTACGATAGGAAATTAAGAATAAGAAGCAGAACAGACAAATCATGATACCCAGCAAACCACTAGAGCTATTGTTGAAAATGATGATCGGAATATAGGCGAGAAGGAGCCCTATTCCATAAACTCTATTCATTTTTTTATGCTTAATCAGTGCCAGAAGCAAAGGAAAGATGAAAACAGCCATTTGAGCGCCGGCAGTAGAAGCTTCGGGCGTCATCAAATTTAACTTAGCAGCTCTAGCTACATATACCTCATCAGTAAAAAAGAGCCGTCCAAGTAGCTCCAAAATGGAGTTAGCAATCCCGCCCCCCGATAATATAGACAAAATTTGGACATATCCGATGGCTAGAACGACAGAAAATGAAGTCAGGATTACTCGTAGGACTTTCTTAATTTCGATTTGGTTGAGAATATAATCGTTATATACAATGGCCAGCATAATTTGCAGGTAATACATAATGTGAGGAGTTGCAGCGACTATTGTATTCCTTCCAAAAACCGTACCGAGATCCTTAAATTGAATAATAGCCATAATTAAACTAGAAAGATTAAGCAGGAGAATAATAATAATCATTTTTTTAACAATGTCCGATGGTCGGTATTCCCGCTTCTTAGAATAGATCAATATAGCCATTAACCCTATTCCCAGAAGATGCGGGATGAATGAAACAGAGGAAGACAAGGAATGAAGGGACTCGCGGAGGAGACCGCTATTGAAGGGCAGCAACAATAAATAAGTATAGATGATGGCTTTCTCTACAAAACCAGATTTATTCGTCCCCATTCTAATCAGTCTCCTCTCCCTCTAGCCATTTGACGCGAAAAACTGGTCATAACTATGGATGAACCTTTCCATACTAATTAGAGGTGCATAGGTGTTGTTACTAGGGAGAGTGCTGCCCTCGTTATGAATAGTACCTAGTGTCTGCTGCAGCTTATCCGTAAGATCTTCAACATTCTCTGCTTCAAACGTGTTACCCAGGTGATAGGTTTGAATCGTGTGACCGATCTCGCCGTGTCGAGGACCAAGAATATATTTGTTTCGTGCTGCCCCTTCCGTCAGTGGACCGCTTTGCCCAGAAAACAGGGTGCGGTAAGGCAAAATGACAGCATCGCAAGCATTGAAATAATAATCCATAACATCGTCTGGAATAAAACGAAGGTCTAGAAATACCTTATCCTCAATGCCATACTGCTTCGCTAACTGCTTAATGTCATTTCCTGTGAAGTAACCCTCCGAGCCGGCTACAATTAAAGTAAAAGATTTCCCTCTCAAGGGAGCTAACGATTCGAGTAGAAGATCGATGCCTTTATCCGATCTGAGTCCACCAAAGCAGAGAAAGAATGGGCGTGTAAGTCCCGCTAATTTCTCTTCAACTTCCTTCGTATTGTCCTTGCTGGAAACCTGTGGGATAGGGAAATTAGGAAAATGGATATTAACGATTTTCTGTTCGTGCTCGGGACGTAATAGCTCATTGAATTCATGCTGCGTATAGTCACCGTGTACGACAATTTTGTTGACCATCGAGAATCTGAGAAGGAATAACAGTATTCTTTTCTTCCATTTCCGAGTGGGAAACCAATGAAGCGTTCCTGTTACTTGGAGCCCCAATAGAAAGGGGAGCAGGCATAATAATGAAATAATGTTGCTATCTAGATGGAATAAGTGGATTTTCTTAAATCCGTTGATTCTGGCAAAGAGGAGCATTCGAATGAGGAGTATCGTTCGATAACCTACACTTAAGTACTGATTTGCTTTCCTTGTTACATGAATATTATGAACCTCAATCTGCTTGTCTCTAAGCTCGTTAATAATGTCCTTATTGTCGGTTGCCGTGTAATAACAAGCCTTGTTATACTGGCTCTTGATCTTGTTCATAACTGTTGAGTTATAAATAAAATGGTGGCCATCATTGGATAGGTCATATAATAGAATGTTTTTCATAGGCAATTAATAACCTTCACTCCCTACCCTGTATGGTCTCTATCTTTCTTATTGGTTTATCCCGATCTGGAGCTTGTCCCCAACCTGTTTCTTTGGGTGCTTCGATTTCCCTCCCCAGTCGGACCTTTTGATGTGCGAGATTACCGCTAGTGTCGGCACACCCAGTCTACTTACATCCCTTTCCGATTTGAACGTGTCGTCCATATATTCCCATACAAAGATAAGAACAATTGAAATCATTAACGCCAATACAAAGGCAATAACAACCTTGAACATAATTCCTGATGAAACCTTTACTGCAGGGTCTAACATATCCGCTTTGGTGAGAATAGTAACGTTGTTAACACTCATAATATTAGGTGTTTCACGCTGGAACACTTCTGATACTGCATTCACAAGCTGTACGGCCTTCGTATAGGATTCGTCCTTAACCGTTATAGACATAACCTGCGATCGTGAGGAGGAGCCTACACTAATCTTGGAGCTTAATTCATTGGTATCCTTCACTAAGCCTGGATTTTCAGCAATTACCTTCTCCAGTATGGTCCGGGCAGTAATAATTTCCTTGTAGGTTTCAATTAATAAGAGATTGGAGCTAATTTGGTTAAAATCAAGCCCCGTCTTCCCATCCTGGCGATCTGAAGTATTGACGATTAGCTTGGAGCTCGCTTGATAGATAGGAATATCCTTAAGAAAGCTATAAACACCGGTAGCGCCGCACAGTAACACGGTGACTATGACAATTACCCACACCCGCTTCCATAATATTCGGAAGTACTCTATCATTTCGGATTCCATCATGATCCTCCTTGCCAAACTAAGTTTGCAACAGTACGTATCACCAATATGTTCAATTTATGATACAAAGTGTAACATTGTCAAGTTATTTTTTTCTCAATTATAGGGTTTGGAACTGTATTTGATGCTTTTCCGCCAAATCTACAAATCTTGATGCAATTAGCTTTAATTCCTCGTCCATGCTCATGCTTTCAATAATGAATACCGACATATAATCATTGGATCTGCATAAATCATATAAATTCAAAATCGCTGTACTCCCGAAGGAAATCAGATTGATTTTGCTTATTTTATTTTTTTGAATGATCAAATAAAGAAGCTCAATCGGGAGCTTCTGAGGCATTATGGCAACTTGGTCATTTGATGTAATAGACGCTTCTATTTGTATGGTTTCACCAGGGTGCTGCTTAAAGAAAATAGGACTGCCCGGCCTCGTTGCAGCCTCAGTCGCTTTCTCGATAATTGAATGAATATATGCTTTTCTATCCGTAATTTCATCAAGAAATGGATCTGTGAGAATAACCGTCAGCTCGTCATGATCTCGAACAAGCTTATCTACATCATGTAACTCCGGATATATTTGATAGCATTCACTCATAATATCCGGCATTCTCATAAACTCCTCTAGGGTAATAGGCAATCCACGGGTTTTGTGATAAATAGGATTATTGCGATTAGCTGTAATTAATTCCGGTCTTTGGAGCCATATCGATTTAATCCATTTTAAACTCCCAAAATAACCCCCGGGCAGTCCGAACCAAGGAGCTACTCTTTTTAGAAAACGCATATACCATTTCTTATGTGTACTGTTGTTTATGTAGTTACCTGAGCCTTCCTCGTATAAAATGACACTTTTGCTCTCGCTGCTAAACTTTCGGATAATCGCGTATTCTAAAGCTACAAAATCGTGTGCGACGAATACTTCCGAGTAAGCCGAAATATCTAAAAAAGCAGTAGGGAGAAACTTTCTCCACGAATGGTAAAAAAAATATTTTTTAATCGGATTTAACTGGAGCTTCATCTGGTCGAGCATACCGTCATCAATATAGATTACTTGACCCCAAACCCCGGTTTCCCGAACCCGATCGCTGAATTCTTCCGCTTTATAGAAGTGATTCAAGATGACAAGATCACAATATTCGAATCCACATCCCTGCTTAATCAATCTTGCGATTAAATATTGATACGGCTTCGTGCAGACGAACAGCTTCTTTCCCCCAGCCTCTTCTCCCACCTGTATTCTCCTTTCTCCCTTATCGGATAGCCTGTTTCAAATAGTAGGCGAACTTAAACAGCCTGCCATTAATTTTGGACACTTGAAAATAAGGCTTCTGAACAGCCCCAAAAGCTCTGAAAAAGCCTTCTATCGTCTCGTGCATGCCCCCATAGAAGTCAAATTGAGTTGCAATTGGCGACATCTCCTGTATGGCATGCCACATAAGCAGGGAATGTGCCCCACTTCTCTCGAGATCTGGGTTCGCACCACCAAGAAGGTTATAAGCGCAACCAGCATCCCACACGATATATACCGCACTATGAATTCGGCCCTTGTCATCGACGGCAAGCCAGATTTTCCGACTATTTCTCTCGCGTAATGCCTCATCTACAGATTTAAGAACGTCAAAGCTATAAGGGATTGGGAAGGTTTTGGGGTCAAAGTTTTTTTTGTGAATTTCATAAAATTGTTCGACGTCATCGCTTTCGATGATGTTGAATTGTTCGTTTGCTTTCCGTATTTCGTCTTGTGTAGTATCAGTAAAGCTCTGGAATACGGCGGGTAGATTGTGGATGTCTTCGAGCACATAAGTGTATCTTGTCGTCTGCCTGAAGCCTCTCCAATAGAAGGTACTCCAGTTCGTTATTTTTCGGTTAAATTGATGATAAGAATAATCCAGAGGCGGCAGCTGTTCAATGAGCTCCAAGTAAATTTCTCGTTCATGAGCCAGTCTAGTGGCATACTTCTGATTTTTCGGATAGCGAACCCAGATCCCCATCGTAAGTGTCAGCTGTGGCATTTCAATAAGCTTGAAGCCATATTTTCTAACCTTGTAATAGGGCAAGCTTGCGACAATTTCGTTGCCCTTCTCCACGATGCATACATCCCAATTATCCGAGCCTCCACAAACGATATCCAGCCACCAATCCTGGTCAAATAGCGGCAGATCCGGATTATTACGGCATAATTCGCGGTACTTGCTCTTCGCATCACTCATTGTATGCAATTCCTCCTTATCTATAAATAACTGCACACTGAAAGGGTAATGACAGCCGTTACTTGGCTTAGGGCCTGCTTCATGTAATAGGCGAGCTTAAAGATTTTCCCTTTAATCTTAGTCACTTGAAAATAGGGCTTCTGTAAAGCACCCATTGCTCTAAAGAACCGTTCAACAGGCTCGTGCATGCCACCATGCAGATCGAATGCCTTCGTCACTGTAGACATCTCTTTAATCGCATGCCAGAGCAGGAACGAGTGTGACCCGCTCTTTCTTAATTCAGGATCTGCTCCACCAAGAAGATAATAGGCACAGTTATTGTCCCAAACCATATAAATTGCACTATGAATTTGTTCCTTCTCATCAATCGCGAACCATATTTTACGGCAATTGTGCAAACGACATGCTTCGTCGAGCGGTCTTAAAATCTCGATGCTGTGGGGCATAGGAACGTTTTGCCGATCGAAGGTTTTTTTATTAATTTCATGGAACTTCTCAAGATCATCGCTTTCAACTACCCTTAGAAGCTTCTCGCCCTTGCGAATTTCTGCTCGGATGTTATCCCTGAAATTAGCGTAAATTAAATCGAAATCAGTAAGGTCCTCGAATACGTAGGTGTAACGCGTCGTTTGTTTGAACCCCTTCCAGAGGAAGGCAGTCCAATTCGTAATATTCCAATTAAAGTGCTGATAGGAATAATCGACATGCGGCATTTGCTCAATTAACCTATGATGGATTTCCCGTTCATAGATTAGCCTTAGCTCTGCGCTCTGATTATCGGGATATCGAATCCAAATCCCCATCGTAAGCGTCAGCTCTGGCATTTGAATAACGTTAAACAAATATTTCTTCACCTTATAGTACGGTAAGCTTGCGATGATCTCGCCGTCCCGCTCCACCAGACAAACATCCCAGTTATCAGCCCCGCCGCAAGTGATATCCAGCCACCAATCCTGGTCGAACAAGGACATATCTGTGTTGCTTGCACACAATTGTCGATACTTGCTCTTCGCAGTTTGGCCGGCATTCATTCTCACAACTGTTCCTTCAATCATCGTTAACACCTCTTGAGATTAGGATAATAGCTACCCTTTCAATAGCACCGCTTCATATAGGGCAGCGGTTTTATGAACGTATTGCTCTTGGGTAAACTCTCTTAAATAAAGCTTGTTAGCTTCATAACCCATCAAGGTATAATCCATCGTGAAAAGCCGTACAAGGGCTTCCTTCAGAGCTTCACTGTTACTTGGGCTCACAAGAATTCCTGTGTTACCTCTTACCATCTCCGGCACGCCACCCACATCCGTTGCGACAACAGGAAGACTCATGCTCATCGCCTCCAGAATAACTGTCGGGAAAATATCATAGACAGAGGGCAGCACCAGCACATCACTCATCCTCAATAGCTGAGGCACATCTCTTCTTAGGCCAAGCATAAACACAGATTGCTCCAAGTCTAGCACCTTAATTAATTGGATGAGCTTATCCTTGTAAGGCTTCTCATGCTCGAAGGCTACATCCCCAACGATAACGAACTTCACCTGAGGGTGAGTGCTCTTTAGCTTGGCTGCGGCTTCAATGAGATACTCTAGCCCTTTCATAGGCGACAGCCTTGCTATCGTTATGGCAATAAGATCTTCTGTGGATAGGCCAAGCTGCTCACGCAGAGAGAGGCTTGGTGGATCTGATTGGTTTGATAGTTCAAGGCTTGGTTGAGCTTGTAGTATCCCATTGTAGATTTTTACGATCTTGGTAGATTCCTTATTGAACCAGCGAAACATAATTTTGCTACGATCGCACAGCACGATAACCTTATCGTTGAATATATGATTAAGCCCGGCAACGAGCTTATAGGCAAGGAGTGGCTTACGCGCTAACTCATGTACAGTTTGGATCGTAGGAATTCCTAGCCATTTTCCAATGATATTTGCACCAATGCATTCCATCTTATGGGTGTGTATAAGATCAATTTGATATTTAAGGGCAAATTGTCGGATTACCCTTAAGGATTTCAGCAATACATATAAGTTTCTTATGTAATAGCCAGCATCTGTCGGTTTACCGAACACAGCCAGCGGGCCGAATAGAACCGTAGCTCCTAACGCCTCATACTTCTCCACATAAGCTGTAGGTGCCGAAAGCATAACAAAGGAACGATATCTGGTCTTGTCTATTCCTTGTATGAGCTGAAGCAAAACCGTATCTACCCCACCGACTTGGCTAGCGTAGGGTTGGATGAACAGGATGTTTTTCATCTTCTACTCCCTCTGCAATAGACTCCAGCTCACAGGAGTACCTGCCTTAATTGGCTTGAACACTTTCTGCCCTAAAAACTGCTCCATGTACTTAGGAGAAAGTCCATAACCCGGCCTTATAATTCTCATGTTGTCCTCGCTAAGCCTCTCTCCATCTTGTACGTCCTTACTAATGTACAGAGAGCGACGAAATTTCAACGAGGATTGCTCCTTATCGCTTAGCCCATAATGGACGACACCAAGCGCTTCCTTGGCAGTCCGAGTTTCCGCCACAAGCAGCTTCATCTCCGATGGCTCTAGTGAGAATGCTGAATCTACTCCACCATCCGCCCTTGAAAGCGTGAAATGCTTTTCGATGACCGATGCACCCAATACAACGCTGGCAACAGCAGCTCCAATTCCAAGCGTATGATCCGACAAGCCAACCTCGCACTGGAACAATTCCCGCAGGTGTGGAATAGTACGCAGATTGCTATCCAACGGTGAAGCTGGGTAAGTGCTTGTACATTTAAGAAGAATGAGGTCCTTACAGCCAGCTTCCCTAGCGGCATTCACTAATTGCTCCAGCTCTGCAAGAGTTGCCATCCCCGTAGATATAATTAATGGCTTACCTGTTCTCGCAGCATAACGAATCAAGGGAAGATCGTTATTCTCAAAGGAAGCAATTTTGTAAAATGGTGTGTCCAATTGCTCAAGAAAATCTACAGCTGTTGGATGAAAAGGGGTGCTGAATGGGATAATCCCTAGCTCCCGACAACGGTCGAATATCGGTTTATGCCATTCCCATGGCGTATAAGCTTGCTCATAAAGGCGATATAGAGACTGACCTTGCCAGAGGCTATTCGGGTCATTAATGAAGAAATCTCCAGTATCTAGCTCAAGCGTCATTAAATCAGCCGTATAGGTTTGGAGCTTCAATGCATGTGCACCAGCTGCTGCCGCTGCATCTACAATCTCAAGCGCCTTCTCCAACGATTGATTATGGTTCCCGGACATCTCCGCGATAATGAAGGGAGGATGCCCGTCACCGATCTTGTGGTGCCCCAACTGAATTTCACCCATGACCTGCCGTCACCTTCTTTTCTCCACTTTGATCTCGAACGTGCAGCCATCCAATTCAAAATAGCAAGGGTACCTGGCATTATCAGCTACTCGCATTAAACGAAATTGCTCACGAATGGTCAGGTCGGGATCAAGCTGACTATCTGCCGGTGTTCTCCGTGGATAGTAGCTGCTGTCGCCTTGCTGCTGCTCTGCTCTCGCAATAACGGCCGGATATTGCTGCAGAAACTGATTGCATAGTGAAATTGTCGTTTTACCAAGCTCCAGTCTCATCTCGTCGATTAGCTCATTTCCTTCAAACACGAGCTTTTCCCGAAGATAAATTGGGCCGTCATCGACCTTCCCCACTGCTTCGAACAGCACAACCGGAATTTCGTTATCACCTTCGAGTATGCGCCACGTTAAGGGAGACCAGCCTTTTCCCTTTGGCAAATCGCTGGCATGAACGACCAGATTATGCAGGTTCCGAGACAGCAGTGTTGGGGAAACAATCTGCTCACACCCTAGAAAAAAAGCAATATCCCCACTCGTCAAATCAGAAGCATCGTGGATCCACATAATTTCTTCTGCATGCTTCTTTAAGGTAGGCAGCCACTTAGGAATATGATCGTTAATCCAATTTTTCCGATCCGAGACGATTGTAATTTGCTTTAGCATATTAGTAACTCCTCTACCGTACGGTCCGCTCCAAGACCATCCACTAGCTGGAAGCCTTTCTCGGACATCATTGTCATTTGTTGGGTATTACGCATAAATTCAAGCACTTTATCCCGAATATGACCGATTTGCACTTGCTCTGCTCTGCCTAACAAGGTAATCACACCTAACCTTGCAGCATATTCAGATAACTCCATCTGGTTGTCTGCCGTTATTATTACGATGGCAGGCAGTCCGAGACAGCATCTTTCCCATGTCGTTGTTCCGCCAGAGCCTATGGCCAAATCTGCTTCCTTCATGAAGCTGGCTACATCCTCCACATGACCATAACATTCCGTATTATTAAGCCTTGCACACATCGTATGGATTCGCTCTGCTTGTGCATTGATTTTGCCTATTAAAACCTTAATGCACAGCTTGTCCTCTACTATCTGTTGAAGCTGCTCTAACGACTGAAGTGTTTTAACCGTTTCTCCCGTATGATCTGCCCCCCCGAAAGAGACGAGTACATTCCGAACTTCCCCGGACCTTCGACTTACATGAGTCTTTGCACCAGTAAATTCGGGCTTGAGCAACGCATATTCAGGACCAAGCAGTAAGGTTGTGCTACTCTTAACTAACCCCAAATATCGCTTCTCCCCATTCTCATAGGGATTCTGGTCCAGCAACAGATCACATTGGTGGGGTCGGTCTGCCAAATCATCGATTACCATTACACGCTTAACGTGTCGATTCAACATGGCTTCGAACCTAGCATCCAGCCCATAATGGTCAACAATGAGCCAATCGACGGTTAATGATGAATGATTGCTCACATAAGCCATCGTGAATTCAGCGTCTGTTTGCCAGCTTCCCTGAGTTGGGGGAAGAACCCCTACAGAATATCCTCGGCTACGTATGTACGAAATTAAATTCCCTTGAAGCTCCTGACAGATGAACGCAATATCAGCTTTAGGCTTGAGACGATCCGCTAACGTCAAGCAGCGAATAATGTGGCCTGAACCGATCTCAACAGAAGCATCAGCTCTAATGTAGATTTTCATCCGGTAACAGTCGTCTCCTTACAATCGCTTATGACTTGGCGGACTGCTTGGATAACATCATCTACATCCTCGTCAGTCATAGCTGGAAATAAGGGCAAGGTTATAATCCCTTCATACACCTGCTCTGCTATGGGACAAAGACCTTGCTTATAACCCAATTTTTCATAGTAGGGCTGTAGATATACCGGAATGTAATGCAGGTTTACACCAATATTCTCGCTATACAATCGGTCGAAAATCTCGTCTCTCCCTACGGTCAAGCTCTTCGTAATAATCCGAATAACATATAAGTGCCAGCTTGATTCACCTTTACCCTCCTGATAGGGAATGATGATCTCTTCACATTCACAGAATGCTTGATGATAAGCTTCTGCAATTTTCTTTCTCTTATTTACAAAGGTATCTAGCTTGTCCAGTTGGCTAATCGCGAGGGCGGCGGCGATATCCGTCAGACGATAATTGTAGCCAAGCTCCTGCATCTCGTAGTACCATCTCCCCCGTGACGGGTGCTCCATCCATTCGGGATCTCGTACGATACCATGATTTCTAAACCCAAGCAGCTTGTGATAAAAATACTCGCTATCCGTCGTAATGACGCCTCCTTCACCGGCCGTGATATGCTTTACCGGATGGAGACTAAACATAGTCATATGGCTTACCGAACCAATACTTCTAGTTTGATAGGTAGCACCAAGAGCGTGCGCGGCATCTTCAATGACAATTAATTGATGCTGCTCTGCCAGCTTATGAACTCTCTCTAAGTCTGCCGGCTGCCCGGTAAAATCAACAGGAATAATAGCTTTCGTACGCTCTGTAATAAGTGCCTCGATCGCTTGGGGGTCTATATTGTAGGTTCTCTGATCAATGTCAGCAAAAACCGGCGTCGCGCCCTGATACAAAATACAATTAGCACTAGCAACGAATGTCAGAGGAGACGTAATGACCTCATCTCCTGCCCCAATTCCTGCTGCATAACAAGCTGCATGCAATGCTGCAGTGCCATTGGCGAAAGCAACAGCATAGCGAGCACCTACTTTAGCCGCAAGCTTTCGCTCGAACTCTGGAACAAGCGGTCCCGTCGTCAAATACTCTCCACGAAGCACGGTAGTTACCGCTTCAATATCGCTTTCATCAATCCATTGCCTTCCATAGGGAAGCATGGACGCTCGCTTTGACTTTCCTTCCAGGCGACTCATGCATATTCACCTAGGTACATCCTGATCTCTTCATCCGATAACCAATGGCTATTCGTATGACTGCTGTAGCTGAATCTTTCGTGTAAAGGTGTTCCCCCGTAGAAATCGGCCTCATGCTCATCTAACCAAACCGGATATTCCGGCTTGATGACGAAATATTGATCGAATTCGACGGTTTTACGAGCATCATCCTCTGTAATCATCGCTTCATGCAGCTTCTCGCCTGGACGAATACCTACATAGTCCATCCGGCAATTCGGGGCAATAACGCGCGCTAGATCAACGATTTTTACACTGGGGATTTTCGGAACGAATATTTCTCCGCCCTTCATTCGAACTAGACAATCCTGAACGAACTGTACTCCTTGATCGAGCGTAATCCAGAAGCGTGTCATTCTCTCGTCGGTAATGGGCAATCTCCCTGTATCTCTAAGCTTATGGAAAAATGGAATAACACTTCCTCTGCTTCCAACGACATTGCCATATCTTACGACAGAGAATCTTGTTTGAATTTCTCCTACATATGAATTGGCTGCAACAAAAAGCTTGTCCGAGGCGAGCTTTGTCGCTCCATACAGATTAATGGGATTAGCCGCCTTATCCGTGCTTAGCGCAATAACACGCTTTACACCGCGGTTAATGGCCGCATCGATGACATTCTGCGCACCAAGAATATTCGTGCGAACCGCTTCAAAAGGATTATATTCACAAGCCGTAACATGCTTAAGCGCTGCTGCATGAACGACAATATCGACACCATCGAATGCCCGATTTAACCGCTCCAGATCCCTCACATCTCCTATGAAAAACCTCATTCTAGGATCAGTGAATTCCTGGCTCATTTCGTATTGCTTTAACTCATCCCTACTGAGGACAATAACCTTTCGAACGTCCATTTCCAGCATTTTGCGAACGAATTTTTTACCGAAAGACCCCGTTCCTCCTGTTACTAGAACGACTTTCCCATTGAAGTCCATGAAGTTTACTTCCCCTCTTATTCGATACGTTTTGTTAATATACATTAATAATATGTTACACTTTGTATCATGTCAAGTATAAAAATGCCAGAATTTGTTTATTTCTATCCTCTTATTTTGAATAAAGGTTCCAGCGGTTTGCAGTGCAGCCTCTGCTCCAAATCCCCTTCTTTTAATGCAGCTTGTAGTCCTCTCAGCACTTCATCGTAAGCCACTAGTAATCTTGTAATATCTATATCAGAGTGGGAAAAGCTCATATTATGGGAGCCAACCGTTAATATTCCACGCGCCAGCATTTCTTGCAAATAATAGGTCTTAATTATCCACGAGCTATATTGTGGCAAATCCTGAACGACCAAAAATGACCAGGTTGGGCTTCCCCCCACAGATAATACCTGATTTAATTGATACGTCTCTATTAATTGTGTGATCCCTTCCATTACCTTGCGACCCTGACCATGAAGCGTCTGAATAACCGGCTCCACTTCCATCTTAGTTATAGTAGCTAAAGCCGCAGCGAGAGACAGTGTTTCCCCACCGAATGTGAAGGAGAAGAAAATATCTTCCATTAGCTTCATGATTTCCTTCTTGCCCACGATTGCCGAGATCGGGTACCCGTTAGCCATGCCTTTACCGAAAGTCGCTAAGTCAGGTGTTACCCCGAAGCTACTCTGCGCTCCACCCAGATGAAATCGAAACCCTGTAATCGTCTCATCGAAAATAAGCACCGTTCCGTTATCCCGACATATCCGTTGTACACCTTCCAGAAATCCGACCTCAGGTGGCGTCATACTCATTGGCTCCAGCATGACAGCGGCGATTTGACCGGGATGCTCTGCGAATAGCTTTTCTAAAGTGTCCAAGCGATTATAAGTAAAAGTATGCGTCAAATCCCTTACTGCCTTCGGGACTCCCAAATGCCGTGCGGTCGATCCAATGTACCAGTCCTGCCAACCATGATAACCGCATACGGCGACATGCTCTCTCCCGGTATACGCCCTTGCCAGTCGTATCGCTCCTGCAGTCGCATCCGAGCCATTCTTGCCGAATCGCACCATCTCCGCGCATGGGATAAGCTCAACTAGCTTTTCCGCTACTAGCATTTCCAGCTTATGAGGTAGGCTGAAGGAAACTCCGTTATCCATCTGGCTTCGCACTTGGGCATCCACATAAGGATCAACATAGCCTAACGTAACTGCGCCTAGACTATTAACAAAATCAATATATTCGTTTCCGTCCGCATCCCATACATGACTGCCGTGTCCTCTCTCTATGAAGTAAGGGGAAACCTCGAGCGGGTAATGGGTCTTGCTCTTACTGAAGGTTTGGCTACCTAGCGGAATGGTGTTCAAAGCTCTATTTAATAGTTGTTCAGACTGAGCATAACGAATGGACATTGGGAATCCCCTCTTCTAGCTTATTTTCCATTGGGATGGATTAAGGAACGCCGGATCAGTAGCGGCAAATTGCGAATAATCAAGCCATTTCGTCGGCTGACGTAATAGGGATACGAGCTGCTGTAGCTGCTCTTGACGGTTAACCCCACACACGAAAGCATCGACTTCCGGAATGTCGTTAACGAAGGACAATGCTGCCCCGATGGGACTTATTCCCCTCTCGGATATGTAGCTTCTAAATTTATTTATTTGTGCAGCATAAGGTAGAAAATAACTCGGCAATTCCAACGGCTCCATACACAGTAGGCCCTGTAGAAACACCGATCTAGCGTGCACCTCAATTCCTTGCTGCTTACAGCGCTTTAGAAACCCATTGTGGATGAGTCGCTGATCGAACAGATTGACTGGCGCCTGGATTAAATCAATTGGGAATCGGCTAATCAGCTCTTCTATTTGATCCTCTGCATAGATGGAAACACCAATCTTCTCAGTGAAGCCCATTCGTTTACACTTTTGTAGCCCTCTCATAATCATTTCACCGTAAGGAGTAAGAAGATCATCCGCTCGATGTAATATAAGTGCATAGACACTCCTCTGCTTAAGGCGTAACAGTGACCCTTCCATCAGTCTTACGACCTCTTCCGAATCGAAATCACCTCCGTTTGCTGGTACAAGCCCAGGTAGCTTTGTCGTTATCCGAAAAGAATGCTCTTTGGGCAGCAGCAAGCCGAGTACTTCCTCACTTTTGCCGTACGAGGCTGCCGTATCAATGATGGATATTCCGCTACGCCTCGCCGTTTCAAGAATCTCCTTTGCTTCCTCTAGAGCCGTTTGCCCTGTTTGATTTGAAATGCCGTAATCCATGCCGAATTGAACGGTTCCAAGCCCCATTTTCACGAGCTAATCTCTCCTTTGAATCTCTCATTTCACTTTGTAATCGCAGAGCCCGCATTACGAACAATTCCGCTATTTAATTCAGTAAGCTGCGGATATTGCTCCAAAATATGTATCCAATGCTCTAACGTAGCCAAGCGCGGATTGATTCCCCATTCACGTGCTTTATCTATGAGAGCGGACAGAAATAAGTAATCCTCTTCCTCGTCCAATGTCCATCTCAACCTAGAATAATCTTCTGAAGATCCGACATTTGCTTTTGCGAACATATGTGGCTTGGAGTGAATGTATGGCGTAACATGCTCTCTCTCAAAAGGGGATGTAGCCTCCTTCCATGCTTGCTCCAAGGCTTCATAAGAAAACACTTCCACATCAAGACCATCTGGAAAGGTTGGCGGGTGAATATTAGAGCTATATTGTAGACTCGGATATCGCTTGACGAAGCTTTCAACAACGGCGTCGACAACCTCCGGGTCAATTAACGGACAATCTCCGGTAATTCGTAGCACAGCATCCGCCTTCGTAAGGGTAGCTGCCCGATAATATCGGTCTAGCACATCCTTCTCATCGCCACGAAATACTGCAATGTTAAGGCGTTCCATTTCCTTCGCTACCGCATCGTCTTTCTCTGACACACTTGTCGCCACGACAATCTCATGCAAGGTACGACATTCTGAGAGGCGCTCAACAATAAGCTCCAGCACTGTTATTCCGTCTAATAACCGCAATACTTTCCCCGGCAATCGGGATGATCCCATACGTGCTTGAATGATAGCAACGACCTTCAATTTTTCCACGTCCTATCTATACAATTTTTGTTAAAAACGACATTGACTCTATATGCTTTGTAGTATAAAGTAAAAACATAAACGATACAATATGTAACATAAATATTCCAAAATGTATACTTCAAGGAGGTAACTATGGATCTTTCCACTCTTAGTCGCCAAAGAATGAGAGACTTAATCGAGCCTTATTACATGCTTAATCGCGTTACTGTAGGAGATGAGACATCACAATTTGCCCGTAGCCTTGCTACGCAGTTAAATGCAGACCTCCTATCCCTCCCTTCAGGAACACCCTGCTTGACCTGGACCGTTCCCGACAAGTGGGTCGTTCGGGAAGCCTACATTGAAACATTAGAGGGAGAGCGGATTGCAGATTTCGCATGGAACCCGCTTTACTTGAATTCTTACTCAGCCCCATTTAGCGGAATATTATCCCTCTCGGAGCTGCTAGAGTATGTATCCACCCATCCCGAGCTAGAAGATAGACTCATTTATCTCAACCGCTGGCAGTACCACAAGAAGCACACCAAATGGGGCTTCAGCATTCCCAAATCTAAGGTCGATAGCCTGCAGGATGAACATTATCGGGTTCATGTCGACACTTCATTCGAGCCGGGGGAGTTAGATGTAATTGACTGGATCTTGCCTGGTCAAACGAAAGAAACGGTGTTTTTTGCCGCCCATACCTGCCACCCCGGACAAGTAAACGATGGAGTCGCCTGCATTGCGGTACTGGTTGAGCTGTTTCAATATTTGCAATCGTTGCCCGAGAGACATTACACATACCGCCTAATCGTAGGACCTGAGTATTATGCAGCAGCAGCGATATTAGCGCATGGGAAAGACATCCAGCACCTTCGGTACGGATTTTATTTAGACATGATGGCTAACGCCCTGCCTCTGAGCTTCTCCCGCTCCTTTAGCGGAAATAGCTATGCAGATCGAATAGCCCGTAGTGTTCTTGCCCATTACGATACTGATCAATTAGGGGCACCTTATCGCAGTCTCTATGGGAACGATGAGATGTTCTACGATGGCCCGGGGTTTGAAATTCCGACGGTTTGTCTCAGCCGTCATCCCTATCGTTATTATCATACGGATTGGGACAATCTCGAAAACTGTGATTTTGACAAATTGGAGGAGTCGCTTGCTGTGCTAAAGGATATCGTTGAGACGTTCGAGACCGATACTATTCCATCTCGCAATTTCGAGGGTCCGCTATATTTAACAGACTACAATCTATACATTGACCCTAAATTGGATCAGCGAGGATATACCGCCCTTCAGGAAATACAGATTTTAATGAATGGGCAAAGAAGCTGCCTAGAAATTGCGGAGCTAATCGGCGTCGATTTCCTATTTGTAAGAACCTTCGTTAATGAACTGTGCAAGCATAAGCTAGTAACCCTAAAGCATTCTAATACCCCGACAACAGCCATCGACTCCAGCTTCTCGACTTTGCTCTTGGAGGCGATTAGATGAGAAGCTACCAGAAACATCTCTCACACACCTCTACTCCCGTATCAACAGCTATTATTCGTAAGCCTACCTTTCGATCATCCGCAATATTTCCTGTATTTCAAACCGCAGACATTACGACTCGGATATGTTTTCTAGGGTATTGGATGGTTAAGCGTAGTATTCCAGAAATACAATCTGTTGTTACTTTGCGGTCAAAGGAAGGACAGATTTTGTATCGTATTTCAGAACGAATTACCCAAGCTAAGGCTTATCAGATTGAGCTGGGGGACTTGTTAGCTGCAGTTGCAGCTACAGCAATGGCAACGGCTTCGGCTTCCATTCCTGCTCAGACGGAGTTTACCGGCAGCTTGGAAATCGAATTTTTCTCCGTGCGCGACCTTGTATTCTCCTACCCCGCAGTGGTCGTCAACTATTACGGGGATGGGTTTAGCAGTGTCGTACATACCGCCCAAAGAATCTACAATGACGCCGAGGACCGCAGCACGAATCAGGAAGCTCTCGTATCAGAAGCTGGCTTCAATATATATGCCGATGGCGACCGAGAGCCTTTCTTCTCCTTCATTAACGGATTCGAGCCTGTACGGAATGGGCGAGTATCGATGAAGTTCTACAATAGCAAGAAGGAGACAATGGATTTCGACATTGAGGTCCCCTTGCTGGCCCCCTACGAAACAACGATCATCTATCCCGATCGTCACACCGATCTTCAAAGCTTCCTGAATGGGCAGCCGGGAACCGCTCGAATTCGCTTTGATGTGGCTTGGATTTTTCCGCGAATTGTCGCCGGAAACTTGCAGCATTCTAAGAAAGCACTCAGCGTAACCCACACCTATTACGATTGCTCCAATCGAGCTACTACAGATGATTATTGGCATGAGCCGCAGCAAGGTTGGCATGCAGCTAATATGCTCATTCCTCTAACGCTTTCTGATGAACGCTATACCCATGTCAATTTTTATCCTATCTATTCTCCCTCCGAGCTGGAAATTGATATCGAGCTTTATGATTCCGAAGGCCATCTGCTTGGATTCAAGAGCAACGCGCAGTCTATCACTCCAAGGGACAATCGCCTACAAACGTTAGATCTCAACTCACTTATTCGTAATTTGGGCATAACTGAAAGTCAGCCTCTGAGCGCAAATCTGATCGCCCGACCGATCCACAACAGCAGACTGCCAACTCGTCTAAAGCTCGGGCTGGACTATGGATTAAACGACAGTGCTCTCTCCTGTAATATTTGCAAAAGCATGGATGTATTCAATCCTGCCCTAGAGCAGAAAAGAAGCAGCTTTCACTGGGCTCCGATCATTACCGATCAGTTGGACAGCCTTATATGGATTATGAACAGCAGTCCGATGAATCCTTACACACGTAGTGCCTCCATTACTTTGACCTTCTACCGCGAGCAAGATACAGAAACAATCATTCGCGAGTTGATGTTAGCGCCTAATGGCAGCTACTGCATTCGTTTAAGCGAGCACCCAGAGCTGCGGAATTTCCTCGGCAGCCGCATTGGATGGTATTCATGTGTATCTGATAATCCTCATATCAAAACCTATTATTTGAGCGAAAGTAGCTCCGGTATTGTAGGCGGAGACCATGATTTCTAACTTAAGAAATAGCGGAGGCATTCCTATATGCTTATGGACTTATTTGATCGACTGTTTCCTATTAACAGAAGTATTACCGGTGACGGGGTTAGACAGTCGCTCCGTATTCTGGGCGAAATCGTCCCGATTAAGCAGACGGAATATGCGACAGGAACGGAATGCTTTGACTGGACGGTTCCGAAAGAATGGAACGTCAGAGGAGCTTACGTTAAGGATAGTCAGGGTCGTACTCTCATCGATTTTAAGGAAAACAATTTGCATCTGATGGGATACAGCGTGCCCTTTCGGGGGTACGTATCGAGGGAAGAATTGATGGAGCATCTACTCACGCGGCCCGACCTTCCGAATGCTATTCCTTATATGATGTCCTACTATAAGGAGAGCTGGGGCTTTTGCGTTGAGCATAACCGTTTGCCGGAATTTACAGATGAGTGGTACGAGGTGTTCATTGACTCCGACCTACAAGATGGACATATGACGCTGGGAGAAGGTTTCATCCAAGGCTCCTCCAAGCAGGAAATTCTTCTGTCCACCTATATCTGTCATCCATCCATGGCTATTAACGAGCTGTCCGGACCATTAGTCCAAACGATGATCTATCACTATCTGCTTCATAGAAAAAACTTGAAATACAGCTACAGATTTCTGTACTTGCCGGAAACCATTGGTTCTCTCCTCTACTTAAGCCAGTATGGGGAACAGCTCAAACAGCGGGTTGTCGCTGGTTATGTTGTGACCTGCGTGGGACACGGGGAATCCTTTACCTATAAGCGCAGCAAACGCGCCGATACACTTGCCGATAAGGCAGCCATCCATGTTCTGAAGCAGTCCGGCAAGCCCTATACTGTAGTCGACTGGAATCCATTCGGCAGTGACGAGCGGCAATACTGCAGCGAAGGCTTCAAGCTTCCGATGGGGAGCCTTATGCGTACGATGTATGGACAATATCCGGAATACCATACCTCTCTCGACAACCGATCGCTAATTTCCGAGGAGGTGCTGCTGGAAACTATCCAAATGTACATCGACCTAATCGAAACACTTGAAGCAAACGAAACATACGAATGCACCCACATTCATGGGGAGCCTAAGCTCGACAAGCGCGGATTGTATCCCTATCTAGGAGGTACCCGAACGAAGGAGGAGCAACGCCAGATTTCGTTCATTACCAACTTAATTGCTTTCAGCGATGGGCATAACGATCTTATCGATATCGCAGAAAAGCTAGGCGAGATGGGCAAAGAGCTCAATAAGCCCGCTCAGCTTCTGGAGCAGCACGGACTACTTCGCAGCTTAAATGTTGAACGATACAATACTCAATACGATTTAGTTAATTGAATCAACTTCTGCAGCGCCCTTAACCGCTTTGGCTGGGGCAATAACTATAGATTTTATGGTTAACAGTGCAATCAGAGAAACCTTCTTCTTTGTTACCCCATATGTCTAAAAAAACAGAGCTTGGAGTGTTTATTACTCCAAGCTCCTTTTGTGAGCTATCTACATGAGTTTAGAAAACAAAAAAAACAGCCTCATCAGCTGTTATCGGCGCAGTAAATGAATTTTGCTATTATATGCGGCATCTTCCTCACCGGATTCGAACCGCATCTTAATATATTTGGCAGGTGTTCCTGCATGTACTTCATTTGCTGGCACATTATTGAGAACAGTACTGCGAGCGGCAACTACAGCCATTGAACCGACCGTCACCCCTGGATAGAGGAATACATCGCTAGCGATCCACGCCCCGTCTTCAATAACAATGGGTTTGACGACTAAAGAAAAATGGGGATCTGTCGCTTGATGGCTACCCGTACACAGGTAGCTATTTTGCGAGATAACACAATGGCTTCCAACTGAAATGGTATCCAAGCTGTACAGCTCAGCATTATCGCCGATCCACGAATGCTCCCCAACCTTCACCTTCCAAGGGTAAGTAATTTTCGCAGAAGGTCTAATTTTCACCCCCACCCCAATATCAGCACCGAACAGTTTGAGCAGTAGCCTTCTCCAAGAATACATCGGCTGTAGAGAATACCGAAAGAGCGAACCTTGAACGAACCACCATAATAAAACGATCAGTCCGTTCCTGCCTCTTGAATATCCCGTTTGGTCATACAAGTCCAGACGAATGAGATTGTTCATTTTATGCCTACTCCTATTTCTATCATAGTTTGTTGGAATTTACTCATGACCGAATTGTAGCCTAAGTGGGCAACTGCGTATTCTCTCGCATGCGTTCCACAAAGCTTACGATCATCTGCTCGGTCCGCCAATGACACCAAAGCTTCAGCCAGCTTATCCGCGTCCTCCGGTGGCACAAGCATGCCCGCCCGTGATTGCTGAATAACCGTATATACCGCCGTAGATTCTTCTGCCATTGCGATAACCGCCCTTCCACTGGCCAGCATCCCCGTTAGCTTAGAGGGCATAACCAAATCGGAAGCATTCCTTTTCTGCATAAGTAGATGAACATCCGCCATGTTTAAGAGCTCGTTGAGCTTTTCCGCAGGCTGCAAGGATAGAAATCGGACATTGGTTAGCTGCTTAGTCCGTGCCTTCTCTTCTAGCTTCTTCTTAGCTACTCCATCCCCGCAGAGGATGAAAGTAATGTTGGGCATAGAGCGTAATCGCTCCGCAGTATCGAGCACCGTTTCTAAGCCTTGTTTTTCCCCCATATTGCCCGAATACAGCACGACCAAATCTCCATCACGGTAACCCATCTCTTGCCGATATTTATTTCTCACGCTTTCTGGTAGGGGATGAATAGCTGAAATATCTACCCAATTAGGAAAAAGCCTAATCTTGCTCTGGGAGACCCCTTTCTTCAGAAGGCGCTGAGTCATCGGCTCGCTAATCGAGGAAACGGTATTGAATCTTCGCATCAACCAGCCTTCCAAACCGACAATGAATGAATTTAACCCCTTATGGTTTGGCAAAATCCCTAGCTCAAATGCGGCATCGACCTCAAAGTCCTGAACGTGCAGCCAGGTTTTGACCTTTAGGATTGCGGCTAAGGCAACTACCATTGGAGAGAGCGCGATAGGAGGCTCCACAACGAGACAAACGTCAGGCCGCCATAACATATGCCTTATTAGCAAAGGAATGCTGGACACCGCAAATGAGAACAAATGAAGCAGTCGCTTAATACCTGAACCCGATTTCGGCACCCACACTGGGCAGCGCCATACCTTTGCACCGTTCCACTCCTCCGCAGTATAACGGTAGGCAGAATAGCCCTCCTGTACCTTCCAATGCGGATAGTAGGGAGGGGCTGTTACGACACGCACATCATATCCATGCTCCGCGAGCCATCTAACCATTTCCCCATTATATTTGCCTATACCCGTTAGCTCGGGAGCAAAATTAATGCTGTAGAGCAACAGCTTTATTTGACGTGATGATCGGGCCATTCCCATTCAACTCCTGAATATGCCTTTGCTAAACAACTGCTTCTCCCCATGAGAAGGAAAATTCGACAACGTCACCCTCATTCAGCTTGCCACCGGTTTGAATCTCAATAATCTCTAAATCGGTTATCGCTTTTAAACCGTGCTTCGCTCTCGGAGGAATCTCGCAGATAGAGCCGGCTTCGACTGGAATCGTTTTGCCATCCAGGTACACCTCTCCTTTTCCGCTGAGAACATTCCAAACCTCTGTCCTCTGGAAATGAACCTCGATCCCCTTCTGCTTACCTGCATTCACCGAAATGCGGGTCGTTAACACTTCTTTGCTCTCATCTAAAATATAGTGATCCAGCACCTTGGACGTACCCCATTGGTGCTCCTCGTACATCGGCCTCTGCTCGAACAAAATCAATTCTTTCAGCCGGGTGCTCGCCGCTTTGTCAGATACGAGAATACCATCCGGGCTTGCAGCAATAACTACATTAGATAGCCCTAGAACAGTAATGGGAATATGAAGCTCATTGATAATGTGCGTATGATGGGAATCCTCGCTCATAACACTTTTACCAATTTGCGAAACAGCCATTTCCTCTGTTAACGTATTCCACGTTCCAAGATCCTTCCAATATCCCTCGTATGACAGCATGACGACCTGATCGCTCTTTTCGACGACCTCGTAATCAAAGCTTGTTTTCTTTAGCTCATGATATTGCTTAGACAGCTGTTCATATTGCAATGGTATTCCCTGTTCATAAAGCTGTGTGATCAAGTAGTCCAGCTTAAACGCGAACACTCCGCAATTCCACATCGCTTTTTCTATTTCAATCAGGCGCGAGGCTTCCTGTTCCTCCGGCTTCTCACGAAAGCTCTTAACCTTTAAGTACTCCGTCGTGCCGGCAATTGCCTCAGGGACGATATAACCGTATTTGGTCGATGGATACGTCGGTTGCACACCGATTAGTGCCAAATTAGCTGAGGACTTATTCAAAAGCTGATCCAATTGCTTCAATTGCTCGAAAAACTTATCCTCCACGAATGGATCTACCGGAAGCACAACAACCGTTTCATCAAGATTGGCACCTTGAACGGAATATAAATAGGAGGCCGCGAGCGCAATGGCAGGAAAGGTATCTCTCCGTTCAGGCTCGACGATAATGTTTGCTTCTGGGCCGATTTGCTGCGTAATCATATCCACCTGCTTGGAGCTCGTTGCGAATAAGGTGCTTTCTGCTAAGCCTACATTATTCAACTGACGCCAAACTCGCTGTAGCATCGATTCCATGTGCCCCTCGGGGCTTTTTAATATTTTCAAAAACTGCTTAGAACGTGCCTCGTTTGATAGTGGCCAAAGCCTCTTCCCAGAGCCACCAGACAGCAAAATCAGCTTCATGGGTATTCCCCCTCTTCGCGATCCTACATCCCTATTAAGGAATTTTAGGCCATTACCCAATTAATTCTTTATTCTCCTGCTCTTTGGATGCTGCTAGAAAGGTATCAAACCATTCCAAATGCTTCTCAGCCATCTTCTCAATCGTATAGCTTTGGGAAACTTCCAGGGAAGCAGCCCCAAACTCACTGCGAATATCGTCATTGTCCAATAAAAATTTACATTTCATTACAAGTCCATTCGTATCCGATACATCAACGATGAACCCGTTACCGCCATTCTCAATTAAGCTATAAGCAGCGCCAGCCCCTGTTGTCGTAACGACAGGCAAACCAAAGGATATGGCTTCATTAATAACTAATCCCCATACATCGTAGCGGGTAGGCAATACGAACACATCAGTTGCTTTATAGAACTCAATTAGCTGCTCTCGGCTCATAAATTCCTTCAAAATGACGTTCTTTAATCGTAATTCCTTAATGATGATTTGATATTGCTCCTTCAGTGGCCCTCCCCCAATAATGACGAGAGTCGTGTTCCCATCATCCAGCAAAGGAAAGGACTCAATAAGCTCCGAGAACCCCTTACGCGGAATAAACTGCCCGATGGATACAATGACCTTCTGCTTTAACCGCTCCTTAAGCTTGAAGGCATGAAGCCTCGAGGGCTGCATCGGTCTCAGTTCGTCCTCGGTGTACGCTAACGAAGAGAAGGGATACTCGTAAATAAGCTTAGGATCTGCACCGTAATGAACGAAATACTCAGTACAGTGCTTGCCTGAAGAAAGCCAGCCTGTGGCAGAGGAAATGAAGTACTTCTTAAGTCTGTACTTCCACTTATTCTCTTGGGCCACGAAGCCGCCATCCGAATTAAGCAAGAACGGAACGTTATTTGATTTAAGCCAGCGTATGGCAGCCATTTCTGTCGGCGAGCTGTAGCAGCCCAAAATGTAAATATCGAATTTGCTTTGCTTAAGCTGTTTAATAATTGACCAATTGACGTGCTTATCCAACCCAACAGTTATGCCTTTAAGAAAGACACTCGTAAAATTCATGTTCTGCTTGTTTACGTTCCATTGTCGGTTGGACTCTGACTCCGCTTCAAACCACACCGTCAGGTTACAATGCTTGCCTAGCTCGTTAAAAAACTCTACCCGGTAGGGCGATGGAATGTTCGTAATGAATAAAACATTCATCATACAACATCGCTCAAGCTTGCCGCGACCAACGGGTCGGAGAAGTCATAGGCCTGCTGCTTAAGCGCACCGTATGATTTCGCTTGATTGAGCTGAATATCCGAATCAACCATCATTTGAATAAGCTGCACAAACCCTACCCTGCGTTCCCAGCCTAATTGCTTTTTGGCCTTGTCAGAGTCACCCAGCAGCAGATCAACCTCTGCAGGACGATGGAATCTTTCATCATTCACGACATAGTCCTTGTAATCTAATCCCACATAAGAGAAGGCAACCTCCAGCAGCTCTCTAACCGAGTGCGTTTCTCCCGTAGCAATGACATAATCATCAGGTGTGTTCTGCTGCAGCATTAGCCACATAGCTTGAACATAGTCCCCTGCAAATCCCCAATCCCGTCTCGCTTCAAGGTTCCCCATCCGCAGCTCCTGCTGCAGCCCAAGCTTAATGCGAGCTACTGCATTCGTTACCTTGCGAGTTACGAATTCAATGCCTCTGCGCGGAGATTCATGGTTAAACAAAATTCCTGAGCATGCGAATAGATTAAAGCTTTCGCGGTAATTCACAGTCATCCAATGCGAGTACACCTTAGCAACACCGTAGGGGCTTCTTGGATAAAATGGTGTTGTTTCCTTCTGCGGTGTTTCCTGCACTTTACCGAACATTTCGCTGCTGGATGCCTGGTAGAAACGAGTGGTCGGCTTCACCAAACGCACAGCTTCTAGCATATTTGTTACTCCAATGGCCGTTAACTCACTCGTTAGCAACGGCTGTGGCCAAGAGGTTTCAACGTACGACTGGGCAGCGAGATTGTAGACCTCATCTGGGTCAGAGATCTGTATCGCCCTGATCAAGGAGCTCAAATCCGATAAATCCCCATCAATAATTTCGACTCTATCTAAGATATGCTCGATATTCGTGTAATTAGGTGTACTTGTACGTCTACGCAATCCGAAAACACGATAGCCCTTGTGAAGAAGAAACTCAGCTAAATAGGAACCGTCCTGTCCAGTAATACCGGTAATGAGAGCTCTTTTCATAAATCCTCCTAATGTTCGCCCGTTAGCGCTAGATTTTGCTTGCTTTGCAAATACCACGAATACGTATTTTCAACACCCTGCTTGAGAGAAATGCTTGCATTCCAACCTAATTCGGAAAGCTTTGAAACATCTAGCTGTTTTCTAGGCGTTCCATCTGGCATATCACTGTTGAAAATAAGCTCACCCTTATAGCCGACTACATCCCGCACAAGATTGGCGAGCTCAAGAATGGTTAAATCTTCGCCTGTGCCTATGTTTACAATTTCGTTGTCATTATATTGATTCATGAGATACACACATGCATCCGCCAAGTCATCCACATGCAGAAACTCGCGAAACGGCTTACCTGTTCCCCATATTTCCACGGCCCTCTGCCCGCTTTCCTTGGCATCATGCATTTTTCTAAGCAATGCTGGTAACACATGCGAGGTTTGCATATCAAAGTTATCAAAGGGACCGTATAAGTTAGTGGGCATGACGGATATAAAGTTCGTGCCATACTGACGGTTATAGGACTGACACATCGTAATTCCAGCTATTTTAGCAATCGCATAAGGCTCATTCGTCGGCTCAAGGGGACCACTTAGCAAATAATGCTCTTTAAGCGGCTGAGGAGCATGCTTAGGATAGATGCAGCTGCTTCCTAGAAATATGAGCTTCTTAACGTAATGGCTATAAGCTGCATCAATCACGTTGGTCTGAATAAGCAGGTTGTCGCGTATGAACTCTCCAGGATAGTCCCGATTTGCAACAATACCTCCCACTTTGGCCGCTGCCAGGAATACATAATCTATAGATTCCTTCTCAAAAAATTCATTAACAGCATTGGCGTCCCTTAAATCCAGCTCCCGGCTAGTGCGGTACACAAGATTGTTGTAGCCTTCCTTTTGCAGCTTTCTAACGATTGCGGATCCCACCATTCCTCTGTGACCAGCAACATATATTTTCGAATTCAGTTCCATCTCAACTACTCCTTCTAATAAGCGTCTTTCGTTCGAAACATCACACTTATCGTTCTGAAAATTAACTTAATATCAAACCAAATGGACCTTTGGTTAATATATTTCAAATCAAGCTCCACCATCGCTTTGAAGTCGATATTATTACGGCCACTGACTTGCCATAAGCCCGTGCAGCCTGGAATAACCTGGAGTCTTTGTCTTTCATAGGTCGTATAAGTCTCGACCTCTCGCGGCAGTGGGGGGCGTGGTCCCACTAAGCTCATATCCCCCTTGAGAACATTAATGAACTGCGGCAACTCATCTAAGCTTGTTCTCCGTATAAAGCGACCTACTCTAGTAATGCGTGGGTCGTCCTTTATTTTGAACATTGCCCCGTCAATCTCATTAAGGTGAAGGATATGATTCAGAATTTGATCCGCGTTGCTAACCATGGAACGGAACTTATACATCTTGAAGGTTTTCCCATTCTTCCCCACACGCGTCTGCTGGAAGAACACCTTCCCTTTGGGGTCATCCAATTTAATGGAAACGGCAACCAGTAAAAATACCGGCAGAAGGAAAATCATTCCGAATGCCGCCAGACTCACATCCAGCAATCTTTTGGCTAATCCCTGCTGTAAACTAATTCGAGGCGCTTCTAACTCCATGTCAGCTTCTCTTGAAATCATTTACCACCACTCCTATAAATCTTCTTTATATTTTTGGTGTCTTCAGATTATGTACAATTTCTTCAAGCACGTTGAGCAATGGGAATCTCAATTCTTCATTACGAAGGGCAAAATCAATCGTTGTTAAAATAAATCCTAGCTTATCTCCGACATCGAACCGCTTGCCTTCAAATTGATAAGCATATACCTGATCCATAATGTTCAATTGCTGAATAGCATCCGTTAGCTGAATTTCCCCACCTGCGCCCGGCACTTGATTTTCTAATATCTCAAATATATCTGGGGTTAAAATATATCTTCCGAGAACAGCCAGATTAGACGATACTGTACCCCACGCCGGCTTTTCTACGATTTGCAATACATTCGAAAGTCTCCCATGCTCCTCTTCCGGTACAACGATTCCATATCGGTGAGTTTCTACCATCGGTACAGGCTGAACGCCAAGGATAGATTTCTGAGTAAACTCGAACTGCATCATCAATTGCTTCAGGCAAGGTACTTCAGCTTGTACAATATCGTCACCAAGCAATACGGCGAACGGCTCATTACCAATGAACTTCCGAGCACACCACACAGCATGACCTAGACCAAGCGGCTCTCTCTGACGGATATAGTGGATGTCAACCAGATTTGAAGATCGTTTCACTTCCTCAAGAAGCTTAAGCTTGTTTTTCTCGAACAATGCATGCTCTAGCTCGAAGTGGCTGTCAAAATGATCCTCGATCGCCCTTTTACCTTTGCCAGTAACAATAATGATTTCTTCTATCCCTGATTGAACAGCCTCCTCCACGATATATTGAATGGTCGGCTTATCAATAATTGGTAGCATTTCTTTCGGCATCGCTTTGGTAGCTGGCAAGAATCGGGTTCCCAAGCCCGCAGCTGGAATAATAGCCTTTTTGATTTTTTTCATCCTATTCACTGTCTGTTCCCTCCTTAACACCTAATTTTTTATAATCTGATTTCGTGCTTGCTGCCCCGTTTATTTTTCTTCACAACGAGACATATTGTATCGCTATTTATCCAATTTATGATACATATTGTATCATGTCAAGCATAATTTTACCCTTTATTGCCATACCCATATTGAATTTCACGTTTCATATCTCGCTGATCGTTGAGGACAATCCCCAGAATATGAGCATTAGCATATTTCAAATAAGTAAGAGCCTTCTGTGCAAGCTCCTTCTTCGTCTTACCGGAGCGGATTACAAATACGACACCATCGCACTTGGGAGCTAAAATATGAGCATCTGTGACGACTAAGGCAGGGGGAGAATCAATGATAATGACATCAAATAAAGTTTTTAATTCCTCTAGAAGCTTTGACATTCTGCTGGACTCTAACAATTCTGCTGGGTTGGTCGGGATTATACCGGAGGGAAGAAGCTTTAAATGCTCAATATGCGTGTCGACTAGACATTGCTCCAATTGATAATGCCCTTCGAGCAGGCGTGACAGTCCATTACGATTGGACTTCATGAAGTACTCATGCTGGGTTGGCTTTCTTAAATCGCAATCGACGATGACTACCTTCTTGCCTAGCTGGGCAAATGAAACTGCCATATTAACAACGGTAAGAGACTTACCGGTATTTTTCTCTGTTGAGGTTACGAGTATCGTTTGTACCGGTCGATCAATTGACGACCAATGAAGATTCGTTCTTAAAGTTTTGTAGGCCTCTGAAATGGGGGAGAATGGATTTTCATACGTTATGATCTTTCGGTTGTTAGCTGACATTAGAATCAAAGCCTCCTTGCGTAATCAGAATTAATTCTAACAATAAGATACAAAGTGTAGCATGTCAAGACGTTAACGGTTAATTTAAGCTATTTTTGCGACAATTTGTTTCACAAGCATAAACAGATCTCGCTGTCTTTTAAATAGCGAAAGAATGTTTATGTCGGAGGTTATTCAGAAATGGATATGGTGTAAACGTATACATTCTGAATAACAAATAAAAGAACCCTGCAGCAAATGCCGCAAGGTTCCTAATTGTTACCGTTTTCTTTTGTTATCTGCTTGTCGTACCTCTACAAACGCTCTTAACCCGCAATATCACGTTTCCGAAATACTGTCCAAGAGATGAGGTTAAATAAGACGAAATAACCCGCAAGTATGGAGAGAGAAAAGCCGAGTGACATCGGGTGGTTATGGAAAGGGCCATCTGCGTTCTCGATATAGCTTGTGAGATTCAAATGCATGAATAGTATATATTCAACCCATGCCTTATTCGTCAGTGACAATAAGTTTGTAATGATAGAGCCTGCAAACAGCAGCGTAATAGACAATCCAATTGCCAAGCCACTACTGCGGAATGCGGATGACATCATAAAGCCAAACGTTACAATGATAATAAGGGTTATGAATTCATACAAGTAAAACTTAAGCATGTACTCCATATTTGACATGCCTACTACTGAAGATAAAACATCTGAATCGCTAGAGCTACTGAATACGGCCATATTAATCAGCCAAGTTACGATAAATGTAATCACGGTAAGAATAAGAGCAAAAAGTAGTGTTGATAAATATTTCGATAACAATATAGCAGAGCGACTCCATGGACGAATCAATAATAATTTAATTGTCCCCCATGTAAACTCACCGGCCACTGTTTCAGAAGCGATAACAACGGTAAACATCGTAATTAAGACAAACATTATCGTTGTTTCAATATTCATTATAGCCCAGCTCGTTGGTGCATCAGAGCCACTAGCTAAAAGCACTATGATTGAAATTAGGATAGGCAATCCAATTGTGATCCCCAACATAATCCAAGTCCGAACACGACGAAAAATTTTCATATTCTCGTTCTTAATGAGGTTCATAAAGTTAACCAATAGATTCACTCCCCGTCATCTCGAGGAATTGGTCTTCCAACGACTTCGTCTTCACACGAATTCCATAGACATTAATACCGGCCTCTACCAAACGACGGTTCTGCTCGGCTATTCCCGCTCGATCCAACGAAAGGGCTAGCTGGCCATCCACAATCCGCCCTGAGCCTTTCCCCTCCAAAATACCAAGTGCGGCATCCGGATGATCAACCTCGAAATAAACCTCTTCCGTCGTTGCTGCATCGCTCGTTTGCCCCCTGATGGAGCGGACATCAATAATTTTACCATTTTGCAAAATGGCAATCCGATCGCACATAAGCTCCATTTCGGACAATAAATGAGAGGAAACAACGACAGACGTCCCTTCATCCCGTGCTAACCGGCGCAAATAGTCTCTAAGCTCACGAATCCCTGCAGGATCCAATCCATTCGTCGGCTCATCTAGCACCAGTAGCTTAGGCTTATGCAACACTGCTTGTGCAACACCTAGACGCTGGCGCATTCCAAGGGAATACTTCTTAACCTTATCGTGGATACGACCCTGTAAGCCTACAAGCTCAATAACCTCTTGAATTCTTTCCTTCGTGATGGAAGGATTCATCCGAGCGAAATGAAGTAGATTCTGGTAGCCAGTCAGAAACTTATACATTTCCGGGTTTTCTACAATAGCGCCAACATGTACGATCGCTTTCGGAAATTCCGTACGAACACTATGATTAGCAATTTGGATATCCCCTGAGGTCATACCCATCAATCCAACAATCATTCTGATCGTTGTCGTTTTTCCTGATCCATTAGGACCTAAAAACCCAAATACTTCGCCCGGCTGTACCTCAAAGGACACGCGGTCGATAATCGTTCGTTTGCCTATGACCTTAGTCACGTTCTGCAAACTGACGACGGGAGCCTGTGACATGAGCTAACCTCCGACATTTAGAATAAATACACACCTTACAATTATACCAATAATATTAGTATAAAGCCTTGGTATTTAGGTAAATTTTATCTACCAGACGCTCACATTGAACACAGTAGCCAAGAGGATAGAGGGCGCGATAAAAGCCCGTTCGGAACAATAGCCCCGCTTGCTCCATCGTTCTAAGCTGATCACACTTCACACAATAAAATAAAATGCTCTGCTCCATCATGGCCTCCTCAAACTGAACAATAGGTCAGCACATCTAGATTTAGTTCACATTTAAGTAACTGAGCAGCTGATCTTGAATCTTCTTACGCTCCTCTGGTGTCACGGTATAATAATAAATTCCATTGATCATTGTTCCCTTGCCATCTAAGATCAACGTGTCCACTTTCTTTATTAAGGGTTTGTAGTCCTTCGCTAAATCAAGCATATTCTGAGCGGTTAGATTAGTTTTAACATTATCTGCGAGAAGTGATAACAGCTTGGGAAGCTTCGTGATGGAGCTTACACTAGTAACACGTTTGATGGCATCCGTAAGAACATCGCGCTGTCTCTGTGTTCTGCCGAAATCTCCTTGTGGATCTTCCTTACGCATTCGAATATATGCCAATGCCTGATCTCCATTCAAATGCTGTGATCCTTTAGGGAAATGGAAGATGGAAGTAAATTCGCGAGCGTTGGTTACGTCCACCCCATTTAGAGTATCAACGATTTTCACATAGCCTTCCATATTCGTTTTCATGTAATAAGCAATAGGTACTCCGAATAACTTCTCAACTGCCTCGACGGCCAAAGATGTTCCTCCGAAGGCATAAGCGTGATTTATTTTATCGTATTTACCTGAATTAGGCATAAGAACTCTTGTATCTCGAGGAATAGAAATCGCAACGGCTGCTTCCTGCTGAGGCAGTAGTGTGAGCAAAATCATAGTATCGCTTCGCCCACGATCACCCGGTCTTTCATCAACTCCAAGTATGAGCATGCTAAAAGGATCTTCCTTAGATAAGCTCGGGTGGCGCAGCCGCTCTGCTCCAATATCATCTAGAGTGTTAGCAGTAAGTGTAAAGAGAGGATTCACAGCAGCTTGAGTCGTTTGCTCATTATTATTGGAAGAATTGTCAACGGGATCAGGTGACTCACTTGGTAGCGTCTCTGACTCGAAAACAGGCTCAACCCACTTGGTAGAAGGAAGAGGCTCATACATAGCACTTATTGTTTTATGCATGGAATACCAAACATAACCTCCACTTATTAATGTAAGAACCAGTATCGTTAATAGAGAGTATAGAACTATCCGAATGATTCGAGCCCTTTTCAACATATATGGCCTCCTTCTAACTCTAAGATGAAACATCCAATTGTTTGAACTGCCCATCATTGCTGCGATCTGCTATTTTCTGATATAGCTTATAAATATGAGGGCTAGATATTAGCATTATTCTTAAATACTCATTTAGGCGATATTGGAACGATTGCTTTTCCAGCCCTGTCAGTATCCATTTCACCCCGTACAAATATAAACCTTCATCTTCGGCCACATTCACGACAACTGCTTTTAGCTGGATGAGATAATGACCTAATTTAAGCTTAAGGAGCCATTCAACATCGTCCCGCAAAGGAATTTGCAAATGTGTTTTGAATTGACAGCCACCCAAGCTTATGTTGTTAAGCATAACGCGTTGTGAACGACTGCCGATTTCCCTTTCCTGAACCCGTAATAGGGATAATTCGGCATATAATGGTGTGGTTAATTCGAAACGAATATGCTCACGACGATGCTCCTGTATTTCGTCTTCCATTTCATCACCAAACTCCTATTTAAAGATACAAAACGTATCTAAATATTTGAGTTTAATGTACGATACATTTCGTAACAAGTCAATACTGTTATTGCTTATGTGTTTATTTCATTGATAGGTTTAGTTATGCTGGACAATGGACAATAATATATCATACAATTATTTGCGACATTTTGTCGCAAATAATGCATTTGTTTACTATAAATATTATGATGAAATTAAAGACTATCATCGGAGGGATCTAATGAATATCGGCAGTCGTCTCGCCTTTCTAAGAGACCAGCGCGGTTTAACTCAAGAAGAGCTAGCTACTTCCCTTGGTATCTCACGTGCGGCGTTATCCCACTATGAGAAAAACCGTAGAGAACCCGATACGGAAACTTTAGGTAAAGTAGCGGACTTATTCCAAGTTTCCTTAGATTATCTGGTTGGAAGAACCCATCAGTCTTCAGTCACATTAGATCCTGAAGTTCGTCAGTTTACAGACGAGCTCGAATTAGCAGATGTGGAATTACTAGAACGTTTCGCACTCACAATCGATGGACGCAAGCTTACTGCTGAGGAAGCACGTCGTTTCATTGCCTTTGTTCGTGCAGAGCGTAATATGAGCAACAGCTAATGATTGCAAATAAAACCTCATGGAGAGAATGCAGAAGCATTCTTTCCATGAGGTTTTGTATACCTATCCCTATGTATGTTTTATATATATCATGACTGTTGAATCGGGTTTTTGTATTCCTCGGGCCACTTTTCTTTCTGAATACCAAGTTGCTCTAGAATTCTGCGGATGTCAATTTCCAACGGTTGCTTTTCAACATTCATTCCCATCGGTATATCCCTCTCCATCTCCGCTTTCAAACCCTCTCTATGCTTCTAGTAATGGATCACTAATAGAAGTATAGGTCATAGGGCTTGCGGAGGGTGTCGAGCGATGTAGGCCATACCGTATTTTTTATTCAGAAGTTTTGTCGAAAAGGGCCCCTTTTACACGAATACGGCTGATTATCAATTTCCTTCCTAGCAATTTAATATTTATCTAAGTAATCAACAAATAAGTAAGTCCATAAAGCTGGGCCTACTCATTTAAGATTACGTTCTATCCAGGATGTAATCAAATCCTTAAGCTTTCCAATATTCATGAAGGCTACAATAGCACTTTGTCTATCTGCTGAGGAGGTTTCGTCAAAATAGACTAAACCCCGCTTTTCATCGAAATCTTTAAGCTTGCGCATGTTCACTAAATTTGTCCGATCAAGCTTGTAAAAGCCTAGTGCCTCGATGTGCTTCGAGTACATGCTGAGAGATGGAACGAGTGGATACACCCGACCGCTGGATGTGTGAAATACGACTGCTCCATCTTCTGTCTGGATATAAAGTACTTCTGCCATATCCATCATGATGACTTCACTTTCGTTGTTCCGATCCCTTGTGACGGGTTGATGCATATCTTCCACTCCATATGGTTTTTCCATGCTGTTGACGGCTACCCGGATCTCCCGGGCAGCCGCGCAGGACTTATTTTTTTAATAGCTCTGCTGGTGCGGTAGGACGATGACCAACAAATCCTGCACAAGCAGTCGTTACGAACAATACAGCAGCCATTCCAAGTGCTGTTGCTAATACGCCTGCAAATCTTTTATTCATGAGTTTCACCTCCTTTGAAATGGATTAACGTAAGCGATACGATCATCCACGAAACAGCCAGCATTTCCGATTGAAAGAAAAAATTCGAAAGAACGAGTGCCATAGCAACAATTTTCATAATATTTAATGATCTATCAGAAATATTAGTATTGTTCTTAAAGCCCATCGGCGCGAATTTCCATATCAGAAGCACGCTAATGACGGTAAAAGCATAAATCAAGGGCAGGGCTAACGGAATAAAAGGAACAACAGCTACAACTGCAGCGGAAAGAATAACACAGAGTAACGGAGAGCTTACGTGATGACCTCCAGCCAATAGCCTCAGCGCAGCAGTCACAACTAGAGTGATGCAAGTTTCTTTAAACATACCAAGAATAAGCCCGACACTTAAGCTAAGTACTATAGTGCATATGTTCGTCATAATGGAGATTAGTGCATATTTCATAACATCTTCATTAACATGCTGACGGTCATTATTGCGGTAAACATAGCCACTTATGCGCTCGGAAAGCGATTCTATCATGATATCATCTCCTTCTTGAAAGCAAACTTCAGGATAAGCAATATAGAGATTACGCAAAGTAAACAGATGATACTAAGTGTGCTATACAAGAAGTTGAGATTAACAAACAAATAGACTCCACCAGTAATAAACAAGCAGGCTACAAGAGAGACCGCAAGCAATATAAGATTTAAGCCACTAAAATCTACTTTAATATCGGATCGATCCGGGACAAATGAAAAACCAATTCTTCTTTGCAGCAGCCAATATGCTATTCCCAATGTAACCGTTGATCCCGCGATCTGAATAAGCTTGGCATTTAGGAATGAAGAAACAATATCTTGCATATCTAAGCTCAATTGCAATACTAGCAATATAAAAGATTGGACAATGAGGTAGCTTAGATAACCTGTTACGGTCATCAACAAAGCATAGAAAGGATGTATACGGAAGAGTAGCCACAAGAAGATAATGAACCATAGCAACATGAACAAGGGAGTTATGCTGTCCTCGTTAAACACAAAACGGAGTAGATAGGAAGTCTGAGCCATTACAATTGCAGCTATAAAAGCATATTTCAAATTTCCAATCAAAGAGAAACGGAATGAAGCCAACATTATCGCGAACATAGCAATAACCTCATACATGTTTACCGAGATGTCCATCAGGAATTGGTACATGCTGTTCCCCCTGTAACTCTATATGTAGTCGCTTTCATTTTACACCTATTTTTACCATTTTGGAAGAATTTTAATAGATTTACTTATAAAATAGTCGAATGCTGTCTTTCTATCCTTTTACCGCAAGAAAAAGAAGAGTAATAAGCGTCTGCAGCTCAAAAAACGCCGACAGAAGTGCTCAAAAGCACATCTATCGGCGTTCTCTTCTTTAATTATGGTTCGGCTTAGTTGCCACCAGCACGGGATAAATCGCGCATGTTGGCTTCGAAAGCAGCAAGCAGCGCTTTTTCTCCACTAAGACCTTGCGCTTGAACTTTAGCAATCTGCTCCATCATCCGTTTGTAATCCTTAGGAATGATTTTCACAAATTTCTTTACCATGTTGTTCCAATCCGCTAGCACCAGACGTCCAAGATCACTATTCGTATATTGAACATGGTTTTGGATCAGTCCGTGAACTTCCGAAATCTCCGCTTCTTCCTCCAGACGCTCCAAACCAACCATCTCGAAGTTACAGCGATTAACGAATTCCCCATCCCAGTCGATGACGTAGGAAATACCTCCGGACATCCCTGCAGCGAAATTCCGCCCAGTTTTGCCTAATACTACAACGCGACCGCCAGTCATATATTCGCAGCCGTGATCGCCCACGCCTTCAACAACAACATTGGCACCACTATTACGAACTGCAAACCTTTCACCCGCTGCACCGCGAATATAGGCTTCGCCGCTTGTCGCTCCGTAAAGCGCCGTATTACCAATAATGACGTTATCCTCAGCCTTAAATGAAGATTTTACTGATGGATAGATAGCAATTTTACCACCTGACAGCCCTTTGCCCACATAGTCGTTAGAATCACCTTCAAGCGTTAAGGTCATTCCTTTAGGAATGAACGCTCCGAAGCTTTGTCCAGCGGTTCCGACAAAATGGAATTGTATCGTGTCTGCAGGCAAGCCATCCTTACCGTAACGGTTCGTCACCTCAGCACCGACAATCGTTCCGACAACACGATTTGTGTTCTTAATCGGAAACACAGCTTTTACCTGCTGCTTGCTTTCAAGAGCTGGGGCAGCCGCTTCAAGCAAGGATTGCATATCAAGCGATTCCTCGAGCAAATGATTCTGGCCTTTGGCATTATAACGGAACGAGCCTTCAGGCAGCTCTGGCATATGAAGCAGCGGAGTCAAATCGATTCCCTGCGTTTTGTAGTGACTGACCGCATTATTCGTGTCTAGACGATCAACGCGTCCGACCATCTCTTGCACAGTGCGGAAGCCAAGCTCTGCCATAATCTCACGGAGCTCCTGCGCCACGAACTTCATGAAGTTAACGGCATGATCTGGATCACCCATGAACTTCTTGCGAAGCTCAGGATTTTGCGTGGCAACGCCAACCGGACAAGTATCCAACTGACAAACCCGCATCATAATGCAGCCCAGAACAACAAGTGGAGCCGTTGAAAAGCCAAACTCCTCAGCACCGAGCAATGCCGCAATAGCAATGTCTCGTCCTGTCATCATTTTACCGTCGGTTTCCACGACTACACGATCACGCAAGTTGTTAAGAATGAGAGTCTGATGCGTCTCCGCAAGACCTAGCTCCCAAGGTAAACCCGCATGCCGGATCGAGCCTATTGGAGAAGCTCCTGTTCCGCCATCATATCCACTGACAAGGATAACATCGGCACGACCTTTGGCAACGCCGGCTGCAATCGTTCCGACACCAACCTCTGATACAAGCTTAACGTTAATACGCGCACGCGGATTAGCATTCTTCAGATCGTGAATAAGCTCAGCTAGATCCTCGATTGAGTAGATGTCGTGATGCGGAGGAGGTGAAATCAGACCAACACCTGGTGTCGTTCCCCTAACCTCAGCTACCCACGGATACACCTTGCGTCCCATCAGCTGGCCGCCTTCTCCAGGCTTAGCTCCCTGTGCCATCTTGATCTGTATCTCTTCTGCGTTAGAGAGATAATAGCTAGTTACGCCGAAGCGTCCAGAAGCTACTTGCTTGATCGCGCTGCGACGAGAATCCCCATTCGCATCTGGAATATATCTTGCAGAATCCTCTCCGCCTTCACCGGAATTGGACTTCCCTCCAATTCGATTCATTGCGATAGCCAATGATTCATGCGCTTCTTTGCTAATTGAGCCGAATGACATCGCACCGGTTTTGAACCTTTTGAAAATTTCCTCAATTGGCTCTACTTCTTCAATCGGCACAGACGGCTGTTTCGAGTTAAATTTCAGTAAGGAACGCAACGTGCGTACTTGTTCATATTCACCTTGAACGAGAGCAGAATATTTCTTGTACGTATTGTAATTGCCAGTACGAGTGGCCATCTGCAGTGTATGAATAGTCTGCGGATTAAAGAGATGGTCTTCCCCGTCTTTACGCCACTGGTAATCGCCACCGGAATCAAGCTCAGGGCTAGCACCTTCCTGCGTGGAAAATGCCCGAAGATGAGCGACAAGAGTTTCCTGTGTAATAACGTCAAAGCCCACACCCTCGATGCGAGATGCTGTTCCTGTAAAGTATTGATCAATGACTTCTGTATTCAAGCCGACGGCTTCAAAAATTTGAGCACCTCGATAAGATTGAATAGTGGAAATCCCCATCTTGGACAACACCTTAACGACGCCTTTGGTAGCTGCTTTAATAAAATTCTTAACAGCTTTCTCGTGGGAAATATTTCGCATCATGCCTTCGCGAATAAGATCATCAAGTGTCTCGAAAGCCAAGTACGGATTAACCGCGCTTACGCCATAACCTAGTAGCAGAGCGAAATGATGAACTTCCCGTGGCTCTCCAGATTCGAGCAGAATGCTTACCTTTGTCCGAGTGCCTTGACGAATTAAGTGATGATGAAGCGTCGACACAGCCAGCAAGGAAGGAATAGCCGCATTCTCAGCATCTGTTCCTTTGTCAGACAGAATGAGAATATTATGGCCTTTAGAAATTAAGCGATCAGCAGCTGTGCATAGTAGCTGAAGAGCTTCACGCAAGCCAGCTTCTCCGTCCTTGGCCTGGAAGAAGATCGGCAGAGTAATGGATTTGAAGCCGGGACGGTGAACATGTCGCAGCTTCGCGAATTCCTCGTTCGATAGAATAGGCGTATAGAGACGGATATGGCGGCAGCTTTCTGGCTCAGGATCGAGCAAATTACGCTCAGGTCCGACTGTTGTATAAGTTGAAGTAACAATTTCCTCACGAATGGCATCAATCGGTGGATTCGTTACTTGTGCGAATAATTGTTTGAAATAGTTGAACAATCGTTGCGGCTTCTCAGAAAGCACAGCTAGAGGGGAGTCATACCCCATAGATGCTAATGGCTCAACACCGGTTAACGCCATTGGCTCCATAACTTTGCGAATATCCTCGAATGTATAGCCGAAAGCCTGCTGACGCTGTTGAACCGTATCGTGATCCGGTTCAGGTAGCTCTGCTGCATCAGGAAGATCTTCCAAATCGATCAAATGATCATCTAACCACTCGCGGTAAGGATGCTCGGTTACGATTGAACGCTTTACTTCTTCATCAGAGATGATGCGACCTTCCTTCGTATCTACTAACAAAATACGACCTGGACGCAGACGATCCTTCAAAACGATATCCTCTTCAGGAATATCCACAACACCTGCTTCGGATGCGAGGACAATTAGATCGTCCTTCGTTACATAGTAACGAGCTGGTCGCAAGCCGTTACGGTCGAGGATAGCACCGATTTGCACACCATCCGTGAACCCTACTGCTGCTGGTCCATCCCAAGGCTCCATCAAACAAGCATGGTATTCGTAGAAGGCTCTTTTCTCCTCATCCATATGCTCATCATTTTGCCACGGCTCCGGAACCATCATCATTGCCGCATGGGCCATGGAGCGTCCAGACAAATACATGAACTCAAAAGTATTATCAAACATAGCCGTGTCGGAACCATCCGGAGCGATTACTGGTTTAACTTTATTAATGTCATCTCCGAACAGCTCTGAATTAAACAGAGTTTGACGTGCACGCATCCAGTTCACATTGCCCTGCAGGGTGTTGATCTCACCATTGTGAATCAAGTAGTTAAACGGATGGGCTCTTTCCCAGCTTGGGAATGTATTCGTGCTAAACCGCGAGTGAACAAGCGCCATAGCCGTTTCCAGCTCTGGATTGTGTAGCTCCTCGTAGAAATGCCCCACCTGCTCGGTCGTCAGCATTCCCTTGTATACAATTTTTTTGCTCGAGAAGCTCGGAAAATAGAACATGTCCGCGCCTTCGATACCAGAATACCGAATCGCTTGCTCGGCACGCTTGCGGATGACGTAAAGCTTGCGCTCGAATGCCATATCGCTGGTCAATTCTTCAGAGCGTGCAATAAACGCTTGACGAACGAACGGCTTCACCTTCTTAGAGGATTCGCCCAATGTATCGTCATTCGTCGGAACCGTACGCCAGCCCAGAAGTGTTTGGCCTTCTTCTACAATAATAGCCTCAAATATTTCCTCATGGTTGCGACGCGCTGCTTCTTCTTGCGGAAGGAACACCATACCTACAGCATATAAGCCTTCATCAGGTAGGGAAAAGCCAAGCTTAATCGCCTCTTTCTGAAAGAAACGATGTGGAATTTGCAGCAGTATTCCTGCTCCATCCCCCGTGTTAGGCTCGCTGCCTTGCCCGCCGCGATGCTCCATGTTAAACAGTAGCGTTAATGCCTGCTCAACGATTTCATGGGATTTCTGCCCTTTAATATGCGCGACGAAACCCATCCCGCATGCATCCTTCTCGAAACGTGGGTCGTACATCCCCTGTTTGACAGGTAGACCTTTGCGCATCTCTATCATATATATCAACCTTTCTACAAGCAGTGTTTGAGAAATTTAAGCAATGACAGCTTCAAATCCCGACCCAAATGACCTAGAATAAACATATAGGAGGGATGCTTCGGGAAATGCTGGGGATTCGGAGGTTGATGTAGCTAGTCGTAATAATTCATAAATATTCATTTTCTTATTATATTATTTTAACATCACCGCGAGTTGAATGGCAATTTAATATTTTTATGAAGCCGATAAGCTATTCTCAGGACAACAATTAATTGAAGAAATCATTTAAGGAGGAATCATTCACTATGCAATTGAATTTACGCAAACCGTTAACCGTAATTCTCTCCGCAATCATGGTATTAACGACTATCGCTTCCTTAGCTTCAGCTGCACCCAAAGAGACAGAAACCAAGGATGTTTACCGTATTGTAGCGCTTGGAGATTCGGTCAGTGTTGGTTATGAACCAGGCATGAAAACAGGCTCAATCCCCTATGGATATGTAGACCGATTATATGAACAAGCCTTATTCCACGGTCGTTCTGAGCTTGCAAGCTATGCTGTAATGGGATTAACAGCACCAGGTCTCAGTACCCTGCTAAAGGGGGCCGCTGACGCCAAAAAACTCACTTCAGCCGACCTTTTGGGAGAAACCACATTACCTGCAGAAGTTCTTCAACAAGCAGATAGCATTGGGGCGAAAACACCAGAGCTTGCTGCCGATCTTGCTCAAGCTAACTTAGTCGTATTGACCATCGGAGGGAATGATTTTAGTCCGATTATCAAGGCGATTAAAGACCTAACAGGTGATACAGCAAAGCAAACAATAGAGAATAATTTTAATATTACAATGAATAATTATGCAGAAAGTATGGATAAAGTGATCAAAGGTTTGCACTTACTTGCACCTAATGCTCAGATTGTACTCGCGGATCAGTATCTTCCATTGTGGGAACCGCTTCCGTATTACTCCGAGCTATCTAACGCTGTAATCACACTTGCCAACAGGTTAGACACGCTTGCGGAAGACCTTAACAAACAAGATATTCCTTTAAAGATCGCACATGTCTCTCCCAAGTTCGTGAAAAACGAGAAAAAGTTCACTCACTTTAATGTCGTTGAAGAATTTGATACGCACCCTAGCCAAGCTGGATATGAATCCATTGCTCAGACCTTCGCTGAAGTGATATGGAAGCAGTACCTTAAGCCGGCACCAAGAGCTTCTGGCGTTCCTATTTCCATTATTATTAACGGCAAAGAGCCTCCGAATAAGCCAACTATGATTAACAATACAACCTTCCTAGCCTTAACAGACGTTGCGGATGCAGTTGGAGCCGAAGTGAAATGGACGCAGAAAACGAAAACTGCGGTATTCTCGAAAAACGGTCGGGTAGTTTCCATTACGGTTGGTGCCAAAACAATAACGATTAATGGTGTAAGCCAGCCAATATCGACCCCAGCTTACTTTCAGACGGTAGGGAAAAACCTGAAAACTTATGTACCACTTGCAGTTATTAGCTCTGGTTTGGATTATCAGGTTGTGTACCGTAAAAACTTACTCGCTGCCTTTATTAATTCGTAACCTTCATAATAACTAGCATACCCATTCAACACGTAAAAAGAGCCCCCTCGTTGTTCCAAGGGGGCTCTTTTTACGTGAATTTATGATCTTATACTTTAATATCGATGTTGCTGCCTAAATGAGGCTGAACGCTTTGTTGAAGCAGTTGAGCGATCTGTTGGCCTTGCTGTTCGTTAGAATCAAGGGTTTTAGCTAATACTGCAATACCCACCTGCTGCTTCAGAGAACCCGTTGCTGCTGATCCTACTGCACTAATACTACTCATGATCTCACCTCCCTCCTATTTAACAGAGACGCGAATCGATACGGACTTGCCACCGAAGGCTGCTTTAATCGTTGCGCTTCCTTTGCCTTTAACCGTTATTCTGCCATTCTCTACAACGGCTACAGAAGCTTTAGAGGTCGTCCAGACCGCTTGTACATTTACGTTGGCTGACTTGCCGTTCTCATACAACGAAGTCAATTCAATAACTACTTGATCGCCGATTGCAGACTGAATGGCATTATTAGATGCTGTAAGCTTAGTTAGCTTTGCTGTTATCACATAAGGGATTTCGAGTATTTTTCCTTGTATGGTAGCTGTTAGCTTGCCGCTTCCTTCAACAAGACCTTTAATTGAAGCTCCTTTAATGGTTACATGCTCAACATTCGAAGCAATCCAGTTAAGGCGCGAGCTTATATTTACCTTTTTACCACTCTTCGTATTACCGGTTACCTTAATGCTCTGAGATTTGTTTAAGGTTAAGCTGATTTTATTCGGCTCGATAACGAAGGAGGTAAACTCCTCTTCGACAGTCACTTTAACCTTAATCGTTTTATTCAAATAAGTTCCCGTTAATGTAGCATTTGCAGCTAGAAGTCCCTTAACCGACTTAGTCTTAACTAGCAAGTTCGGCGTCGATGACTTCCAAACAATTTTATCGGTAACTGGCGTTTCTTCGCCATCCTCATAGATGAGTTGAACGGTAGGAAGATCAACTTCTTTACCGATTACAACACTCAACGTGTCCGTCGAAGGAATCAGGGCTAGAATTTTGTTATGAACCTCTATTGTCATCGTATCTCTTACGATTGTTCCCGATACACTTTCCACTTCTGCTGTCAGAATAGCAGTACCTTTACTAACTGCTTTCCATTTGCCGTCTTCAATCGTTATGACCTTGAGATCACTTGAAGTCCACTTTACAAGCTTGCCGACATCCTCTTTACCGTCTGATACCGTTGTACCTGACACGCTTGGTAGGGCTGCAGTATCTTCTACGAATACTTCCAAAGAATCCTTTGAAATCTCGATTGATTTAATAGTAGGCAACACTGTAATTGAAATTTCCTTGGATAATCCCATGTAGGTAGCTATAATTTTGGCTGTGCCTACACCTCTCGGGGAAACAAACACTTTCCCTGGAGTAGTCGTTTTGTCAATGACAGCGTAGGCCTGATCCGTATCGGATATTTTCCACTCTGCTTTAGTTGTTACGGGCTCAGGCTTATCGCTTCCTTTCATAGCCGTTGCACCCAATTCAACTGACGATCCATATAGGGTGACATAAATCGGCTTATCAGGAGTTACCGTTAGAGCTTCGTATTCTGTTCTTACAATAACGGTAATAGTTTTCGAAACACCTAAACGACTAATTGTAATAGTTGCCGTGCCTTTACTTACAGCTGTCAGCTTGCCAGCATCGAGCTTACCAGCCTCGCCTATCTTGACGATTGCTGTATTACTGCTCGTCCAGACTTCCTTAGCGGATGCTGGCTCGGGAATTCCGTCTTTTAGGGTTGCTTTAGATTTCAATGTTATTTCTTTGTTGTCGTCAACAACTAGATGGATCGGTCCTTCAATGACCTTGTCATCACTACCGACAATATCGATGGATGAATATGGCGATGATACAGTAAGCACGATAGAATCAGATTTCCCTTTAGACTTCACAGTAATGGTAACTGTGCCTTCAGTCAGCAAGGTAACTGTGCCTTCGCTTACAGTAGCAATTGCTGCATTAGATGTCGTCCATTGTGGCTTAGAAGGAATTTCTGTGGCACCGCCCAATTTAGTTGCACTAACTGTAAACTTAAGATCTGTTCCAATATTCACGTCTTGCTTAGCAGGGGCATCTACTCCGGAGTCACCTGTCTTAAGCTTAACATCAGTATAATAATATTCAGCAGTGACATAGAAGTAAGCACTTTTATCCTTATATTTGGCTGTAATCGTAGCTGACGATATGGCTCCCGTTGCAGTTACAACACCTTTAACAACCTTTACCGCTGAAGAACTGGAAGACCATGTGGCATCTTCAGTTACGACCCTTGGAGTAGACTCTCCTGAAATGCTCGCATTTGCAGTCAGCAGAATCGTATTATCTTCTACATATAATTTGCCACTTGAATTATCAGAGCTTATATCCAAATTTGTTACGGTAATGTCTGCTGCAGATACGACTCCTCCGAACGTGCTGCCGATTAGAGCTAAGACAAGGAACACGGTGAGAATACGATTATAAATGTTGCTTGGGCGGGACGACGGGGACTTATGTTTCGCTGTTTTACTCCACATTTTCATTTTTAAGCGGATCCTCCATTGCTTTTATTCTTTTTGCATACTCTTTCTTTATAACGGCTTCAACTGTGGATTCCTGAAGATATAATTGGAAAATCTCATTATTCTCACATAAAAAAACTGCCCCTAGGTCTATTCGACTAAGAGACAGCAGCAATTTAGAGCAAGTAAACTTCAAAACAGGACTTATGGGGTAGCTTCACATTCCGTAATCCTTGCGCAGGGTTTCCAAATTGACCATGCAACGTTCAGACCAACGCTTTAGTCTATCGATTCTCTCCATCTCAATGCTAAGAGCTGTGCGCAATGACTCCCTATATTCGGGAATGGCTCCAGTATAGGGCTGTGCAGTTTGAGCTGGCACCCATACCTTCTCCGTGTAAGAGAGCGCCCTGCGCTCATGAAACATAACCGCATCTGGATCATGGGTGCTATGCAAATCGCCCTGGGTCGGATGCTGAAGGACCACTAACACCTTTACTAACACCCGCCGATCATCACGATCCATCACCTCTCCGACATAATCCCCTGTTTTATATGTAACTTTGACAAAATCCGTTGTTTCTTTAGCTTCACTCATCGTAATCTTTTCCTCCTATAACTGGTTTCTTATCATTGTACCACTTGTTCCAAGCCCCGCTTCAGCGTAAAATGGAAATAGGTAAAGTGGAGGATTATTTCTTATGCGTAAAAAACGAGTTCTGCTGCTTTCCGAAGGTTTTGGTACCGGACATACCCAGGCTGCTTATGCGTTAGCGGTTGGATTGCGACAGCTCTCCCCGCGGATTCAGACTCGTGTCATTGAGCTTGGCACCTTTCTAAATCCCATCATCGGTCCATTGATTTTGTCCGCCTACCGCAAAACTGTGAGCAAACAGCCAAAGTTAATCGGAAGATTCTACCGCAGCGGCTATCATAAATCATTAAACCGCATGACGCAATTTGCGCTGCACCGGTTATTCTACAATCAGGTTTCGGACGTTGTTCGTCAGTTAAAGCCTGATTCCATCGTCTGCACTCATCCAATTCCCAATGCCGTCGTTAGTCGGTTAAAAAGGCTGGGGCTGGACGTCCCTTTGTATACGCTTATAACGGATTACGATGCGCATGCTACTTGGACTAATCCAGAGGTTAATACTTATCTGGTGAGCACGCCTACAGTTCGGAACAAATTAATCGCTCGCGGCGTCCCACCCACTTCTATAGAAGTGACGGGTATTCCCGTTCATCCGAATTTCTGGCACCCTCATGACAGAGCAGAGATTCTTTCGCAATTTCAGCTAAGGGACATGCCCACTGTTCTCATTATGGGCGGCGGCTGGGGGCTTCTATACGGTGAAGAGCTTGTTGAATACATGACTGCCTATGCTGACCGCATTCAGCTCATACTCTGTATGGGAAACAATGAGAAGGAAAGAGAGAAGCTGCTCTCTGATCCGCGGTTTCAGCATCCGAATATTCATATTATTGGATATACGAAAGAGATAAGCAAGCTTATGGACGTCTCAGACCTTCTCGTCACGAAGCCCGGTGGAATGACCTGTACCGAAGGTATGGCTAAAGGTATTCCGATGTTATTCTATGAGCCTATTCCTGGTCAAGAAGAAGAAAATGCAGAATACTTCGTTACCCACGGCTTTGGCGAATTAATGAAAACGAACGATACCATCGATCGTTGGTTCCGTTTGATTCAAGAGCCTTATGCCGCTTACCAGCACCGAGATACATTGCTTGCTTTGCGCAATGCGGAATATCACCCAGCCAAGTGCTCTGAGGCTGTTCTCGCATTGATGGAGTAGCGGACAAGCGATTCTGAGGCTGTTCCTTTCATTGAGGAGTAGCAAACATAGCTTTAGAAGCCCTCTGCCGAGCGTGGCAGGGGGCTTATTTGATTGCTTTCTGGTTTGATAATGGCTAACTCAAACTGGTTCTGTCGAGCTTTGGGTGGCTGTAGCCGTTTAGTTGTGAATTAATTAGAAAAACCGCCTTCAAAGGCTGCTAGCCTGAAAGCGGTTTGGGACAACTTACTCTATTTACAGCGCACTGCCTCCGAACAAGAAACGATATTCCCAATGCTTATCAACGATACTATCCGTACGGACGCCACCTGAGGCAATCGAGTATGTATGAAGTACTTTTCCGTCTCCCAAGTAAATGCCTACGTGAGAAACTTTTTCTGAGAAGGGTTTTTTACCCGCATAGCTAGATGCGCTCGTTCCCTTATAATCCATGAAGAACATGAGGTCTCCACGTTTTAACGACTGCCAATTAGTCGTAACGGCGCTCTTGTCACGAACATAGACGCCTTGTTGGCTGGAGCTTGCAGGCAGTGTCACCTTCAAGGCATCCTTAAACGCTTGACGAACAAAAGCTGAACAATCGAACGTCTTCGTCGAATCACGATCCGACCCAAATTCATAAGGCGTGCCCAAATATTTGGTTCCAGCAGCGATTACCAGCTCCACCTTCTGGCTAACTGTCGGGGCTGGCGTCGGTGTCGGCTTTGGTGTTGGTGTTGGTGTTGGTGTTGGTGTTGGTGTCGGTGTTGGTGTTGGTGTTGGTGTCGGTGTCGGTGTCGGTGTCGGTGTCGGCTTTGGCGTCGGTGTCGGTGTTGGCTTTGGTGTTGGAGTTGGATTAGTCTTGTAATTAACATATTTATTATTCCAAGAAATATAGCCAGTGACTCCCTTAACGTCTTTCACTTTAAGCCAGTAAGAATTCGATGCATCCAGTACAGAAACAGACTCCCCAGCTTTCAAGTATTTCAGAACGTCATCCGAAGTACTTGGTCCTTTACGTAGGCTTACAGTAGATACAATACCCGTGCTTTCCGACTGAGCAGCCGAAACGAACATTGGAACAGAAACGAGCAACAGCAACGATGCAATTAGAAGTAACATTCCTTTTCTCAACTGTCTTGCCCTCCCATAAATCCCACGATAGGAGCAGGTTTCCGCCCCTCCTTGTCCATTATATTTCCTTGGGATTGATCTTCCATGGGTCTCCAAACTCAGACCTAATTCCCACTCTGGGAAATGAGTTCCATCCTGCTATAGGCAATTAGTATGGGAAGCACCACCTATCAAGGGGGATACAGGTAGTAAAAGATAGGTGCAGGGTTTATTTACCACACCCTTTAGTCGAACTTTCCTCTTAATTACTGCAACATAAACCATCTCGGGCTAGAATTAGTCGGTCTCCCCTCTCAATTACTCCAGCATACCTCGCCACGGGCTAGAATTAGTCGGTCTCCCCTCTCAATTACTCCAGCATACCTCGCCACGGACTGGAATTAGTCGGTCTCTCCTCTTAATTGCTCCAGCATACCTCACCACGGACATGACTTAGTCGGCCTCTCCTCTTAATTGCTCCAACATACCTCGCACGGACATGACTTAGTCGGCAAGACAATAAACTACGATGATATTCACCGTAGTTCGAGCATTGGTGTGTGGAGGGCTGGACAAATACGATGCTTTTCATCGCTTTTGCCGTGTAAACTACCTAGGTGTCTGCTGCAATTGTGAAACTACGATGTTTTGAACCGTACTCCGGACTTGGAGAGGGGCGTAGAGCAAGAATAACTATGATTTTCACAGTTATTGCACCTCAGCAGATAAACAAGCGGATAAAACACACTACCTGAGCCAAATGCATATATCCCCCTATAGTGGCAGTTTTGTTTCTATCCTCCACATGCACAAAAAAAACCGCGATATGCGGTTAGATACAGCATGAAACAACCTGAAAAACAGCGTAGATATGGCTTAGATATGTGGCTTGGATTGCAGCTTGGATTGTGGCTTGGATTGTAGCTTGGATTGTAGCTTGGATGGCATGGAGATCTGGCTAGGATGTGACTCGGATCTGTGGCTTAGTTATGTGAAGGGGCCCATATAACTAACTCTCGAAGCACCTTATTTCACCAACGAATCGTCCGGCTCCACATGGACATGGACATTTAAGATCTCATGCTTTTTTCTCATACGCTGTTCGATGGTATTGCATATCTCATGCCCCTCCACCAAAGTGAGAGTAGGGTTAACGACAATGACGACATCAACTAACACTGTGCTTCCGTGGATTCGCGCCCTGATGTCTTTGATGTCTTTAACACCCTCTGTCCGCTCAACCGTCGTCCTTAAGCTCATCAGCTGCTGAACATCGAACCCGTCAGTTAGCGTTTGCGTTGCCGTCATGAAAATCGTCCATGCCGTCTTTAAAATTATGCAACCGACCACGATAGCCGCAACACCGTCAAGCCAAGGCAATCCTAGACGAGAACCGAAGATGCCAATAGCTGCGCCTATACTTACAAGTGCATCTGATCGATTGTCTTGTGCTGCTGCCAGTAATGCTTGGTTGTGGATACGTCGAGCAAGTCTAATATTGTAAACATAAACCGCAAACATAGCTACCGCTGCGAATAATGCAACCCACGCTGCATTTAAGTCTGGGGACACAAATTCCCCTTTCCATAAATTACGAACAGCAACGATCAGCACCTGTAGACCGACTGCCCCCATGATGAAAGAAGCCAATAATGCCGCAATTGTCTCAGCCCTCAAATGTCCGTAGGGATGGTTCTTATCCGGTGGCTTTCGTGATATGCGAAGACCGATGAGTACGGCCGCGGACGCCACAATATCCGTCACGTTGTTAATGCCATCTGCCGTTAGCGCCGCAGAAGCAAAAATCCATCCGGCAACTAATTTTATTGATGAGAGCACTAGATAAGAGGCTATGCTGATCCACGCGCCTCTTTCTCCCTTTTTTATATCGCCGTATATGTCCACTTGATCTCCCCCACCCCGACCGTACTCAGATTACAGCTTCATTATGGCCATCACAATAGTGTATCCGTCCCCTCATGCTTCGAAACACTGTATCACTAAATATTATTCGAACGATTAGAGGTAGAAGGCGGTCCCTTGGTAATCGAAAGAATGTTTATGTCGGAGGTTATTCAGAATAATAACTATAAAAAAGACGCCTACCGACAATCGGCAAGCGTCTTATCATTATTATCTATCTTCTTCAGGAATTAAACGAGCGCGTAGCTCCTGTACTTCTGGATGCTCCAAGTACTCATCAAAGGTCATCATGCGATCAATAACTCCATTTGGAGTAATCTCAATGATCCGGTTGGCGATCGTCTGCATGAACTGATGGTCATGAGAAGTAAAGATGATCGGACCATCAAAATCGATCAAGCCATTATTCAGCGCCGTTATAGACTCCAAATCCAAATGGTTAGTCGGCTCGTCAAGCAGAAGCACATTACCGTTCGTCAGCATCATACGGGAAAGCATGCAGCGAACTTTTTCTCCCCCAGATAGAACAGAGCCCTTTTTCAAAGCCTCATCACCGGAAAAGAGCATGCGTCCCAGGAAGCCACGAATGAATGATTCGTCCGGATCCTTGGTATATTGACGAAGCCAATCAACTAGATTTAAGTTATCATTCTCGAAGTAAGAAGCATTTTCCTTAGGGAAGTAAGCTTTAACTGCTGTTACACCCCAGTTAACCGCTCCAGCCTCTGGTTCCTTTTCTCCAACGAGAATTTGGAAAAGTAATGTCTTAGCATGAGTGTAAGGACCAACAAGGGCGATTTTGTCACCTTTGTTTACGACAAAGTTAACGCCATTCAATAATTTCTCCCCATCAACGGAAGCAGTAAGGTTCTCAACCATGACAACCTGTTTGCCCACCTCACGTTCAGGCTTGAAGTTAATGAACGGATATTTACGGTTAGACGGACGAATATCATCAAGCGTAATTTTGTCCAAAGACTTCTTACGGCTTGTCGCTTGCTTAGCTTTCGATTTGTTCGCGGAGAAACGTTGAACGAACTCTTGCAACTCTTTAATCTTGTCTTCCTTTTTCTTATTCTGGTCACGCATGAGCTTAATAGCCAATTGGCTGGACTCATACCAGAAATCATAGTTACCGACATACATCTGAATTTTGCCAAAATCGATATCCGCAATGTGTGTACATACTTGGTTCAGGAAGTGACGGTCATGGGATACGACCACAACTGTACCTTGGTAACCCGCCAAGAAATTTTCCAGCCAGTTGATCGACACGAGGTCCAAATGGTTGGTAGGCTCATCGAGCAGCAAAATATTCGGATTACCGAACAACGCTTGCGCTAACAATACGCGAACCTTCTCATTACCATTCAACTCGGCCATTGTCTTGTCATGAAGCTCTGTTGTGATACCAAGACCGTTCAGCATACCTGCTGCTTCACTCTCAGCTTCCCAACCGTTCATCTCAGCAAATTCGGCTTCAAGCTCACCCGCCCGCATGCCGTCCTCATCAGAGAAATCTTCCTTCAAATAAATAGCGTCTTTTTCCTTCATCACCTTATACAGGCGATCATGCCCCATAATAACGGTTTCCAGTACATTGAATTCATCGTACTCGAAATGGTTTTGCTTGAGGACTGCAAGTCTCTCACCCGGTGTAATAAATACATCGCCTGAGCTTGACTCCACTTCTCCGGACAAGATTTTCAGAAACGTGGATTTACCCGCGCCATTAGCACCAATCAAGCCGTAACAGTTGCCTGGGGTGAATTTAATGTTAACATCTTCGAACAGGGGGCGTTTGCCAAAACGCAGGCTTATGCCAGATACGGTAATCATGGGTCTAATCCATCCTTTACTTTATGGGTTTTCTAAATTATGGCTTTCGAAACGCATCGTTTCACCGTGTTGCAATAGCAGCAGCTTCTCCTCTGAAATACCTAACTGGGCTCTAGCTGTCTCCAAGCGTTGCAAAGCCTCGGCAGGTGTATCGTCTGAAAGCTTAAATGCACCGTAATGCATAGGTACGAAATACTTGGCCTTGACGTCCAGGAAAGCCTGCAATGCTTCTTCTGGACTGACATGCTGTGATGCCATAAACCACTCAGGATCATAAGCACCAATAGGAAGCAAAGCTACATCAATATCAAACCTACGCCCAATTTCACTGAAGCCGCGAAAATAACCACTATCCCCCGCAAAATAAATCGTCGGACCGTGATCGATTTCCAGCACCCAGCCTCCCCAATGAGAAGTATTCATATCCCAAGGATTACGTCGAGTCCAATGCTGTGCAGGAACAAAGGTGAACTTCACTCCATGGAAACTAGTATCCTCCCACCAATGCAGCTCTTGTGATTGAAGGAAACCTTTCAGCATTAGCTTTTTCCGCAGACCAGCTGGTACGATCATTTTCTTGGGCCCTCTTAATTTGCGCAATGAAGAGACATGCAAGTGGTCGTAGTGGGCATGTGAAATAAGAACGACATCAACAGACGGCATGTCCGATAGCTCGATGCCAGGTGGGGCTAGTCTTTTCTGAAAAGCCATTCTCCGCGCCCATACGGGATCGGTTACAATGTTCAAGCCCGCCATCTGTATAAGAAACGTTGAGTGACCGATCCATGTAATGGATGGCTCGCTGCGGTTGTGCTGTAAAAATCGTAGATCTGGCGCCACGCTAGGAACGCACTCGCCGTATTCTTTGTTTCGCAGCTTACGAATCCGGTCCTCACGCCAACGGTTGAATTGAGCTTTGGATGCTTTACCAGCACCGATAGAGTCCAAGTTACCGAAGCGTCTTCTTATCATGAAATCCCTCCGATGATGTACTCATGTATACTATATCAGGAAACGCCGAAATGTACCAAGGACTTGAAGAAAAATTGGAACTGTCTTCGTCTCATTTGCGACTCTTTTTGGCAAATTGTGTTCAGTTGAGGTATTGTTGAGTAAAGAAGAAAGCGAGGGGTTTTGTATGAAACTGTTATCCATTGAACCAACCCCAAGTCCAAATACAATGAAGCTCAACGTGGATGTCCGGCTTGAGCCTGGAATTCAGTTGAATTACGGTGGCAAGGAGCAAACAGCCGTGGCACCACCGCTCATTGCAAGCTTGTTAGAGGTACCCGGGGTTAAATCGATTTTCCACACCTCTGATTTCCTAGCTCTCGATCGCAGGGGCAATGCAGACTGGGCAACTATTCTGGATGGAATTAGAGAAGTATTCGGAATAGCGGGTAGTGGCTCATTAACCGCTGGTGCTGTTGAAGCAACAGGGTTTGGCGAAGCTTATGTCCGTGTACAAATGTTTCGAGGTATTCCGATGCAGCTTCGCGTTCGGAGCGGCGGACAGGAGTTTCGCGCAGCAATGCCTGCCCGGTTCAACCAAGCTGTATCGGATGCGGCTGGTTCTACAATGATCCGCGAGCGTATGCTTGAGGATCTGGGCGTTCGATATGGCGAGCCTCAAGAGGTATTGGATGAGGTGCAGCGTGAGCTTGAAGCAGCTTATTCTGAAGCGCGGCTTCGCGATTTAGTTGAACAGGCAAAGGCAGCCGGACCGGAAGCTGCGCCACCTGCTCCTCCCGCTCCATTGACGGGAGAAGTGGTTATGCAGGCGCTGGATTCTCAGGATTGGCGCGAGCGTTACGCGGCATTGGAGCGGTTGAAGCCCCAGCCGGACGATTTGCCGGTACTGGAAAAAGCTTTAAGCGATAGCCAAATGTCAGTAAGACGGTTGGCCGTCGTCTATCTTGGCGATCTTCGCTCTCCTGAAGCGATGCCGCATCTATTCGTTGCGCTTAAGGATACTTCTGGATCCGTTCGACGGACGGCCGGGGATACGCTATCGGATATAGGAGATACAGCTGCTATTGGGCCGATGATCGAGGTGTTGACTGACTCGAACAAGCTCGTACGTTGGCGGGCTGCTCGGTTTCTTTATGAGGCTGGCGACGAGTCGGCTTTGGAGGCCCTGCGTAAAACAGCTTCCAGTGAGTCCGAATTCGAGGTGAAGCTGCAGGCCGAGATGGCGGTCGCCCGGATCGAGCGCGGCGAGGAAGCCGCAGGCTCCGTCTGGCAGCAGATGACCCGGATGCGGGAAGAGAGCCGCGACGAGGGTAAATAACGGACAGACATGGTTGCTGTGTGGGCTAATTAGTAGCCCTCAGTGCGTTACTGCGGGGAAAGTTGCTAAATCCTCGACTCTTAGTAGCCCTCAGTGCGTTATTGCGAGGAAAGTGGCTAAATCCTCGACTCTTAGTAGCCCTCAGTGCGTTATTGTGGGGAAAGTGGCTAAATTCGCGGGTCTTAGTAGCCCTCAGTGCGTTATTGCGGGGAAAGTGGCTAAATCCGCGACTCTTAGTAGCCCTCAGTGCGTTATTGCGGGGAAGCGCCTGAATTCGCGGGTCTTAGTAGCCCTCAGTGCGTTATTATGGGGAAAGTGGCTAAATTCGCGGGTCTTAGTAGCCCTCAGTGCGTTATTGTGCTGCAAGTGTCTGAATTCGCGGATCTTAGTAGCCCTCAGTGCGTTATTGCGGGGAAAGTGGCTAAATCCGCGGATCTTAGTAGCCCTCAGTGCGTTATTGTGGGGAAAGTGGCTAAATTCGCGGATCTTAGTAGCCCTCAGTACTCTATTTGGGTGGCACACTTACAATCCGAGTAACATCCCACCATCGCAGAAACGACCACAAGAATGATCATTTTTGTGGTCGTTTTTCCCATCCAAAATGATACCGCTTTCTCATTTGTAACAAAGACGTAATATAGCCTTCATCTTCTCTTCATGTTCAAAGGTTAAGATACATACATGACCCCCCTTTGAAATATAAAACTTGAGGCTTGCGGCCCGTTGCCGCAGGCCTCCCTTTTTTTTATTCAGCAAATTAGATCATTGATCGATGATTAAAAAAAGCAGCTGATCATTTAGATAGCCGCTTCCGTAACTTATTCAACTATCTTATTTCTTTCCCGATAAAGCATAGTAGTTCTCTTCATTATCTGCGAAGTTAAAGGACTCTGCTGGAGGGAAGCTCCATTTACTTAATTGACTCCAACAACTCGCCCAAACGATCCCATGTTTCGGTGATTCCTTGCAGCATCCCCATATCCATGACAGCTTTGAGGGCCTCTGCCGACGCATATTCAGAACGGTTTACCAATTTGGTTTTGCCGCCCAGATCAATAAATTCCATCTTGATTAGAGACCCTGGCAAGGATTCGTTTATATTTCCTTCAGCATCCGAGAAATAATTGTTATAAGTGATAGTCTCCGGCTCGACAATTTCCTTATAGATGCCTTTTGCCCATGATTCCATGCCATAAAAATGACCTTGATTCTGATCAACGCATTTCATGCAGTAATGCCACACGCCACCCGGACGAAAATCGATAGTACAAACCGGTATCTCCCAACCTTTCGGTCCCCACCAACGTTTAAGATGCTCAGGTTCCTTAAACATCTGGAATACGAGATCGCGCGGTGCATTAAACACGCGCTCCAGCACTAGAACTCGATCGTTCTCTACGTTCGAAATCATATAATTGTTTGACATCGTTATTACTCCCCCTAAATAATGACTTTATGGTTTTTCCTTGTTCTGCAGTTCACGCAAGTAATTGTCCAAGTTATCAAACCGATCTTCCATAATGTGCCCGAAGGACTGCAACCAGAACTCCATCGCTTGAAAGGGCTCAGACCGGAGTGCATAGATCCGACGGTTCGCATCTATTCGCACTTCTACAATCCCGCCTTCGCTAAGCACTTTCAAATGCTTCGACGCTTGTGGTTGGCGAATACCAAGTCGATCAGAGATTTCTCCTACGGCCAAAGGACCATCGCGCAACAGTTGAACGATATTCATACGATTGGTTTCAGCTAAAGCACTCAGCGTGGTTATGTCCATTCCGGATATTTTCATGACATGATCCTCACCTCTGACCTAATGGTTTCTTGTATAATCATCCCCTGCACTCAAGATAACTTCATCCTGCTGAATACAATATACCAATTAGGGAATATTCCCGTCAAGGAATATTTAGAATAAAACTCCGCATAAAAATGAAAAGGCTTGTAATTCAGCCCTGTTAAGGAGCCTAAAATGTCCTTCCGGGCTTTTTGTAATGAAACCGTAATATTACCTTCATCTTCTCTTCATCTATAGGGGTTACAATACATACATGACCCCCCTTTTCAATAATATATCTTGAGGCTTGCGGCCCGTTGCCGCAAGCCTACTTTTTTTGTAGCCCTGATTCGAAGAAGGAAGTGACTGCTGGCCAGAATGCCGGATCTCGCTCAGAAGCGCTATGTCCTTCGGCATTGACGAATAAGTGGGGCAAATTGGGGGCGCGAGACAGCATATGGGAAAGCTCTGTAGGCGGAATGAATCTGTCCTTACGTGAATGTATGAGTAATACTGGAGTTTGGCGGTCAGATGCGTTGTCCATTAATATTCTCGCAGGATTCGCCCGTTTCATCATTGAGCGCGGGATTCTGCTGCGCATTATCATCATCCAAGGTAGTAATTGAGCCAAGGGAAATTGTGGGAGCTTTTTTCGTCTAAGCTCGGAACCAATCATAGTCGCAAATTTTACGGGCATCGAGTCCGTTACTAGGGCCGCAATTGGAGCACCAACATCCAGTGCAAGCACTGCTCCAAAACCTCCTAATGAGTGGCCAAGCACACCAATTCGTGCCTGATCCGCCTCAGGACGTGTGCGAAGCCAATCCAATGCAGCTAATAAATCATCCCTGAACTGCAGACCTGTCGGCGTCTTGTAATATTCACTTTCACCATGACTTCGAGCATCATACATGAGAATTGAATAACCTTCTTTATATAGAGGAAGAGCATATCGTAGCACGCGTGAACGGTTTGAGCCCCAGCCGTGAGCAATGATAATAACGGGTCCCGGTGTTGAATGATCCGCAGCAGCTTGTCGTAAAAACCAGCCTTTGATTGTCTTGCCCTCGCTTTTCCACTCCACCGATTCATATTGCACGGATGGTTCAACCTCATTAGGAACAAGCCTAGGTCGTTGTGCCTTAACTGTTAAACCGTATAAAGCCGCACCAGCGCTTCCTGCTAACGCCCCTGCTCCACCAACCATCCACCCAATTATGGCAATGCTCATTCTTATTCCTCCGTTCGCGCTTTCGCCTGCTCTCCCTATTTTAACCCAGTTTAGCTTGAGACAAAAATCATTGATTATGTAAAAATCCCAAAACCGACGTATTGACGTCAGCTCTGGGATTTTGCTTGTTACTTTTGCTTAGGCTTTATTACTTAGGCTTTATTGCTTTGTCAGCCGCACATCATCGATATGCAGCGTCGTGCCGCCTGGAGAATCCACATAGAAGCCAATATCAATCTGACCATTCGTCACAAAAATATTACTAATACTAATATACTTCCATACCCCGTCGTTGGAGATGTTGTAATACTGCGCGCTGCCGCCATAGCTGCTAATTTCAGCCCTCGCAACCGTCGGGTTCGTATTCTTCATCCGCACCCACGCCTCGAACTTGTAATTGGCGTTATTAACGGGAACCGCAACAGTCTGGTGAATACTCTGCTGATAGGCAGTGCCTAACCAAAAATAAGACCGTTTATCCTGCGTCCATGGCGACTCTGGCGGGTTGGAGCCTGAGCCACTGTCCACACCATAAGCTAGCGTCTGCCCTGCTGGATGCCATTCTGTCCAGTTGCTATTATATGCCCCATCTCGATCGAAATCTGAATTGTCTAGTAGATTAGTTTCCGATTCTGGTGTACCCGGAGTCGAAGCAGCTACCAGCAGCCGATCCAAATTCACATTCCCGCTGTTCCCGGAATCGTATTTGAACGCTACCGTATTGACTCCAGTACTTAGAGTAACCGTCTTCGTAACGTCTTGCCAGACGTTCCAATTCGTACCCGGGCTTGTCATACTTATTGCCCCGGCACTTGTCCCGTTTACGTAAGCGGTCAAGGTTCTCGTTGCATTATTACCATTCGCATACCGCAGTGCTAGCGTATAGCTACCAGCCGAAGGAGCCGTAACCGTAAACTCGGTTTGCGCGTTCAACGCCGACATCGATGCTACGAATGCATCACCCGAGTAGAACCAATGATCCTTGTTAATGGATGCACCACCCGTAAGCTTCGCGCTTTCTGCCTCGTATTTAGCTACAGCTGGTGCAAACGGAACTTTAATAAAGTCTAGATTCACATTCCCAGTATCTCCAGCGTCAGCATAGTACTTATAAGAGACACTGTTACGTCCCGCTTCCAGCGGAATCGTCTCTGTCTGTGTCGCCCATGTGTTCCAATTTGCTTGGTTAGCAAGTGTTGTTTGTTTGACTCGTTTGCCGTTAACGAAAATACTAAGCAGCTTGGAGGAGCCCGATGCATTGGCGTACTTTAGATCAACCGGGTAGTCACCGCCCACTGCTACACTAGGATAGAAGGTTACTGCTGCTCCATTGTTATTAAAACCTTCCACAAAGCCGCTACCCTCATATCCCGTATGATTTGTATTAACCGAGGCTTTCGTTGCATTCGTGTTGCCAGACAACGAAGCTTCCTCTGCTTCATACTGAAATGCAGTAGCCGTCACAGAAGCCGTTCCACTAATGACAACGTTTCTTGCTGTGCCACTGCCCGCCAATACCTTTACATAAGTCACATCTCCATAGATATCCTTGCCCTTAGCCCAACCCTCACCACCAGCAGCCTTCAGCGCATTGAGCGAAGCATAAGAGGACGCACTAGAACCAGCAATCGTCACACCTGATCCGGCCTTGCCATGAATAGCTGCCAAATAATACATAACAGGCGCCGAATAGGTACCACTCTTTGCACCTACACCAAAGCTAATACCACTGCCTCCATTGTCCTGAGTCGTCAATATTTGCTTAAAGTACCCTGTCCCCTCGTAATTGTAAGTCGTGCCATCATCGTCGTAATAGTTAAAGCTAGACTGAGCCGTATCAGGGAACACATCGACCCCGATCGTAGAAATTGCGCTCTGGCTCGCATAATCAAGCACCTTCTGCGTTGGTATAATTGCTCCTTTCTTCACGAATAAGGGGATATCGCTCCAAGTATTCGCATTAACTGGATAGCTAATTGTCGTCCCTCCACTGTATGTCGTGCCACGGAAATAATCGATCCAAGTGCCGCTCGGCAAGTATATGGATTTGCTTGTCTGTTGCTTATCGACAACAGGAGCGGCTAGCAGCCAATCTCCAAACATCCAAGCGTCGAGGTAGTTTCTAGCACTACTATCCGTTGGATTATCGAGCATAAGAGGACGAATGAGACCAATCCCCGTCTCATACGCACTCCTTTCATAGGAATACATATACGGAATAAGAGAATAACGCAGCTGAATTGCCGATTTTGCCGACTCCTCCGCTGTATTACCATAGTACCAAGGCTGTCTCTGTTGATGGTTATTACCGTGAACACGGAATACCGGAGTAAAGGCGCTGAATTGAATCCATCTGGAGTACAGCTCAGGAGAAGGATTATTTATTGTCCCATCCTGCTGGTTAAATCCACCGGTATCCATCCCCCACTTAGGCTGACCCAAGTTAACAGAAGACAGCATAACGGCACGCTGCTCCTTCATACCGGCTGCCCAATTGATTTTATCCCCCTTGCTCCACTGACTCCCGATATCTCCCGACCATAACGTAGTCGCGTACCGCTGCGCCCCTGGGTAGAATGTCCGAGCCGTCTGCCAGACACGATTCGTCGATGAATAGGATCGTTGCCCTTCATACATCGCTTGGGAGAAATGAGTTGTCGTAAAGTTACCAAACCACAGCGTCGTCCCGCCTGCTGATACTTTATCTGTCTCATCATTCCACCAGCCCGCAATTCCTTTATCGAAAGCATCCTTGGAATGGTTCCAGTACCATGTGCGTTCTGCGGAATTGTAGGGGTCGATGCTACGTACCTTCACTGGGATAAAATAGTCCGTGTACGCAGAATGGCCGGGGTACCAATAACCGCCCGTATTCGCGTCCACATACTGTGTTGTATTGTGGCCCGGTGTATCCTCCGTCACGATACGTGGCTTTGTTATACCAATCATCTTTACACCTTTGCCATCCATTGCTGTCTTCAGTGCTGTCGTCGAAGCGCTAGGAAAATTCGACGTATTCCAGGCGAACTCTCCATAGTTGTCCTGACCGTATTTTTTCCAGTCATAGTCGAGTCCAACACTATCTAGTGGAATATTCTTCGCCCTATAGGTGTCTATGCTGTTGGTCAGCTCTGTCTCGTTCGTATCCCATTCAAAATTAGAAAAGCCCAGCGACCATTTCGGGAGCATGGGAGATTTCCCTGTAATTTCTGCATAAGATGCTAGAATTTCTTTGGGACTTCCAAGCATAATGTAATACTCCATATCGTCCTTCGTATACCTACGGCCTTCCGTCGGAGTCCCACCGTAATAAAACTCCATTTTCCCAGAGGCTGCTTCTGTGAAAGGATAACCGCCATCGCTATCGACCAGAATGCCATAACCAGCAGTCGACCATATGAAAGGTCCTCCTGCATCACCTTGCTCACCCGCATGGGCACCATGGCTATTGTCATTCCGCAGAAGATCTCCTCCATCCTCGAATGCATTATAGCTCCTAATTCCATAGAGATTATCTGAAGTACCGCGAATGAATCGTACGCCGTCGTAATAGATACCGCCCCCAGAAGGCTCATAGAAAAGCAGCGTTCCATTAGCCTTCTTTACAGTTACACGAGCAGGCGTTTTGGCTATTTCAATCCTCATATCCGCTGTCGTTATCGTGATGGGACTAGTCGCCGTGTTAATCGTAGCACCGACCGCGCTCCATGTTTTATTTGGATCAATCATCGGCGTATCGTTGCTAGCAGCTACAGAATTCGGTCGGTAATCCACCTTAGCCACACTGCTGCTAAGCACTTTGATCTCCAGAAGATCGTCATTCGGTTCTGCCCCGTTGTCTATCGTAAGTGTAAGTGTGTCTCCAGACACACTGCTGCTAAGAACGTTACCCAAAGCGCCAGCATACGCATAAGTCCGAGACGGGCCCATTGGCAGTAATCCTAATGCGAGCATTGCGACAAGTACAAGCATGAAAAAACGTTTATTAAGCAAGCCACGATATGCAATCATAAATCTTCCACCTCTCATTAGATTTGCTAGGGAAAGAAAGAGCGGAAATACAAATTCTGTATCCCGCTCTTCCCCTGCTCAAGCCTTTCTACCAACGAATGCCAACGTTATCGAGGTTGATACCCGTAGAATTGCCGGAATCGTACTGCACTTTAATCGTATTGAGCCCTGCATTTAAGGACGTAGACAATGTAGCCGTGTTCCACGTATCCCAGTTAGCAGTGGCGGACAAGCTGAGATCGGATACCTTCGTGCCATTTTTGTAAATAGCCCGCGATCCTGCTCCGCCCCCAGCACTGTAACGAACGTCGATGGAATACGTACCAGCAGACGGCGCGTAAACCTGAAGCTCCACGTAATCGCCAACTGTCTCGAATCCATCAACGAAGCCAGTTCCCAAGTATCCGGTATGGTTCGTATTCGTAGATACAGCGTTCAAGGTGCCGAATTCTGCTTCGTATGCGTTCTTGTCTACCCCGTTAAGAACGACCGAGCGAGCCGATACGCCCGAACTGATCTTCACGTAAGCAAGCTTGGCGGCAGAATCGTAATACCAGCCTTGGGAAGCGCTGCTCAAGCTGCTGGCACTAAAGTATTCAGTTAACCCCGTGCCATCCTTCGTTACTGAGGTCGGCTTGCTTGTCAGCACCTGAATCGTGCTAGCAACGGTAAGCGCAGGCACAGATACGGTTACTTTGTCCAGATTATACTGCTCAGTTGAAGTAATTGTGCGCGTAGTTGATCCATCGTACCAGCTGTACGAGGTCGTTCCTTGCGGGAAAATACGGAAGGACAAATTCGTATAGTTGGTCAAATCGTTGCCGATCGTTCCACCTACTGTATAAGTGCCGTTAAGGTTCATAGGCAGAATGGCACCCGCTTTAACTAGAACAGGAATGTCATCTACGCCCGCATAATAGCTGATTGTCCGATTGCCTGGATGCATCGCACCCCACCAGAAATCAACCCATTCCCCAGCAGGAAGGTATATGCTCTTGTTCGTTTCACCTTGGTTCACGATTGGTGCAACTAGTAAGCTATCTCCGAGCATGTACTGCTCCGTCAGTCCATAAGTGCTCGTATCGCCAGGATACTCAACGACCATCGCCCTCATAAGCGGAATACCCGTGTCACTTGTCTTTTTGGCTTCACTGTATAGATAAGGCAATAAGTTCATACGTGTGTTAATCACTTTCCGAGAAGTAGACAGCACGGTGGAATCCCCAGTCCGCGAAGCAGCATTCCAAGGAGAACGTTCCTCACTTGGGCTTGGATCCGATTTCTCAGAGTGGAATTGCATGATCGGCGAGAATGCTGCCATCTCAATCGACCGCTTGTACAACTCCGCTGAAGGAAAAGTATCCCCCGTGAACCCCGCCAAATCCCAGCTCCAGAAGGGAACGCCGGATATACTAGAGGTCAGACCCGCATGCATCGCATCGCGGAAAGCACTAAAGGTCGACTCCTGATCGCCCGCCCAGAAAATCTGGCTCTTCTGTGCGCCGCTTGTGCCGGAACGGCTGAAGGAAACGGAATCCGCCTTCTTCAAATGAGCATAGTCATTATAGGCCGCCACATAATCGTTCGGGTATTGGTTACGCATTTCGTCACCCTTCTTGCCGTTATTGAAGGTGAGCCAGCGCCCCCATACCATCTCTCCGCCATCTGTCTTGAATCCATCAATACCAACACCATCGAACAAATACGCACGTTTGGACATCCACCAGTTTTTAGCATTTGTACTCGTAAAATCAAGCAATAAGCTATTCTCGAACCAGGTGCCTGCTGGCAGACGATACTGTCCACTATTGCCGTCACCAACCGCATAGCCTTGAGAAATCATATACGACTCATCATTGTCCTTCTGTGTGTACGCATAGTTTGTATATTTCTGAATTGGAACCTGCCACATGACAAGCTTCATCCCGGCATTGTGAATGTCAGTCGCCATTTGCGCGGGGTTGGGCCATTTCGTTCCGAACGTGAAGTCACTGTAGCTGAATGCAGCACTTCCCGTCTTAGGCGTATAAGTTGCATCGTTGAAAATATAAAATGTGTTTTCATCACTCCACTGCTCAAGCACGACGGCAGTTGCAGCGATATTATTCGTACTTGCGTTGCTAAGGGCTGTCGTTACTTCGGATTGCCGATCCCATTCATTAGCGGACATCCATAAACCGAACGCCCACTTGGGCAGCATTGTCGGCTTGGAGGTAAGGTCCGAATAATTCGATATGACGTCCTTAACATCGCTTCCATACACAAAATAGTAATCCAGCATAGAGGTCGAGCCTCCACCCGTATTAACGGTGAAGTTGTACATATCGCTACGTTCAGTTGCCAGCTTAAACTTCGAGTAATAGGTTGAATTGACGTACACTCCATAGCCGTTCGTATTCACGAAAAACGGAATAGACATATACGTCTTGCTGCCTTGATTTTTGTACTGGTTATACACATAGGTGTCTACGTCATAACCTCGCTTCTGAAAATTGTTGTAGTGCTCTCCGAACCCGTAAAACTGCTCAGAGGTCGGAGAGTATAGATTATTCTGAACCTTGTCTATGATATTGCTGCCGTCAGTTAGCCAAGCCATATTTCGATTAACCGCACTATCGTACTCCCTAGCGATTAACGTCGTGCCATCCGGCTTATAGACGCTCATCTTATAAGGGCTTTTGTCGATGCGTATTTTCAAGGCAGTCGTGCTAATCAAGTAATAGGTCGTGTTATCGGTAAAAGTATAGTTGCTTAGCCCTGTAGCCAGCGTAGCCGTTCCTTTGGGAGATAATTGTACCCGGAATACGTCATCTGCCTGAAAAGCAATATTGATTTTCGGAGACATTGTCCCAGTATTCGGGCTCGCGTTTAGAACAATATGATTAGTAGCATTCGTGTAGCTATTAATGCTTGCTACCGACTCCCAGCCTGTAACGGTAAATGTAAACGGTCCAATCGTTTTTTCATTGGCCCCACTCTTGTTCGCATGCACCGTATAGGAGATGGTGTCGCCCTTGCTAAAGCTACCCAGATTAACTTCCCAGTAGCTGTTGTTGCCGCTATTGTATTTCCAAGCGCCATTTACGACTGATTGCGCAACTCCATTCTTCGTCCAGGTAATCCAAGTGGCTTGTCCCGCTTCAATCGGCCAAGTCGTTAATTTCACAGTTACCGTGTCACCGGCGACTGGATCTCTAGGATAACGTTCAGTCTGCTGTACCTCGTACAAGTCATCTGTTCCGTAGGGTGCATGATAAACTCCGTCGATCGCGAACACGCTGGCCGGTAAAGCGATGAGCATAGCCAAGGCAAGCAGAAGCACAGTCATCCATCTTGATTTCCAGCGAAATTTCATTACGGTATTCCCCTCTCATTAGGCTATTTTGAAATACGATAAGGCTTGTCCACTTGCATGATTTTTGTAGAAATACTTATTCACCCCACATCGCTACTGTTGCTTGCTGACTTCCCGAATCGAGTTTCGTCACATATCGCATCCCTCCCTTCAGACTTAGTACCTCTCAATAGATTCGATTCGAACCACCCCCTCTCCACATAGTGTTCATTGTATGCGGGTAAGTAGAATCTCGAATGCGCTATTCTCGGGTGTCTGAGCCCCAAATCAGAACGGATTATCGGGACCTAAGAGGACGACAAAAACAGCGTCACCTCAATAAAGGGAATGCGCTGAACACTTGTACGACAGGCCACACTGTCTATATGTCAATTAAACGATCTAGGCCATCATTCTGGCTTCGTTGCTTTAATGATTTGTTAAGTCCCAAGGCAGCAATGATAGCCCGCCTTGAGACCCTGTTACCTCCAACTACTCATTCACTTTACGAGAAATTTTCTCCAACGGCTGCGCATTTCCATAGAATGGAGCAACGCCCCGTTCGTCTGCCGCCCAGTTCACCGCGTTCGCTATGACCCTGACAACAGGCTCCCGATAATAGGTCGGGTACGTTTCATGACCTGGGCGGAAGTAGAAAATCTTCCCCAGCCCCCGACTATAGGTCACTCCACTGCGAAATACCTCGCCACCTTCAAACCAGCTAACTAGAACAAGCTCGTCCGGGTCGGGTATGTCGAAAAATTCACCGTACATTTCCTCCTGCTCCAGCTCGAAATACTCCGGTAACCCAGCTGCTATCGGGTGGGTCGGCTTAACGACCCAAAGGCGCTCCTTCTCGTCTGCTTCTCGCCATTTGAGCGCACAGGATGTACCCATTAACCTCTTGAAGATTTTGGAGTAATGCCCCGAGTGAAGCACGATTAAGCCCATCCCATTCAGCACACGATCCTGCACCCGCTGAACGATGGCATCATCAACCTCATCATGAGCTTGATGCCCCCACCAAATGAGCACATCAGTACTGTTCAACACTTCCTCAGTGAGACCATGCTGGGGTTCATCTAGTGTTGCTGTACCAATAGTGAAACCATAGGCGGATAGTCCGCTTCGCAATGCCTCATGTATGCCCTCAGGGTAAACGCTCGTTACCTGTGGATTATTGCGCTCATGACGGAACTCGTTCCATACAGTCACTCTGATGCTCATCCTGTCACCTCAACTCTGTCAGAAGTTACTCCAACGTCCGCTACCTTAACTGCTTTTTTACTCAAATGGGCTTGCTCAATCGCCTCTAACGCTCGTTGGTTCAAATACCCATCTCTCAATGTTGCCGTTTCTTCCCTCACAGTTCCTCGCAACAAATCTATGAAATCCTGCAGCTGCTTCAGTCGATATTCATCAGGCACGTTAATTTCTTCCCTTACCTGATTCCCTTCTTCATCCGGATGCACCCATTTCAACGTATCCCCATATTCCCACCCCATCTGAAGTGAGCCGGTATCTCCAAATACGGAAATCTCAAACTGGTTTTGACTCCCATAAGCGTTGCGTGAGGTTTGAAACACCGCAGGTATTCCCTGCTCGAGTACCGCAACGAAAGCAGCAAAATCATCAATGTCCACTTGGACTGGATTACCTGTTACGGGATCCTCCCGCTCTGTAATCAACGAGCTCATTAGCGAGGATATTTCAATCGGCTCTCCGATCAGAAAACGAGCAGCATCTACCATATGTGAGCCCAGATCGCCCAAAGCTCCTGATCCAGTGATGGAACGATCCAATCGCCAATTCATTTTCGTATCAAACAACGGACCTCCCCACTGCTGCAAGTATTGGAAGAACACATGCCGAACCTGACCAATTTTGCCACTCCTAATCATTTCCCTTGCCATTCGAAACGATGGAGTATAGCGATAGGAAAAGCCAACCATACAGGTCGTATTATTCGCCTCCGAAAGCTCTAACAAAGCCTTAGCCTCTTCATATGTTCTAGTAAAAGGCTTCTCCGTCATAATCGGCATGTCGTGAATCAAACAAAGACGAATGATTTCATAATGGACATTATTCGGGGTAATGGATAACACAGCATCAATCTCAGCATTTTTAATTAAATCCTCGGGGTCCGAATAGCGCGAGCCCTCATCAATACCTAGCTTAGTTCCCCATTCCGCTACTTTAACGCTATCCCGATCACAGATGGCGGTTATAGCCGCACCTGATATTTGCTCGACTTGTTCTGCGTGAACGGAAGCCATGCCTCCGAGCCCTATTAACCCTAGACGTATTTCCTTCATAATGAATTCCCCCGGATACCACCTTGCTGGCGGTTATTTAATTCCTGTCATCGTCATTCCTTTAATGAAGTAACGCTGAGCAAATAAATAAACTGCGAAAATCGGTAAGAAGCTGATGACGTTACCCGCCATGAGGAGGTTCCATTCCGTCGACCATTTTCCTTGTAGCTTACTAAGACCAAGAGGCAAAGTCATAAGCTCCTTGCTATTCGTTGCGATCAGTGGCCACAGGAAGCTATTCCACGAGCTCATGAAGGCGAAAATAGTTAATGCGGCAAGCGTCGGCTTAATGAGAGGCATGATGATGCTACCGAATACCCGGTAATAAGAAGCTCCATCTATGAACGCCGCCTCCAGAAGCTCATTTGGTATTGTCATAATATTTTGACGTAGTAGGAACGTCCCGTATGCACTGAATATCCCCGGCAAAATTAAGCCTGCATACGTATCGATGAGATTCGTTTGAGAGAATAAAATAAAGAGCGGCACTAACGTCACTTGAGCCGGAATCATCATCGTCGTGAGGAATACTACGAAAATAGCTTGGCGGCCCTTAAACGTGATTTTGGCGAACACATAGGCAGCCATTGCACAAATAAGTAGCTGTAGAACTGTTGTCACAATTGCAATAACAACACTATTGAACAGGAATCGATATAAGGGAAAGAACTTCTCGATCTGAATGAAATTATCAAAATTCCATTGGGATGGAAGAAGCTGTGGCGGCATTTTAACGACTTCAAGACTATCCTTAAAGCCACCAGAAAGCATCCATAGAAACGGGAAAATAAGCGTAATTGAAGCCACTATAAGAAATAGATGAGTAAGGGCGTTCTTGATTAACGAGCCTCTATCTTTCATAGACGACCCACCTCCTCTGGAGCCATTGCATAACCATAGTCACAGAGAAGATAATGACGAACAGCACCCATGACTGCGCCGCGGCAAAACCCATTTTGTTAAATTGAAAAGCATTTCTATACACCTGCTCAACAATAGTGCTAGTAGCTCCCGCTGGTCCCCCATTCGTCATAATAAGTACCTGATCGAATACCTGGAACGAATTAATAAGCGAGATGGTGATGATAAAGAACAAGGTCGGCGACAGCAAAGGTATCGTAATTTTAATTAGCTTGCTCCAGGCTGAGGCTCCATCCAGATTCGCTGCTTCATAATAGTCTTCCGATATGTCCTGCAAGCCAGCAAGCAAAATAATAGAGACGAATCCAATATCTTTCCATATCGTTACCGCAATAATGGCCACCATCGCCCAATGGTCATCCTGTAGCCAAATCGGACCCTCAATTCCGATCTTAGAGAGCGCGTAGTTAATCAATCCACTCTGCCCATTCAGCAGCCAACGCCATACAATAGATACCGCTACCCAAGAGGTAATTACAGGTACGAATATCGCAGCTCGATAAAGCTTGATGGCACGAATGTTTCTATTTAATAGTACCGCGAACATAATACCGAGCAATGTAATGACAGGCATATATCCAATGAGGAAAATAAACACGTTTTTAATAGAGGTGTAAGACTTCTCATTGCTAAAAACCTCTACATAATTCGTCCAGCCGATAAAATGAATCTGAGTCCATTTACTAAGCAAATCCCAATCAGAGAAGCTGATGAATATCGAAGATATCATTGGCAGCAGTTGAAACGCTATCAGCCCCAGCACGGCAGGGAGCAAGAAAACGAAAGCTGCCGTTCGTCGATTCCACTTGCGTTGTCCAACCATTCGCATGTTCCTTTCTCTAAGACGTGGACGTGGAGCTTAAGCCGAGCGATCAACACTATATACTTAATTTCGACAACGCTATAAAATAGGGAGACGGGATCGCTGTACACGAATACATGATCCCATCTCTCCATAGCCCGCATGCCAGAACCGATTTATGCCTCCGACCAAGAGCGCGGTTCCGACATCGGCATTGTTAAGCTGGATAAATCAAGAGGGGTTTAGGTTATTTGCTTAGTAAAGCTTCGACGCTCTTCTGGGCGTTATCAAGTGCCTTCTGAGCGGTAATCCGTCCGAGCTTCGCTTTATCCAGCTGCTCTACTACAGCGGTCTGAAGCTCTCCCCACTTCTCCGGTTTAGGACCAACAGGAGGAAGGACTAGCGAATCCAGTGCTTCGATAACAACCTTCTTGGATTCAGGTGGTGTTTGTTTGTAATAGGCATCCATTACCGCGTCATCAGCAACAGCTGGTACACTCCAGCCTGCGGCGATCCGCTTACTAACCGAATCTGGATCACTAGTGAAGAATTTCAAGAATCTCCATACTGCATCTGATTGCTTCGTATTTTTCGATGCGACAAGACCATCAGCGAAGAAATGATGAGCCTTCTGAGTATTGCCTGGCTCTAACGCAATGTCCCATTTGAAAGGCGCATCCTTAAATCTGCCGAAGTTCCAGATTCCGAACCGTACCATCGCAATTTTACCAGCTAAAAATGCATTCAAGTCGGCGTCCGGTTGATTAAAGGTATCATCGTTCAGCGCTGGTGATACTTTATATTTACTAGCTTTATCGATCATCCATTGCAATGCTTCCACGTTGGCAGGGCTGTTTACCGTAGGGTTGCCGCTTGCGTCAAACACGCCGCCCCCATTTTGCACAATTGTCTTATAGAACTCATAGAACTGAATCGGAGCATAAGTCCCCCATACGCCCGCTTTAGGATCGGTCAGCTTCTGAGCCGCTTCCAGCTCTTCCTTCCAAGTCCAAGACGCATCCGGATATTTCATTTGCTTTGCATCGAACAGATCTTTGTTGTAATACAGAACAACGTCTGAGAAGCTTTCGGTCACACCCATTTGCTTACCATTGTAGTTAAAAGCGTCATAAGCTAGCTTCTTATAAATGGCTGGGTTAAACGAAGTGTCTGCCGCGATAATTGGGGACAAATCGAGTAGAAGATCTTTAGCAGCATATTTTCTGAAGTTCTCATAGCCAACCTCGTAAATATCAGGCTCGCTACCACTCGCTAATAATGTAGTAAGCTTCGTATCATAATCTGCGTATGGCACAACCTCGTAATCTACAGTTACATCTTGATTTTTCGCTTGGAATGCTTCTACCATCGCCTTTAATGTTTCTTCCTGCCCGTTAGCCGTATATGTCAGTAATTTGATTGTGACCGGCTTTGCGGAAGGGGATGGCGAATCCGATTCTGATGCTGTTGGTGACGGGGATGGCGATGGCTCTGGTGACTTCGTTGCTGATGGAGAGCTTTCTACTTTGTTATTGTTGTTTGACCCACATGCACTAATAATGATCATAATAGCTACTAGCAATATAGCCCCGCTTTTTCTCAACAATTGAACCCACTCCTTATTAATGATGAGCACCTTTTCTTTCTAAATACAGCCACTATGCGCCACCCTTCATGCTTAAGCCCAATCACCCCCTATAAGTAATGTACCTTTTGAAAATATTCACCCCACATACCGTTATGACAGCTTGCGTACGGTATCTCGATTTACGAGAGTAAGTGGCATGATCGTCGGTTCCTGCGGTAGTCCTCCATCCGGATTATGAATCGCCGATAGTAACCTATCCGCAGCAGTAATTCCTCTGTTAATCGTGTCCTGCATAATCGTCGTCAAGGGCGGTGTGCACATACGGGCAATCGTTATGTCGTCAAATCCAATAACCGATACGTCCTGAGGCACTACCTTGCCCTCATCTCTTAATCCCTGCATGACACCCATTGCCATGAGATCACTTGTCGCGAACACGGCTGTTATTTCTGGATACTTCGCTACAATTAGCTTGGCAGCCTCCTGCCCAAATTCGTAAGTGACAGAGTGCTCAAAAACATGATCAGGATGATAAAATAACCCCGCTTCCTTCAGTGCCCTTTTGTAACCAAGAAACCGTTTCTCCACAACGCCGTCCTTCCGAATCATTCCCGTAACTAGCGCAATATTCGTATGACCGTTGTCGATAAAATGCTTCGTTGCCAAATAGCCACCCAGCTCGTCGTCGATGCCTACTACATGAAAGTGGCTGTCATACACATAGCTGTCGATTAGCACTATTGGCATTCTCGCTTTTTTCAAATCCTCATAGAAGCTCTCCTGATAAATTCCCATAATGATCGCACCGTCGAGGTTCCGCTGCATTGAGGTATCGAGGTAACCCTCTCCTTTCTCAACACCAGATAGAATCATATGGTAACCAGATTGTCGAAGCCGGGCTTCAATGCCACAAATCAGCTCGGAGTAAAATGGGTTTTGCAGCAGCAGCTGCTTGTGCTCCTCCGTCTGAGGAATGACAACACCTATTAGCTTCGATTTGTTATTGGCTAAGCTTCGTGCTGAGAAATCAGGAATGTAATTAAGCTCTTCTGCTGCGCGTCGTACCCTCAAGATCGTATCCGGCGATACTTTGCCCTCCCGCCCGTTAAGCACGTAGGACACCGCTGCGGTGGAAACCCCCGCTCTTTCTGACACGTCTCGAATCGTAATGCGTTTCATCTTCGTCACCTGCTTCAAGTATTGGTCGTTAGTTGTGTAAATGATATGTGGAGGTTTTGTTTAAGCGTTTAACCTATAAACGGATTATATGATGGAAATAAAGCGATTACAATACCATTTTAAAAGATATTTGGAGGTTATTTAATTTAACCGGTTAACTATTATTGGTAGTGCTCGGGTTGGTGCTGCACGTTGTGGGGGATTTATTGGAGGGATGGGCTACGGCGGGTGGGGATATAGGTTTGTTGGTGGGGGGATTGGCTTCAGGGCAGGCGTTGTACGATTTTTTCTAGTAACTAGGGTTTGGGAGAGCATGTTTGTGGGATGTTGTACGATTTTTTCGAGCAACAGGGCTATGACGGGACACGATTGGCTGGTGTTGTACGATTTTTTCTAGTAACTAGGCTATGAAGGAGCACGCTTGGGGAGCGTTGTACGATTTTTTCTAGTAACTAGGGTTTGGGAGAGCACGTTTGTTGGATGTTGTACGATTTTTTCTAGTAACTAGTCTATGAAGGAGCACGCTTGGAGAGCGTTGTACGATTTTTTCGAGCAACGGGTCTCGGATGGGGCACGATTGGCAGGTGTTGTACGATTTTTTCTAGTAACTGGGCTTTGGGAGAACACGTTTGTGGGGTGTTGTACGATTTTTTCGAGCAACGGGTCTCGGATGGGGCACGATTGGCAGGTGTTGTACGATTTTTTCTAGTAACTGGGCTTTGGGAGAACACGTTTGTGGGGTGTTGTACGATTTTTTCGAGCAACAGTTCCGGGATTGGTTAGTAGTGGGGGGCACACAATTTGTATCGATTATTCCACTTATTATGTCTAAAGCACCTGAACTCGGGTGGGCGCATATCCTGCATTAATCGTCAAATGCCCATGGGCAAAGGAGGAACAAAGATGTCGAAATTAAGGTCGACGGATGCCAAGCCATTATTACGTAAAGCAGCGGCATATCCGAAAGCCAAGCTCTCTTCCCGCCAAATACAAATCACCCAACCAAAACCCAAAGCCGCATCCGGTAAAAATACAAATAAAGCGTCGGCAAAAGGTGAAATTGTACATTTACATCAGAACGAAGAACAAGCGCCTGACCAGATCAGAACTATTCCATGGTGGGTATTCCCAGAAGAACGCGGATTACTCGGAGGCTTGCTGGGCGGTCCTGGAGGGATCGGCGGTGGTCCCGGCGGTGGTTTCTTCCCTGGACCTGGCGGACCCGGCGGGCCGGGCGGTGGCTTCTTCCCTGGGCCTGGCGGACCCGGTGGGCCGGGTGGTGGTTTCTTCCCCGGACCTGGCGGACCTGGAGGTCCGGGAGGCGGTTTCTTCCCTGGGCCTGGCGGGCCTGGTGGTCCGGGAGGTGGCTTCTTCCCTGGACCTGGCGGACCCGGTGGGCCGGGAGGTGGCTTCTTCCCTGGACCTGGTGGTCCTGGCGGTCCGGGAGGTGGCTTCTTCCCCGGACCTGGTGGACCCGGTGGGCCGGGAGGTGGCTTCTTCCCTGGACCTGGCGGTCCGGGAGGTGGCTTCTTCCCTGGACCTGGCGGACCCGGCGGTCCGGGTGGCGGTTTCTTCCCTGGACCTGGCGGTCCCGGTGGGCCAGGGGGCGGTTTCTTCCCTGGACCGGGTGGTCCCGGCGGACCAGGCGGCGGTTTCTTCCCTGGACCTGGCGGTCCCGGCGGTCCGGGAGGCGGTTTCTTCCCTGGACCTGGCGGTCCCGGTGGGCCGGGAGGCGGTTTCTTCCCTGGACCTGGCGGTCCCGGTGGGCCGGGAGGACCTGGTAATTTCCCGATGCCTCCACGACCACACTCTCCAGGGCATGGAGCGCCACCACGGCCGCCACATCCCGGACCTGGACCCGGACCTGGGCCATTTCCGCCACCACGGCCGCCACATCCCGGACCTGGACCCGGGCCTGGACCATTTCCACCTCCACGGCCTCCATTCCCTGGACCTGGACCCGGACCTGGACCATTTCCGCCGCCGCGGCCTCCGTTCCCTGGACCTGGACCGTTTCCAATCCCTATACCGATCCCCATTCCGATTCCGATTCCAGGACCGCAACCAATCCCACCAGCACCTGCTTTCATCACCGTAACAATCAACGGAGGAGCCGCATTTCCAAGAGTCAATTACACGAACTATATTCCCTTTTTCCCAGGGATTACGATTCGCCAAGCTCTCGCATCTACCGGACTTGTTGATTTCGGGCCTATAGGCTTCATCAGTAACGTTGCAGGTATTCCTATCAGCGGAAATACGGAAGTCGCTCTTAGTTACAACGGACGTGTCATTCCTCAAACACTACTAGATGCACCAGCAGATCCGGGAAGTATTGTTGGGTTGAATCTATATTATTCTTCTACAGGAGCGATTCCAATTCCCTTATAACACTCAACTATCCTCGACCTCTCGTTGTACCTTACGTCGCAGCAGAAAAGGAACAGATAACGCTATAGCAAAAACAAACCCTGCTATTAGAAACTCACGCCAGCTTCCCTTAGTTAAGCTAGCGCCGAGGAAATTATAAGCAAAGGTACCGGGAAGTGTTCCAATGAACGTTGCGGGCAGAAAAGCCCGCAACGGCACCCGGGCTACACCTGCCGCATAGCTAACCAAATCAAAGGGAACAAAGGGCGCAATCCTTAACAGAAGCACCATCATAAATCCACGCCTCTCCATCGCCCTTTCTATTTTCGCTAGCCTCGGATCTTCTCTTCCGCGAAAAAATCCCCCTCCTATCTTTCTTGCAACCAAAAAAGATAGTACAGCCCCAGTCACTGCGCCAACTAATGTGTAAAGTATTCCCATCCCCGTCCCAAAAGCCAAACCGCCAGCCATAGACATAACCGAAGCTGGGAACAAAATAAATGGACGAGCGATATACATTCCAATATAAAGCACAGGTGCCAGCCAACCGAACGACAGCACCCATGTACGAATCGTTTCTGGATTCACCTTCAAATATTTGAAATCCAACCAAAGCAATGCCGCGACGATAATGACTGCAGCCGTTATTTTCAAAACCGTTGAACGACGCATGCGGACAAGCCCCTTCCTTTGTTTACCATCTATACCTCAGTATCATACAAGAACTTAAATCTTATAACAAAAGACTAGCCCACAAGTTAAAAAACAACATGTGAGCTAGCCTATTATTTAATCTATTAATGGGATGCTTCATCCTTAAGTGCTTTGAGTCGTTTCATTACATCGTTAGCACCACGTCCGAAGTAATCGTGGAGCTCGCTGTATTCTTGATACAGCTTCTCATAGACCGCCACATTTGCGGGAATTGGCTTAAACGTCTCCTCACGGACTCGTGCCATTGCTTTAGCAGCATCAACAACGTTGTCATAACCGCCTTTGGCACTTCCAGCTGCCACTGCTCCGAACATGGCCGCTCCAATAGCAGGCGTCTGCTTCGAGTCTGCTATTTTTATTTCACGATTTGTGACATCAGCATAGATTTGCATGAGCAAATGGTTACGCTGAGGCAGACCTCCGCATGCATACACCTCATCAACCGGAACTCCATTGTTATGGAACGCATCAATAATTTTACGAGTGCCAAAAGCAGTCGACTCTAGCAAAGTCCGGTATACCTCTTCTGGTTTAGTCAGCAAGCTGTAACCGACAATAACACCAGTCAAGTTAGTATCTACAAGGACTGAACGGTTACCATTCCACCAATCTAGTGCAAGCAAGCCCGTTTCTCCCGGCTTATACGCCCCCGCACGTTCCGTCAGCCATTGATGAACTCCTACGCCATCCGCAGCTGCGGCTTCCTTCACGTATGCGGGCACAGCTTCCTCAACGAACCATTCAAAGATGTCACCTACCGCAGACTGTCCTGCCTCGTAACCTAGATATCCCGGGATAATTCCATCCTCTACAACTCCACACATGCCCTCGACTTCAACTTCCTCCGTACCAAGCAGCATATGGCAGATCGAAGTTCCCATCGCCATCACAAGCTTACCCGGTGTTACGACACCGACAGCTGGAACAGCTGCATGCGCATCAACGTTGCCTACAGCGATAGCCGTACCGGCATTCAATCCAGTTAGCTCAGCCATTGCAGCTGTAAGCTCACCCGATTTTGTACCCAATGGGACAATGTCACCACGCAGCTTCGTTTCTGTAATATTTTCCAGACGAGGGTCCAACGCTTTAAAGAACTCTTTGCTTGGATACCCGTCCTGCTTGTGCCAGATTGACTTATAGCCTGCCGTGCAGCTATTTCTCACAAAATTACCTGTGAGCTGCGAGATTACCCAATCGGCCGCCTCTGTAAACAAATCGGTTGCCTCATAAACATCAGGAGCTTCATTAACAATCTGCCATACTTTAGCGATCATCCATTCGGATGAAATTTTACCGCCGTAACGAGGAAGGAACCTCTCTCCCCGCTCAGCAGCAATCGCATTTAATTGATCAGCCTCATCCTGAGCAGCATGATGCTTCCATAGCTTAACCCAGCCATGAGGATTATCTCTCCATTCCGGCTTCAAGCATAGAGGAACACCTTGCTCATCGACAGGAAGCATCGTACACGCTGTAAAATCAATTCCAAGCCCGATTACATCAGACGGATTAATTCCCGATTGTTTGAGCACTGCAGGAACAGAACAGCGAAGAACCTCTAGGTAATCGTCTGGATGCTGCAAAGCCCAATCGTGCTCCAATGGCTTGCCTGAGGTAGGCAAAATTTCATCTATTACACCATGAGGATAAGGGGTGACGTGATCCGCTACCTCACTACCATTAGACAAATCAACAAGCACCGCCCGCCCAGACTGGGTTCCATAATCCACACCGATCGCATATTTCTGGCTCATAGTAAGCCTCCTAGTTAATTAAATGATCATCTATTTCCGCTCAAAAATTATGCATTAGTGCTTGGAGTCTCCAGGCTGGCCATAATAGGCGTTCGATCCGTGCTTGCGTAAATAATGCTTGTCTAGGAGCACCCGATTCATTGAAGGTATACCCGAATTTAATTGCCGTGTATGATAGGCCATCTTAGCAACTTCTTCAAGCACGACGGCATTATGCAATGCATCCATTGCATCTTTGCCCCATGCAAACGGAGCATGGCTATTCACAAGTACACCTGGAACTCTATCTGGGTTTAAGCCTTCGAATGTTTCAACGATAACCTCGCCTGTTTCCGCTTCATAAGCCCCTCTGATTTCTTCATCGGTCATTGCTCTTGTACACGGAATCGTTCCATAGAAATAATCAGCTTGAGTCGTACCTAGATCCGGAATACCTTGACCCGCTTGAGACCAAATCGTTGCCCATGGAGAATGAGTGTGCACAATGCCCCCGATATTCGGAAAAGAACGATAAAGCACCAGATGAGTCGGAGTATCTGAAGACGGACGCATACCTCCTTCCACAACATCTCCATCTAAATTAACAACAACCATCTGCTCTGGCTTCAGTTCCTCATAAGGTACTCCGCTCGGCTTTATAACCATCAATCCTGACTCCCGATCAAAACCACTTACATTCCCCCAAGTAAATGTCACTAAACCATATTTGGGAAGCTCGGCATTCGCTCGACATACGACTCCCTTAAGTTGTTCCAACAAGTGAAACACTCCTTTGTACATGCAATAACAGCTATTAAAACATGAATATAATTAAATTCTATAGCCACATTATATACTTGTACGTACATGTATGTCGATAAAAAAATTATCTAAACTCCCTCGTAGATTGTCGAATGATTAGCTTTGGAGGATACAGTGATTCTTTACTCGTCGGGGCCTGCCCCTTTTCCAATTGCATAATTAATAAATTCGCTGCTCGTTCCCCCAACGCTGACTTTGGGTGCTCTATCGTCGTTAGCTTAGTTTCTGTAGCTGTCGCTAGGAACGAATCGTCATATCCGATAATGGAGAGATCCTCCGGCACACGCAGCCCAAGCTCCCTAATCGTATCCAACAGGGAGACTGCTAATTGATCGTTGTAGCATACGATTGCCGTAGGCGGCGTATCTGACTGAAGAAGCTCGCGTAGCATTGCTTGGGGACGCTCCCCTTTATCCTCGGTGGAATAACGAACAATAGTGCTTTCCTCAGAAGCAAGGTTGTGTTCCCGGCAAGCACGAATAAATCCCTTCATTCTCCGTACACCTTGATAATCGTCCGTCTTAAAGAAACCAGCAAGCTGCCGGTGCCCAAGCTCAAGCATATAATTCGCGGCCATTAGCCCGCCAGCATCGTCATCCACCCTCACAGACTGGCAGTCCAGATCAGAATAAGTCTCGTTAATCATCAGCATCGGGATTCCATGATCCTCAATAGCAAGATAATTATCGAAATTAGGATTTCCCTCTGCACTTTTCGTTGGCTCTACGATGAGACCACAAACCGAATGACTCAGCATCATTTCTAGGCTTTCACGCTCACGTTCCTTACGATTATCTGTACTGGACAGCAGTAGACGATAGCCCTTATCCTTTAATGCCGATTCAACACCTCGAACAATGGATGGGAAAATATAATCGGAAATCGATGTTGTAATAACGCCTACGGTACGATTACCTGAGGCATTTCGGCGCTCGGCCGATTGCTTGCTGACGAAGGTTCCCTTCCCCTGCTCGCGGGCAATCCAGCCTTCTTGAACGAGCTCCCCAATCGATTGTCTCACCGTCTGACGGCTTAACGAATATTGCTCAGCAAGCTCATTTTCTGATGGCAGCTTATCTCCAGGACGATAACGTCCGCTGGCCAGCCAAGACAGTATTTCTTCCTTAAGCTGCAAATATTTCGGGGATTGGGAATTCATAAATAGTACCTCCATATACAACGCCGCTTCAATGTAAAACCTATTATAGCATAGGGAATTCAACTTGTACGTACCATCTAGGAGATTGTACGGTTAACTGTTATTTGGAATCTAGAAGCACGATGATCTCTTCTAATGAACGCTGCTCCATGCTACTCATAATAAGATCCGCTGCTGAGAAGTCCATCTTGGCTGTAACCAAATTCGGCACAGCTATCCCGAAGAGACCTGCAGCCTTAGCTGCACTAAGCCCATGAAGCGAATCTTCAAAGGCCATCGCTTCATGTGGTTGGACACCAAGCCCCTCTACTACCAGCCTGTACAAAGCCGGATCAGGCTTAACCCGCTCCACATCATTGGAGGTTTTGATCACTTGAAAATACTCTCTAATCCCTTGCTTTGTCAGATGACGCTCAATCCACGCCCGATCTGAGCTTGAAGCTAGACCAATCATTAGCCCCAGTTTTCGTGCTTCCTCCAAACGAGCCAATACACCTGGCAATAATACTAGTTTAGCTATATTGGCTTCATGAGCTTCCAAATATCGCTCCTTCAGCTCTTTACGATTTACCGGGTTCCCTGTTAATCTCTCTAAGTCCGCATAGGGATCAAACGTATTTCCTTGTGTTCCAATGCCAACTGCCCAAGCATCTAAAGCGAACGTATGACCATATTCCGAGTAGATACCGCAATAGGCATCGTAAGCCGATGTTTCCGTATCCATTAGCGTACCGTCAAAATCAAATATGACTGCTTTAATCGTCATTCCCACAAGCACTCCTTATTAGACGAAGCTTATTTCTTAGTCGAACCAGCCTTTTTTCTTAAACCACAAATACATGCCCAAACCAAGACAGAGCATGATTCCAATAACAATATAATAGCCTGCATGCCAGTTCAGCTCAGGCATATTAATAAAATTCATTCCATATACACCGGCAATGAAGGTAAGAGGCATAAAAATTGTCGTCATTACTGTTAAAGTTTTCATTATGGAATTCATTCGATTTGAACGCAAGGAGTCATAGCTATCCCTTAAATCAGCGGTCATTTCTCGATTCGATTCAATCATTTCCGTAAGCTTCAGAAGATGGTCATAGATGTCTGTAAAATACACCAACTGCCCCTTAACAGCAACAATTTTGTCGGAGTTGATTATTCGATATAGCAAATCCCGCATAGGAAAAACCGTACGACGTATTCTAAGCAAGCTGGCGCGAATGTCATATACTTGCTCTGTCATAACCTGTATATCTGCATTATTTTCCTCTTGTACCTCAAGCTCGTTCAATTGGTCTTCTATTAAGTAGAGGGTTGGAAAATAGTTATCGACAAGCTTGTCCAAAATTAAATAAGCTACATGATTATGATCCTTCCCCGAAGCGACAAGGGGGTCATGAATTTTACGCCATACCTCTTCTACTTCCTGAGAGGGCGCTAGATGAAAGGTTACGATTCCACGGGGACCGAGAAAGAAGTCCACCTCTTCCGCTTTTAAAGTACCCGGATGAAGAGAATGAAGGACGAAAAAATGCGTTTCCTCATAGTGGTCTACCTTCGGTCGTTGAAGAAAATGCATGCAATCCTCGATAGCTAGGGGATGAAAATTGAAAAAGCTATCCAGCAGCAAAATTTCTGTTTCTGTCGGACAGTCAAAATCTACCCAAAACCATTTGATATTGTCATTCATCAAGCTTTGGAGAGGGACATCCTCCAGCAATTCCTGATTATCTGTTACCGCCATTATTCGAAGCAAGCCTAATCACCTCTATTATTCATTATGCTCCGAATTAGAGGATGATGGCAACATGCTGTATTTGTTTGACACCTTGCTCTCACTGGATTAAACTTAAACTAATTCTAAATTAAAAAGGATGATCGCCATGAGAAAAGCAGGAGCGATGACCGTACAGCGTAAAACGATATATGATCTTCTTACTGCGGCCCAAGATCACCCGACTGCATCTGATATTATCGAGAAGCTGAAAGCAGGCGGGCACAATTTCGCCTATGCGACAGTATACAATACACTGAAATATTTAACGGAGGAAGGTCTTATTCAAGAGCTTAAGCTTGAAGGAGATGCAAGCCGTTATGATGCGAGAACGGAAGATCATCACCATATTGTTTGTACCACATGCGGTAAAGTTGATGAGGTTTTCATAGAAACACCTTCTGAATGGCTTCAATCTATCGCCAAGCAGACCGGCTATGAGATCACAGAGGAACAGTACTTGTTCAAAGGAGTGTGCGAAGGATGCAGGAACGCGAAGAAATCCGCTCATTAAACGAAACCGATATTATTAATAATAGTATGGCGTCACCCGTTGCTCTCAATGAACAGGGCTTCTGTGAAATTACGAACCGAATTCTGATCGTCAGCCCTCGGCCCGCGTCCTTAAGAGCACTTGTTGCAGAGCTTGCTGAGAAATGTTACGACGTTCTGCTGCTACACCATGCCGATGACCCACTTCTAAGCATGGTTCAAGGTAATATCATTGTCATTGATCGTACTGTTGAGTCTCCTAGTAATGTCACGAATGCTTGGTCTGGTAACGGTTCTTCTCCGGTTCTGGCATTAGTGCATGAAATAGAGTCGGTCCCTCCCCTAGGAGAGGAGTGGGTGAAGTGGCCATGTCCAATAGAGGAGCTCATAGCCAAAATCCAGCAAATTTCCTTGAGCATTAGCGTTCCCGCTATTTCCTCTGAAGATTCAAGCCACCATACGTTCAAAGAGCTCGTTCTAGACACTGGTCGTATGACCGTCACTCATAATGGGACTAAAGTCGATCTAACGAAAACGGAATATGATCTACTAAGAATTATTATTGCAGCCAACGGCCGAGTGATGACCCGACAGGAATTAATGAACGAGGTGTGGGGTGAGCAATATTTTGGGGGCAGTAATGCAGTCGACGTGCATATCCGCAGTCTTAGAAGTAAGCTTAATGACGATCCCAAGGATCCTCGGTATATCGCTACAGTAAGAGGTGCAGGATACCGCTTAGCTGACCAATAACTTCAGGTTCATTAGATCTTCATGAAACCTTAATCATACCTTCATGCAGCGTAAGTCGCATTGGGGTATGATTTTTTTATAACTAAATTTAGATTTAGTTTAATTATAAAAAATTTAGGAGTGATTCATTCATGTCAGAAAACATCACGAAAATTGCTAAAATTGGAGAATTAGCCCCTCTGTTTGATCTTCCATCCACCAAAAACTTGGACACGTTATCTGAAAATATAAGACTAGAGGATTATCGAGGACGTTGGGTTATGTTCTTCTTCTGGCCCTATGATTTTACTACCGTGTGTCCTACGGAAATCATTGCTTTTAACGAATCTGTCGGCACATTCCGAGATCTAAAATGCGATATTATCGGAGCTTCAGTAGATAGTGTCTACACTCATCGGGCTTGGATGAATACTCCTCGCGATCAAGGCGGTATTGGTACCATTCGCTATCCTATGGTTTCAGATTTCACGAAGGAAACAGCAAGAACTTACGGCGTGCTAGATGAGAAAACAGGATCAGCGCACCGTGGATTGTTCATTATTGATCCAGAAGGCATCATCCGTTATCAGGTCGTTACCGACATGAACGTTGGCCGTAGCGTAGAAGAGACTATTCGTATTCTGGAAGCTCTGCAATCCGGTGGAATGTGCCCAATCGGCTGGAAAAAAGGAGATAAGACTCTAGGCTAACGATTAACGATGAATGAGAAGATCTGTTTGGGTCATCATATACCTCAGGGGGTGTTATGATGACCGGACGGAACAGTAAGCCTGATAATGATGGACCTTCAAGCAGCCCAAGCCAGCTTAGCCAATATGGCGATAAGCTGGCTTCTGACAATGATGAGGAGTTTCAAGCCGCTGCAGAACAAGCATGTGAAATAACAGCTGAGCCTGACCACTAGGCTGTGAGATAGGCTTGGTTAGCTTTCGGCTCGTCATCGTTGCATTTTGCGACGATGAGCTGGGCTTGGTTAGCTTTCGCCTCGTCATCGTTGCATTTTGCGACGATGAGCTGGGCTTGGTTAGCTTTCGCCTCGTCATCGTTGCATTTTGCGACGATAAGACGGGCTTGTTTTGTTTTCGGATCATTATCGTCGCGTTTTGCGACGATGAGATAGGCATGGTTTGTTTTCGGCTCGTCATCGTTGCATTTTGCGACGATGAGATGGGCTCGGTTAGCTTTCGGATCGTCATCGTTGCATTTTGCGACGATGAGATGGGCTCGGTTAGCTTTCGGATCGTCATCGTTGCATTTTGCGACGATGAGCTGGGCTTGGTTAGTTTTAGGATAAGTATAAACAGCTTTCGCTGTCTTTTGGATAGCGAAAGCTGTTTATGTCGGAGGTTATTCAGAAATGGATATAATGAAACTTATCCATTCCTGAATAACTTAATAAAAGAGTTGTTATTCCAAGGTTTGATTTCAACCCTCGGAATAACAACTCTTTCCTTTACACGATCATTATTAATGAGCTACTTCTTCCAAATACCTTTCACAATCGAGCGCGGCCATACATCCCGTACCCGCAGCACTAATGGCTTGACGGTATTTATGATCCTGAACGTCTCCACAAGCGAATATGCCTGGAATATTAGTTTCTGTTGTCCCTGGTTTAACGAGCAGATAACCCGTTTCGTCAGTGTCTAATTGCCCGTCCAAAAACCGAGTATTCGGTGTGTGTCCTATCGCTACGAATAGACCATCTGTCGCAATTGTCTCCTCCAGCCCCGTTTCGTTATTAGTAACCTTCAACCCTGTTACTCCGAGCGGACCGCTTACGACTTCAAGTGGAGTACGATTTAGATTCCAACTGATTTTAGGATTGTTGCGAGCGCGATCCTGCATAATCTTCGATGCACGAAGCTCGCTACGACGGTTAACCAGTACAACCTCAGATGCAAATCGAGTTAAGAAATGGGCTTCTTCCATCGCGGAATCTCCGCCGCCAACGACGATAATTTTCTTGTTGCGGAAGAAGAAACCATCGCATGTTGCACAGGTACTCACTCCACGTCCGATGTTTTCCTTTTCTCCCGTAATTCCTAAATATTTAGCCGATGCGCCTGTAGATATAATTAACGTTTCTGCCGTCAGCTCACCCAAGCCTTCAACGGTTAAAGTAAACGGACGCTTCGACGTGTCTACTTTGTTGACCCAGCCAGAACGAAATTCCGCTCCGAAACGCTCGGCCTGCTTACGCATATTAGCCATTAGCTCAGGTCCCATAATGCCATCCGGAAATCCCGGAAAGTTCTCCACCTCGGTCGTAGTCGTTAATTGACCACCTGGCTCTGGCCCCTCGATAACGAGAGGATTCAAGTTGGCACGTGCCAAGTAAATAGCTGCCGTTAATCCTGCAGGTCCCGTTCCAATAATAATTGTTTTGTGTGTGCTCATGATCATTCACTTCCTATCTTTATATTGCTACTATAAAAAAATCATACCATCCATGCCCAAAAGCTGCATGAAGGTATGATGAATGTTAGATGAAGGTTTCATGAAGAGAAATATGGAAGCTTCTCACTACGGACGAATAAGTGTTCCATCTGCTTTACGATCTAAGGAATATGGCCTATGGTACGATGTTCGTTTCCAGCCGTCTTCTAGTAGCTCCGAGGCTTTTAACTCATCTATATCAATACCAAGCCCAGGCTTATCATTCGTATAGAGATATCCTCCCCTACGTTCAATGATGCCTGGGAAGATGTCCCGCTCTTCCGGACGGAAATGATTAATTTCCTGAATGCCAAAGTTCCACACTGCCATGTCCAGATGAACAGCGGCAGCCTGATTAACGGGGTCATTCTCCCCACCTTCCTGCCAAGCTGTTCGTACTCCGAAAGCTTCACATAACGTGGCAATTTTACGGCATGCACTAATTCCCCCAGCCTTTGAAACGCGTACACGAATGAAATCAATTAGTCGTTCCTTCACTAGCTCAATCCATTCCTGTGGGTTTACGAATAACTCTCCGACAGCTTGGGGAGTCGAGCTTTGCTGTCTGAGTTGACGGTACCAGCCTATTTGCTCTGGCGGAAGGACGTCTTCTAGATAGAACAAACCATAAGGCTCCAACCGCTTCGCAAGCTGGATTGCGATGATCGGCGATATATGCTCATGAACATCATGGGTAAATTGCACCTCGGGTCCGAAGGTCATTCGCAGCTGCTCGAACATCTTAGGAATAGCATCTAAATAGAAGTGCTCATCGAATATTTTATCCGTCTGCCATGCGTTGTCGGGAACATTCATTTTCTTGCCTGTGAGGAAACCTCCTCCTCCATACCCTCCAAGCTGGCATCTAACAACGGTATATCCTTCCTCGGTAAACCGATGGACATCTTCTTTCAGCTCGACGATATCCCGTCCTCCAGCATGTCCGTAGCAGGCAACGGCAGACCGACTAGCGCCTCCAAGCAACTGGTAGACGGGCATACCTGCCTCTTTACCTTTAATATCCCAAAGCGCCATGTCAATTCCGCCTATCGCCGTCTGTACAATGGCTCCGTTGCGCCAATAGCCGCTTAAGCTCATCGTATTCCAGAGATCCTCGACCTGGGCAGCGTCTCTACCAATAATAACCGGCGCCAGTATTTGCTCGATCACTTGAACGACCGCATCCGGGTAATACATATCCGAAGCCGATCCCACTCCGTACAATCCATCCTGATCCGTCGTTACCTTCACAATTGTCCAGCTACCGTCATGTCTTGTACGAATGCACTTAACCCCAGTTATGATAGCCATCGTCGTGTATTCTCCTTCTTAATGATGCATCTTTAAATTTCGCTGGATCAGCGTCATATTGCAGGTTTCTGTGAAAAAGAAAAGCCGGCCTCTCGAGAAAGGACGGCTTTTCTTGATGTATGATTTGTTTATTTCTTTGCAGCAAGGTAAGCGTCAATTTGCTTCTGGGCATCGGCGATGATCTTATCGAGACCTAGAGCCTTCTGCTTCGCAATATAGTCGTTTACAGAGCTTTCGACATTTTTCACTACGCCAAATTCGATTGGTTTACCGAACTCCTCATAAGCTGTATCGCGCTTGGCGATCTCGTTTTTGACATTATCCTCTGCGATAAATAGACCGTCGACAGGTGAATTGACATTGACCGGTATGCTAGCAAATTCTGCTTCCTTCACCCAGAAATCCTTAGGATAAGTTTGGTTAGGACGCATGAATTGTGGCTTCCAGAATGCCCATTGACCGCCCCACTCCATATAGTTAGAGGTCGTAAATTGCATGCCTTCTGGATATTCAGCTACATCGCCTTTAAGAACATAGGTTTTGCCTTCAATACCGTATTGGACGAGATCGTACAGCACTTTATCTGTCTCCATCATATCCAAGAAGCGCAAGACACGGTCAGGGTGCTCCGAGTTACGGTTAATGGCAAGCACGTTCGCGAGTGCCGTTCTATTAACATATCTCTTGTCTGGATACAGCAAGGACATCTGGTGCTTGTAAGATGGATCAGCGAAGCCCGGATCTGCGAAAGCCCATTCATGCGAGGTCATGGTGAACAGCGTCTTGCCGTTTCTCCATTGATCCGCGCCATTTTCCTTATCTATCATGGCATCCCGATTAAGAATTCTGTCGTCATACCATTTCTTAGTCATCTTCGCTGCTTCCAAGTAGAATGGCTGTTGCTCTAACGCTTGAATTTTAATAGCTGGGTCATTCAAATAAAAGCCCATATTGTGGAAAGCGAGGTCGACCCACTCTTCACGAGCCATATAGATAGCTTGGGAAGGCGTACGGGACAACTTTTCATTCGGGTATTTTGCCTTCAGCTCATGAAGTAGAGCATCTACGTCTTCAATTGTTTTAATTGAATCCGGAGCACGTGTAATGCCCGCCTTCTCGGCCAAATCAACGCGCCAGCCTGCGAAGTTACGTTGGTTCATTTTCATCGTCCATGGAAGACCGACGATTTGCCCATTAATTGTTGCTGCTTCCAGCGTTCCTTGCTCCTGGTATTTCTTATTGAGATTCGGCGCGTACTTAGGCAACAGATCGTTAAGGGCCATATAAGAACCTTTAGCAGCCATTTGCTTATAGGACAGCCAGTCTCCATCAAAATTCAGATCCCACTTATCTCCAGATGCGGCCATGACAAGCATTTTGTCTTTGAAATCGCCGAATGGGATAAAGTTAACGTTAAATTTAACGTTAAGACCCTTAGCTTTCAGATAATCGCTGACCTTCCCCCATACTTCATCAGTCGCTGCTTTCTTGTCACCGCCAAAGTAGAATTTGAGTGTGACCTCTTCCTCTTCCTTTTCCTTCGAAGGCTCTTCCGACGGGGATGCGGATGGAGAAGCCACGCTTCCGCTTGGAGGCTCTTTACTCGGCTCAGCTTTGTTGTTTTTGCCTCCGTTGCATGCTGCCAATGAAAGCATTAGAAGTAAAATAACGATCGCGATGATAGGCAGCTTTGTATATCCTTTTAACATCCAAACCTCTCCCTTTCGTTTGTTGTATACAATACAGCCGAAGCTGGCATTGTCATCCTTTAACTGCTCCTACCATCAGACCTTTAACGAAATATCGCTGAAGAAAAGGGTATAGGAAAATGATTGGACCGATCGTAACGACCGTTAACGCCATCTTGATCGATTCCGATGGTAGCTGAGACGCTATGCGTTGAATGTCCATCGCATTGCTGGAGCTTCTTAGAAACTCGACGTTAGAAATTAACGTTCTCAGTAAAAGCTGCAGCGGCTGTAGCTCTTGCTTATCTACGAACATCAGCCCTAGGAACCAATCGTTCCAATAGCTCAAGGAAATAAACAAACCAATCGTTGCTAGCACTGGCTTCGCAAGCGGAACGATGAGCTGTGCATAAATTCTAAACTCTCCCGCTCCGTCCATTTTCGCTGATTCATGCAAATCCTCCGGCATAGCCATAATGAAATTACGCATTAAAAACATATTGAAGGCATTGGCTAACGGAGGCAGGATCATAGCCCACATCGTATCCTTCAGCTCCAGGTACCTCACGCAGATGATGTACCATGGAACCAAGCCACCGTTAAACAACAGCGTGATGATAGCGTAGATGGAAAGCGCATTGCGAAATCGGAACGAACGTCTTGCCATCGCGTATGCGGCCATGCTTGTAACGAACAAGGAGAGAACAGTTCCAACGACTGTAACAATAATGCTAATGATGTAGGCATCAACAATTCTATGGGAGCCTAGTATAAGAATGCGGTACGAATCAAAGCTGATATGCCTAGGTAAAAGTGAGTAACCATAATTCACGATGTCCTTCTCCGAGCTCACGGAGCCTGAAACTACCATAATAAAGGGTAGGAGACAGGCTAAGCTGAACAAGGAGATGAGTGCTACAATACAGATTTGGCCGACTGAATATCTCTTGCGGAGCATAGCGTTTTACCTCCAATTCCGAATGGGATCAGGTTAGAAAATGGCGGAATCTTTATCTGTCCTACGAGCAATATAGTTGCTTACGAGAACGAGAACGAACGCGACTGTCGATTGAACGAATCCTGCTGCAGAAGCCATACCAATATCTCCCGACTTGCGAAGGCTTCGATAAACGAAGGTATCAATAACATCCGTTGTCGGAAACAAGAGTGCCGCATCCCCAATCATTGCGTAGAACATTCCGAAATCTGCGTTCATGATACGTCCTACTGCTAGCAACGTTAAAATCATGATTGTTGGCTTCAGCATCGGTAAACTAATGTAACGCGTTTGTTGCCATCTGGTGGCTCCATCTATTGAAGCTGCCTCGTAATAAGAATTATCAACGCTCGTGAGAGCTGCCAAGTAAATGATTGTTCCGTATCCGGTCACCTTCCAACGAACGGCGAGCGTTAAGATGAAGGGCCATAATCCTGCTTCACTGTAGAAATCAACTGGGTCGAATCCAAGAGATTGTATAATTCGGTTAATGGCTCCACTCTCGAAATTCATCAGGTTGTAGGCGAAGACACCGACGACTATCCAAGAGATGAAGAAGGGCAGGAAGGTTAATGATTGCGTGATTCGCTTAAAATACTTGTTTCTAATTTCATTGAGCAATAACGCAAGTCCAACCTCAAACACCAATCCAGCTGCGATGAATAAAGCATTTAGAAGTATCGTGTTCCGCACCGCTCGGTAAGCTGTCTCAGAGGAAATTAAGTAATCAAAATTGTTAAAGAAGGGCTGTGCCCAATCGCTTCCGAAAATTCCTTTGCTAAAGTCGAAATTTTTGAAAGCAATCACAAGGCCTGCAAGCGGTAAATAATTAAAGAGAAACAAGAGAGTCGCGGCTGGCAGAAACATAAGCAAAAGGGCTCGATTTCGGACAAGCTCGCGTAAGACCCCTTTACTCTTCAGACCTACTGATGTCGACGTACGTTCAGCTCCCGTGACGATTTTCATAGCCTTTTACCTCTCTCTTGTAGGGATGCTTTAATCATAAATGCGCTTCCAAAAGCTTTCTATGAGTCAAACTTAAACTTTGCTGGCGATAATTGTCCCTCTCAATGTTTAAGAGGAATAGATCATCCAAGTAAAACGGCTTTGCCGTCATTAGGACGGCTATACACGTTTGTATCGAGCTATCAGATGAGTATATAGACATAGAAATTTATACTTTCTGATAGTCGAACTATGGCGATATATCGCTTCCCGAAACCGAACCCGCAGGTGCATCGTCGTCGTAACCCATTCCACCTCTGTAAAGATTATTAGTGACGACCATACGTTCGATTTTTTCCCCAGCATAAACGTGTGTCCTTCCAGATTGTTGAAAATAGGAATTATACAGGTACACCTCGCCCCCGCTCGAGTTAATTCCCCGGAAGCCAACAACAGTAAAATTCCCTTGCTGCATCGTAAATTTCCCGGATTTCACATCGATACTGCGAGAAGGATCGCCCCACATCGAGGTGTTGAAAAAGGTAACCTCTGATTTAAACTGTTCTCCTATGGTCACGTACACCTTATCCGTAGAACTCATAGAGACGAGCTCTGTATTAATAAAGGTCAATCCTTTGGGTCCTGCCGCCTCCAAATAAACACCCTTCTTGCTTCCATCAGTACCATGCCCGATGACAATCGCTTCAGGCCCATTGCCGTCCTGACTAGCAAAATGGATGCCATATAGGGAGCCATAGACAAACGTATTAAAAATAATCTGCTCTCTTACATTCTCAACACGGAAAGCGTCCAGATTTTCCTTCTGATAGCCCCACACCTTGTCAAACTCATTGTCCATCGGACGATTAGGATAGGTGCTTCTTGCTGAGTAATGCGGGTTGAATTGTACGTTACGAATAATCCCACCGACCGCGCCGCCACCCACGTAAATACCTTCTTTAAGCGGGGAGCCAGCAACGTAGTCAATGTAATGGCCACTAGTATCATAGGTTCCGAAATCAATGCCTTGATAGGAGTCTGGAAGAGTCGTGTCGATGACATATACGTCATGCCCTAGTCCCTGAATGGTCCAAGAATAAGGCTTAATTGCATCCCAATTTTGCCCGTCGTAATAAATGTTCAGCCCTCGAATTCCCGCACTCTTTGCTAAAGAAATGAATGGACTTGCTTGAGCATCATTTTCCCCATGGTTCGTAAAAATGACGGTTCCCCCGCCAATCGTATGATGAGGTACGTCCCATGAGCCTCTTAGCTCTACTCCGCTAGGCACTGTAAGTGATTGTTGAATTCTGTATGTTCCCGCAGGTAAATAAACAGTTCCTCCACCTGAAGCTCCGGCATCTTCCAACGCCATCTTTATAGCAGCAGATACGTCTTTCTGTCCGGTCCTATCTGCGTCATAGGGGGATGCGGTCACATCAAACAGGAGCGCAGTCGTCGGTTTAGGCTGCATGGCAATATCTAGCTTCACAGCCTGTGGGAGCTTCTTCAGCTGAACCTGACTATCCTGAAGAACCTTTACTTCTGCCTTGAGACTATGATTTTCTATATCGAGCTTATTGTCGAAGCCCGAGTTAAGCGCATTGACCGATGCTACGGCTTCTTCAAGCAATAAATGCCCCTTGGGCTGCGAGAACTTCGTCTCTCCTAAAATAAGTGAGCCCGCCTTAGCTACAATTCCGTGCCCAATCGATTCATCCCAGCCGCCAATAAGACTATTTTCGAAAGACAATACTCCGCTGCCTTCGTTCAAGACGGCATTAAGTGGCAGGCCTCCAACCGTTACCTTATTAAATTGCACAATAGCTCGAAAGCCTTCTGTTGCGTAAATCGCGACTGGAGATTTTCCAGCATTGGCCTTGAAGCTGCTATCTGAAATCAATAAACCGTAATCATTCACGCCTTCAATCTTCAACGCAACATTGCAATTGTCGATGTCGACGCGATAAAATTGCGCATTGGCTGTGTCGGTTGAGCCTGTTCTTGTCGTAACTCTCATGCCCGTTTTGAAGCCTGAGATGCGAATGTCAGACATATACTCCCAATCCGAGCGTCCCATAACGATACCTTCTGCATGTGCTGTCATGTATTCGAACAGTGCCTCCGGTACAGGTGCGCCCGGTAGCCCTGAATTTGCCCAAAACTCAGGAGATAGCTGAATGCCTTCAAGTCGACCGATATCCGTCGTAAAATCCAGAAAAATTCCTGTTTTCAGCGTTGTTCCGGACAGCTGTTTGACGTAATGTAGCTCGTTCCAGTCAGGTCCAATTTTAATGCCGTTATAAGAGTTAACTAGTGTTACCTTCTCGATTGTCGCGCTGTCACCTGATAGCTGAGCAATAGTCCAAGGGTAAGCATAGGGATCCTCTAATCGTTGCTCTGGATACCAGATGGATAAATTCGTTATCCCGCTCGCTTGTTTCAGTGAGATAAAGCTTTCTCCCTTTTCCTCTCCTCTGCCGGAATACGCCTCTAAAATCGTTCCTTCGACCGCACCACCCGACCATGTATTACTCCTGTCTCCTCTTAATGTAACCCCCGTTGGGACAAGCAGTGTCCCCATAATTTTGTATCTTCCAGCAGGCACGAATACGACTCCACCGCCGTTCTTACCTGCTGCGATTAGCGCTCTCTGCAAGGCTCCGGTATCATCCGTCTTTCCGTCGGCTGCTGCTCCAAAGTCCGCAACGTTAAAATCAGCAATGACGATATCCTCCGATGGAAATTGCGTTTTGATTACTTTTTTCTGTGTTTCCGGGTTTATCCAAACCGCTCGTACGGGACTGGGCTCGCTATCCTCTGTTGCTTCTGTTTCTTTGACAACGGGGGCAGATATCTCTGGGTCTTGTCCAGCCTCTTTATTGCGGCTATCTTTGGATGCCTGAATCGCGATAAACACGGCAATGACCAATATAACGACAGCGCAATATGCAATTAGCATTCGCCTGCTCCTCCACATCTTGCTCGTACCCATCATCCATCTTCCTTTGTTGTTTTGGCGTTTTGTTGGTTGGTTCCTTGGTGCTCCGTGCTTGGTCTCGTGCTTGGTCTAGTGCTTGGTCTCGTGCTTGATTTGGTGGTTGGTCTGGTGTTTCGTTTGTGTTTTGTTTGTGCTTCGTTTGGTGCTTCGTCTGGTGCTTCGTCTGGTGCTTCGTGCTTGGTATCTATTGTTTAACTACTCTGCCTTTAATCTTATTTGGGCTTCCCCACCCCCGCCATGAGTCAAACTTAAACTTTGCGGGCTAGAATTGGCTTGTTAGGAGGAAGACAATTGCCGCACTACCGCCTAGTTACTCGAAATATTCGTACATCCCCAGCCAATCCCGCCCCTTCGCAACCCCGTTACCCGAAATATTCGTACTTCTCCCTCCATTCCCGCCTCTTCACAACCCCGTTACTCGAAATATTCGTACATCTCCTGCCAATCGCGCCCTTCACAACCCAATTACTCGAAAATATCGTACATCTCTCTCCATTCGCGCCCTTCACAACCCCGTTGCTCGAAATATTCGTACATCTCTCTCCATTCGTGCCCCTTCGCAACCCCATTGCTCGAAATATTCGTATATCTCACTCTAATCGTGCCCTCTCCAGACCTTGTTGCTCGAAAATATCGTACATCTCTCTCCATTCCTGCCCTTTCACAACCCCGTTACTCGAAATATTCGTACATCTCCAGCCAGTCGTGCACCTTCGCAACCCAATTACTCGAAAATATCGTACATCTCACTCCATTCCTGCCCTTTCGCAACCCCGTTACTCGAAATATTCGTATATCTCCAGCAAATCGTGTCTTTCACAACCTTGTTGCTCGAAATATTCGTACATCTCCTGCCAATCGCGCCCCACAACCGCGTTGCTCGAAATATTCGTACATCTCCAGCCAATCCTGCCCCTTCACTGCCCCGTTACTCGATTTTCTCGAGCATCATAGCGCCTCCCGCTCCCACGTGCTGCTAACCATGCAACAGAAAAAGCCGCCCAGACCGGGCGGCTTCATTCTCTACTACAATCTATTATCTATTATTTATTCCAAAGGTAATCATTAACTTGTCTTTGTACTTCCAAGATAATCTTATCTAGTCCGTTAGTTTTTTGTGTATCTACGTAGTGCTGAACCTCCATCTCTACGTTATTAACTTTGCCGTATTCAATCGGCTTTCCGATTTCGTTTGCTCCACGGTCTCTTTTAGCCACTTCATTCTTAATTCTGTCGTCTGAAATCAGAAGACCATCCACGGGAGAATTGATGTTCATAGGCAAATCGGCAAACTCAGCCTCCTTCACCCAGAAATCTCCGGGATACGTAGGGGTAGGTCGCATATACTGAGGCTTCCAGAATGCCCATCGGCTATCCCACTCCATATAATTACTAGTGAAATATTGCATTCCCTCGGGGTAATCAGCCGCTTCTCCATGGAGTACATATGTCTTTCCCTCAATTCCATATTGCACGAGATCGTACAGTACTTTATCTGTTTCCATCATATCTAGAAATCTCAGAACAAGCTCTGGATTCTCGGAATTACGATTAATAGCTAAGACGTTAGCAAGCGCTGTCCGATTGACATACTTCTTGTTGGGATAAATGAGCGACATTTGCTGCCGAAACGATGGGTCTACGAACCCTGTGCTCGCGTTCGCCCATTCATGAGACGTAATCGTGAAGAGCATATTTCCGTCTCTCCATTGGTCTGCACCATTTTCAATATCAATTGCAGCGTCCCTATTCAAAATTTTATAATCATTCCATTTTTTGCTCATAAGAGCGGATTCTAGGTAAAAGGGCTGCTGCTCAATTGCCCTTACAGTCATCTTAGGGTCACTCAAATAAAAGCCAAGCCCATGAAAAGCAAGATCGACCCACTCTTCACGAGTAATATATAACGCAAGCGGTGGAATTCGAGAAAGCTTAAAGCTAGGAAAGGCATCCTTAAGCTCATGGAGGAGAACGTCGAGATCCTCTATTGTTCGAACGGTGTTAGGCTCACGATAAATTCCTACACTTTCGGCAAGATCAGCACGCCAGCCTACGAAAGGGCGCTCGTTCATTTTCAACGTCCATGGAAGACCTACAATTTCTCCATTCATGGTCGCTGCTTCCAGTGTTCCGAGCTTTTCATATTTGTGAAATAGATTGGGCGCATATTGGGGTAGAAGATCGTTTAACGGCAAATAGGAGCCTCTTGAGGCCATTTCCTTATAAGACTGCCAATCTGAATCGAAGTTCATGTCCCATTTGTCTCCTGCAGCGGCCTTAGTAAGCATTTTCTCCTTATAATCTGTAAATGAGATAAAACGCACATCAAACCTCACGCCAAGCCCTTTCGATTGGACGTATTCGCTCACCCTATTCCAAACCTCGTCAGTAGCTGCTTTCTTCTCCCCACCAAAATAAAACTTTAGCGTAACCACTGTACTTGAAAGATCTGTGGCTTGACCACCCTGCTTGCTACAAGCTGCAAGAGGTAGTCCTACCATCAAGAGAACAGCTATGACGATGAGACGTATACGGATCTGCACTATCGGCATGTGCGCTTCTCCCTTTATTAAATCGTATATATAGGAAATTCAATATGAGAATCGAATTCCCCTCCCCAATATAAGGTTTGGTTTGCAATTATTACATCTTTCTGCTTCGCCCAGTTACCTGGAAGATTAGGATGAGCATGATAAGCCGGGGAATTAGACGAGGAAACATCCAGCCTAATTCTCGACCCTTGCTTCATTCGCCATGATATTGCCCAGAGCTCGATTGTTAATCTCTCTCTTTGCTGCGGCGAATAGACCATTTCCTTCTCCGCCCCATTGCGGTAGGCGAGACTAGTAATTCCGTCTGCAATATTATAAGCTACCCCATTTGGAAATACCTCGATAAGCTTAACGGTGAATGCGGTATCCTCAGCCGAAGAGCTTACGTGCAGAACTGCCTTGATTTGTCCTGCAATAGGCATATCCTGTTCCAGAGGTTCGGACAGAAATGATATTACGTCCTCCCGGTAGCAGGGCTCATGTTGCTTCACACTAGCCGCTTTAGGCAAATATTCAGAATCCCCGTATACGGACAGAAGACCGCTTCCTCCTACCGTTTCTACCGGATGATCAGGATCATAGAGGTAAGATAGCTTTGAGTCCTGCTCCACGGGCTTGAGCCCTAAGCTCAGGTGGTCATTCAGATGAAACGTCAATGTTTCCTTAGATGGCGGCCACTGGCCCCACGTCTTCCACTTATTCTCTCCAATCTCATAAGCATGAACGACACCTAACGCTTCTGTGTAGGACTGTCCCTTCAATGTATAATTAAACCATTCCAGTACGGCCTTAGTGCCCCCATTTGGTCCGTCCACCCAACCCCCTGGATAATCTAAATCCCCATAAGGTGCTAGAGAATGAACCCAAGGACCAACGACGAAACGGCTAATAGCTCGAATTTCCTGACGTAGCCCGAAGTATGCTTCAAACATTGTATCCAATGCTATATCGAACCACCCTCCGACCATACAAATCGGAATATTCACTTGGGAGGGCAATTGTTTCATTAGACACCAAGGCTCAGCATCATTCCAAAGATCATCGCCCGACCCAGGGTTGGCAAGGATATTTCGGTACCAAGAAGCTTCAACACCCATAAGCTGCCTATCCATCTGCATCGGGGGACGTATCCGATAAGCCTGTCTGGCAACCTCGTTTAAATCTCTGCCTGCCCAATCAACCCCTGAGTTCGATAGCAGCCAAGAAGTATAGATGTCATGCCTGAACATCCCATTCATATAAGCAAATCGATTGACATCAGTACCCATCACGCTTATATACATCGTCTTGACTTCTTTAGGTAGCACATCAGCAAGTATCCATTGGTTAAAAGAAAGATAGGAGCCCCCGTATAGTCCGATATTTCCATTTTGCCACTGCTGAACAATAAGCCACTGCAACGTATCAAGCCCATCCTGCCGCTCGTTTATATAGGGGTGCCAGACTCCTTCAGACCTCCCTCTTCCCCTGCATTCCTGTAGTACTATTGCGTAACCATGCTCAACGAACTGCAATAGGGATGGATCACGAACATCTTCTCCATCCACATAAGGATTCCGGACAAGAATGGTCGGCCACGGGCCTTTTCCAGAGGGCAGCCATACATGAGTCACTAATCGGATACCGTCGCTCATTTCAACAAATTCCTTCTTGTATTCCCCGTGGGAGTAGCCTGGCTCCGGCATTGGGCCAACTGATGTTTCTCTCGACAACTCGGAATCCCCTTTCTACCAAGTAAAATGGCTTCGCAGTCCTTGGGACGGCAGTATACGTTTGTATCGAGCTATTAGATGAGTATAAGAAATTCAAATCTTATACGTTGTTTAAGCATAAACGACTGACGCCGTCCTTTCACGGCGTTCAGCGTTTATGTCGAAGGCTATTTGGCTTACGAACTCAGTAACTCTTATTTGATCAAAATCTAATGGTTTTATATTTTAACGAACTCCAGACAACTTATATCCAGTAAAGTAGCGCCTTTCCTCCTATATTTTCCTCAATAGCGCCACTGGAGTTCGTAAGAATAAATAAGTAGTCCATTTATCGGTAATAAGCACAATACGGTTCGTTAAGCTAAGACACACATTTACCCCTTGCATGCGCGCTGCCGCAGGCGAGATCGTAATCGTTATGTGGATTGTAGCGGAAGTAGTAGGATGCGGTAGGATACGGCAGATTATTAACTGTCTGGCCTCGCTTAAATAGGGTACTGATATGTTAAAAATTTAACAGCCGCTTATTACATACCTTCTCCCAGCTATAGCATCCCATTTTACTAAACCGTCGCTCTCTTTTATGAAGGAAACCTCTTTATCACTGTCCATAATCTTTATACTCCTACCTACCCGGACAGTACAGATACCAGTAAGATTGCAGCTTATAGCAGCCTCCTCCAAGCTACCTTCTCTCCAGCGTATGTTTACTTCAAAACCACCTCTTGCTCTTAATCCAGTAACCTCCCCCTCTTTCCAAGACTGAGGAAGTGCTGGTAACAGATGGATAACACCAGTATGACTTTGCAGCAGCATCTCTGCAATACCAGCGGAACCTCCGAAGTTACCATCAATTTGAAAGGGAGGATGGTTATCAAGTAGATTAGGAAGCGTCGAATGAGTAAGAAGTGCTAGCACATTGTCATAAGCCTTCTCTCCCTCCTCCAGTCTAGCCCATAAGTTAATGATCCAAGCTCTGCTCCATCCTGTGTGCCCGCTCCCGCTTGCAAGTCGCCTCTCCAAGGTAACCCTGCTAGCGGTCGTCCAATCCGGTGTGCCCCTAATCGTAAATCTCTTCCCAGGGTGTAGAGCAAACAGATGCGAAATATGCCGGTGACCAGGCTCGGCCTCCTCGAAATCTTCCAACCATTCCTGTAGCTGGCCGTGCTTCCCTACAGTAGGCTGTGGCAATCGGCTCCTTAGCTCGTTCAAGATTCCTGCAAAGCTTTCGTCCGTTTCCAGAACATGGGCAGCCTCAATACAAGCTGTAAATAACTCATGCAGGATTTGGCTATCCATGGATGGGCCTATGCAAACAGTACCCGACTCCCCATTAGGCAATAGATAGGTATTCTCGGGGGAGACAGATGGTGTCGTAACAACAAGTCCATCGTTCGTTTCTGTCAAATAGGAGGTGAAAAAAAGTGCGGCCTCCCTCATGACCGAATAAGCCTGTTCCAGGAATAAGCGATCTTTCCCAAACTCATAATGCTCCCAGAGATGGAGACATAGCCACGCAGCACCCATTGGCCAATAGGTAGCTGGCAGGTAAATATCCTGTGGTGCTGTATCCGCCCATATGTCTGTGTTATGGTGTGCGACGAAGCCACCGCATCCATACATTAGCTGTGCCGTTCTTCTGCCTGGCTCCCGCATCCGCTCAAGAAGCTCAAAAAGCGGCTCATGACATTCGGCCAAATTGCCTGATTCAGCAGGCCAATAATTCATCTGGGTGTTAATGTTTATCGTATACTTGCTATCCCATGGCGGTAGCATATGCTCATTCCATATGCCTTGAAGAGTGGCGGGTAATGAGCCCGGACGGCTGGAGGAAACGAGTAAATAACGACCGAATTGATAATATATTGCAATGAGCTCTAAATCCTCTGCCCCTTCCTTCACTCGAGATAGTCGAATGTCGGTAGGAAGTCTGTCAGCATCAGAAGGGTCTGACAGCTTCAAAGCAACTCTCCCCATTAACGCTTGGAAATCAGTGGAGTGTCTCTCTTTAAGCTCTCGATAGGTTCTATTAGAAGCCTCTCCCGCAATTCGAATAGCCTCCGCTTCTGGATCCGGGTAACGGAAGGTTGTTGCAGCAGACACAATAAACATCACCTTGTCAGCCTGCTCGATTACAATATTTTCACCAATAAGAGATAAGCTTCCTCCTTCAATAACGATCTGAATGACGGTTCGGAAGTCAGACCCTCCCGCCCCTCCACAATTACCGCGCATTACAATCGTACTTGAGTTAACCTGTACAATCTCATCATAATAACGGTTAGTCTCCCCGCGGGTCAGTCTTGCCTTCAAGGAAATTGCACCGGAGCCATTTGACGTAAGATTCATGATCATAGCCTGATCGGGATAGCTGCAGAAAATCTCTCGTTCATATGTGGTATTCCCAACCCGATAGCTGATCTTTGCAATCCCATCGGAAAGATTTAATTCTCGTGAATAGTCGGTTAACTCCCCTTCTCCATATCGAAAGCTCATTGTTAAATCCCCTAGTGGCATATAGTGCCTCTGGGATTCAGGAACTCCCGATAAAGCCATAGCAGCTAAATCCTGGGCTTCACGAGGTCTTCCTTGTGATAGAAGCGTACGAATTTGCTCCAAATTGGCGTGGGCATCCGGGTTGTTACGGTCTCGGGGTCCACCATACCAAACACTATCCTCATTTAAGGCTATTCGTTCTTGGTGTGGATGACCGAATACCATCCCACCCAATCTCCCGTTACCAATGGGTAAAGCCTCCTCCCAAGCAGCTGCAGGCTTGTCGAAGCGTAGCTGATAATCTATATAAGAATCAATGTGCGTCGAATTTGTAGTCATACCAACACCACACCATCTCTCTATTCATTTTTTGGTTATTAAATTGTCTAATTCGTGCAATTCGAGAATGTCTGGAAAGATACAACTACAAAAGGAGCGGAATAAATCTTCCGCCCCCTTTGTTAGAGCTTAATACCTTACTTCAAAGTCGCTCTTAACTCTAGCGTCTTCTTATTCCAAGCTTCCGTCAGTGGAATGATTTCGTTAATGTCGCGATCACCGAAAATAATATCGTTCATTATATTATTCCAGTTGTACTCGCCCCATCCTGGAATCGTAACTCCTGGTTGAATGACGGCATTTTCTTTGGCAAGCTGCACAGCTGCGATATTCTTACCTTGCCACATTGGTGTTTTTTCATAATAAGCAGTCAAATCAGAATCAACGACAGAAGCATTGGCACCTTGGTCAATCTTCCATTCCTGTGCTTCCTTCGTGAACTGGAAGCTCAGCCACAGGAATGCTTCTTCCTTATGCTTGGAGCCCGCTAGAAGCGAAAGCGGTCCATATATTGTATATCCCGGTTGGCTCACTTTACCTTTAGGGAAAGGCAGGACATCCCACTCGAAATTGGCATTCTTCTTTAGATTCGGAAGCACCCAGTCTCCACCAATTGCAAAGCCTGTTTTTCCGTTAATGAAATCACGAGTGACATCACCCTGTGCAGTCGCAGCAGCATTGCTAAGCAATGAGCCGTCTTTCGTTACGAACTCCTTCAGCCATTTCACATCATTAATGACGTCAGGTGAAGCCATTACGCTTTGCGTTAAATCCTCATTCATATATTGCAGATTGGCTGCATGCCCATCGGCTATCGCTTTCGTGCTAAGCAAGCGCATCTGGAACTCAGCTTGTGTCGTTAAACCATATTCTCCTGCATCGGGATGAGTGAGCTGCTTAGCAATATTTCGGAAATCGTCATAAGTCCAATCGTTAGCTGGCATATCCAAGCCGTTCTTAGTAAGCAGGTCTTTATTAACCAAAATCCACATCGGAACGTCAACCATAGGTACGGCTAGCTTCTTATTGTTATAAGTCATCGTATCAAAAAATCCTTTAGGGAAGGTTGCTCCTTGGAAAATAAGATCCTTCTCAATGTAAGGCGTCAGATCCTCAACCAGACCACTTTGGTCAAAGGCAATTAGATCCTGATCGATCTCAGTTACGTCAGCAGGTGTACCGGCAGCTTCCAGTGTTGCAATAATTTCCATAATAGGCTGACTATTAACCGGTATTTGTTCAATTGTGATCCATGGATACTTTTCATTGAACAGCTTATACAAATCATTGTAGGAGTCCTTCCATGAAATAAATTTCAAGGTAACAGGGTCATGTTTCTCAGTAACTGGCTGACTATCCGATTCAGTTGCAGGAGCGCTTGGACTTGCCTCTGATCCTTTAGTCTCCTTACTGTTTCCTGCATTGTTATTGCTAGAGCAAGCTGAAAGAATGACGGATAACACTAATACGATACTTAACATCCATGTCAGAACGCGTTTGTTGCTTGTCATTGTATTTCCTCCCCTAGATTAGTGTTTGATAATCCTAAATAATTCCCATACGAGTATAAGTAAGCCCTATGCCACAGCACTTTCATTCGTCCTGCAGCATCACCTCCCTCTCTATGAACAGGTTACAGTGGGCACATTATTCCACGATTCCCGTTCTTTCAATTCCAGTTACGAACCATCGCTGTAGGAACATGAAGACAATAATCGGCGGGAAAATAATTAAGAATGCAGCCGCCATTTTAGCACCCTCTGTTACCGGATTTTCAATGGTGTTCCTTTGCCCCAGCAATGACGGATTGAGCACATCCTCCAGCTGATCAAGTCTAATAGACAGCGGTGTGAAATCTTTAGCTAGAAACCATTGCGGCTCATAATACATGTTCCAGTACCAAATAAAGGAGAAGAGGAATACAACTAAGCAAGCCGAGCGCGCCAATGGAAGCATAATTCCAAAGAATAGTCTTAAGGTCGATGCTCCATCCAGCTTGGCCGCTTCCTCTAAACTTAATGGCTGCGACTTGAAAAATTGTCGGAAGATCAGAATGAATAGTGCACTCTTAAGCCCTTGCCCGAAAAAGGCTGGAATCAGAAACACGAAAGGTGTATTCAACAGACTAAGCTTGCTATAAATAACATAGAGCGGAATGATGATAATTTGCGGTGGAATTAGGAAGGTCAAGATGACAAGTGCCGTGAACAACCCTTTGAACGGGATTGAAAGCTTGGCGAGCGCATAACCTGTCATTGCACATATAAGTACCTGTATAAGCGAGCAGGATATCGCAATTATTGCGGTATTCTTAAGTGCATCCATATACTGCAGCCCTCTGAATGCATCTGATACGTTATCCCAGGTAATCACTCGTGGAATCCAGGTTACCGTCGGATCAAGCAAATCACTTAAGTTTTTGAGCGCTGTGCTGATCATATATAGGATTGGCTGTAGATAGAGATAAGCAACGATAGTAAGAAGTCCGTATAAAATAAGCTTGGCAAGCAGCCCCTCCGAGATATTACGTCCTATGACAACGACTTTGATTCTCTGTGCTGTGCGGCTCCAGAAAACCCCTTTTACCTGCCTGCTTACCTTCTCGATCCATAACTCGCTGTTCATTAACGTGACCTCCTTGTATTCATGCTTCGATTAAACAGCAGCAGTACAAGAGCGATCAGGACGAAAATAAACCCGAAGTATATCCAAGCAAGCGCGCTGGCATAACCATAGCCTGTTTCTATCTTGAACATGTTGTCCTTGATATGCTTTAATACCGGGTTAAGCGGAAATGTAAATAGATCGATAATGGTGTACAGCACGTTCAAGCTAATGAAAGGTATGCTCGCTGGCAGCGTGATTTTCCAGAAGCTGTCCCACGGAGAAGCCCCATCAATGCGGACAGCCTCATAAATACTCGGGGAAATCGTCTGAAAGCCCGCGATGAAAATAAGGATTTGAACACCTGAGTACCAAAGAATTAAGATAGCCCTACTGAGCACTACCATTATTATTTCGGTGAATTGCTTCCCGACATATTGATTGATTAGCGGTTCAAGGTTGTACTGCTCAAGAAAGGGAATTTCACCCGCTCCTTGGGAGAACAGCTCCGAAAGCACCTGGCCGGTGGCGAAGATAACAGGCAGGAAAAATATCGCGCGGTAAATAAATCTTCCGGGAAAGCGCTGATTCAGCATCAAGGAGATGAGTAGAGCAAAGATGACAATCATCGGAACCATCAGAAGCATTTGCTGAAAGTACGTAATGAGCTCAATCGGGAAAATGTTGTCTGTTACGAATGCGGCCCTGAAGTTCTTCATGCCAATCCAATCGTATTTGAACCCACCTGGAACGACTGCTACTTTATGAAGAGACATAAACAAGGACCAGCCGATCGGAATTGCGACGAAAACACAGAAGCCGATTAGCCATGGAAGGAGGAACAACAACCCAATTCCATATCTTTTGGTAAAATAAAGGCGCCTCTGCTTTGCGATTACTTTTGCCTGACTCAAGCGCCTCCACCTCCTTCAACGTCGAACGTTCCCTTGTTATAGTCGACGATGACGCGGGTTCCGTCCTCATAGGTCGTTTCAAACCGTTTATCAGCTAACTTCTTATGACCGACAATTTTCTGTGCGAACACCTTCGCGAGAGAATCGAACTGACCATATTCTTTGCCAATGCGGTCCGCCCATTTCTCATACTGGCTGCTAAAGAGATAAAACCAAATGTTCAGATCCATCAGCTTGCGCGACTCGTCGTAAGTCAGGAAGAACGTCGGCATCGCCCCATATTCGATGGACTTCAGGAATTCAGTTTGTACATCGTTGCGTAAATTCCCACCATCTCCAAAGCTGTAAGAAACATAACCGTGCAGCACGATTGGGTAGAAGGGTACCGTTTCATCAATCATGAAATCATAACTGGAATCGTTAGGTAGATCATCGATATAATCGACATTATTAAGCGAGTAATCGTTGCCTCTGTAGACACCAGAGGTTCCAAGCTCACGCCTCGTGTAATCAAGCAAGCCCTTGTAAATTTTAATGGCGTCCTCGCGTGTAGTAAGCCCTGTAGGATCATAGTCATTGAATACCATTGAGCCCAGTCCATCGTAGAACATTCCGGACACGCCGATTTTCTTCAGTTCTTGGATCGACTGGTAAGCGAGATCCACCGTTCGGGCCGGCTTACTTAGAAACCAAGTTTCGTCCTTAAACACGGTTCCATCCATTTTCCGTACTCCGCTGTTTCTAGGTGATAATGATGTGCTTGAGTCATCTAACCAAATGAGCTGGTCATAAAATTGAACACCGATATCGCTCTTACGCAGCTCCGATACGAATGCTTTGGCGGCAGAGTTGCCTCCTAGCTTCGCTTCTATCGGGAAGCGTTTATCTATCTTATTTCCACCCATTCGTTGCCATCCATAGTAGACTACCTCCATGTTGGCAACTCCCTTCTTTTGAAGGCCCTGCACAATTTCCGTGGCCTGAGCAAAGGTCGTTGTGGGAACATACTCGATTTGGTTATAGGCTGCGCGGAAGCCGCCCCCCATTATTTTCAAATACAGCGGCACGTGCTCTACCGGCTTCAAGGGACTACCTAATCCACCAGTTTCGATTAAATAGTCTCGGTAAGCATTAGCCATCCCGACATAGTCCGTATCTTGGCTGCTTAGGAAGCGATATTCAATCTCACGGTCTGTTTTCAGCCGTTCCTTCTGAACCGCCTTAATGGGTGTTGGAGGAATACGGCTTCTCTGGTACAAGTAATTCTCCCGGTAGATCTGGCTCGTATAAACGTTGTAGAATGTCGATTTCATCCCCGGCGGCATAGCGGCTATGTTCGACGAGTCACCACCGCGGGTAATGATGGCCACGAACGCGTTTGCTCCTCTTTTAACTCCGAATACGGGGAATGCGATATCTTCACGCCGCTCTCCAGAACGGAACCAGTTGAGCATATTAGTGACATCAAGCCCATACACCTGATGAATGTAGCCCTTAGATAAATCTGCACGCTTGCTATCAAATTTAATTAATCCCCCGGGGCCATCCGGAACGAAAATATAGCCATCTTCACCTGCCGCCGCAGCTCCGAAATAGGGAAGTAAATCGAGGGAAAATACGACAAAGTCTCCCTCCTCCTTAATCCCGTCCGTTGGAACGCGCACCTTGAGTCCCTTGTCAGTGAGCTCGTATTGAATAGCTAGACCCAGCTTCTTTTCTGTAAAGCTATACGAAATCTGAAGCCCTTTATCGTTCTTAATCATTGCAATCTCAAGCTTCGGATCAAGCGCATTAACGACCTTCTCTGTCGTCTGGTCCTTCCCAGTGGTTGTGACATAGGTCAATGCGAAGGGAGATTGCAGATTCGCAAGCGGCAATCCCTTAACCGTTTCACCCGCTAATTGCTCCTTAGTCGGGTTACTAGTCCATCGATGTCCTGATCTTTTATCCAAAAGCGCAATCTGCGTATTGTCAGGTCGAACATAAAGGCTATAATTCTTATTCTCTAACGCAAGCGCAAAGCCGTCCGAACCAGCTCCAGGCTTCCATGGCTCTCCAACATAAAGCGGTGTGTGCATAGAGACAGGCTCGGCGATTCCCGCTTCCTCAAGCGCATGTACGAGCGATGTTTCTCCTCCCCGAGTAAAGAAAATGAACAGTAGGACAACAAGAATGCATATAGACATTGCTATAAGCTTTACGCGAAGCGAGAGACGCTTGATGAAGTTAACGATAGAAATTCACCTCTTTGTAAAGCTGATAAAAGAAGTCGTACAGGTTGTATGACAATCCGAACACAAGAAATCCAAACAGCCAAATCGTAGCAATCGCGAACAATGTAATGGCAATGTTCTTCAACGACTCCAAGAAATCAAAGTTATGGATGACCTGCGTCATGACCATAAACATAACAGCCATCCAAATATACATAACTGTCGTTAGTGAACGAATTAATACCGATTCATCAAGCGTCAGAATGTTTGACAAAATAATGATTGGCGGGGAGAAGAACAGGAACGGGGCCAATGCATAGGTACTGCCTTGGATAACCTCTCTGAACTTTCCTTCTCCATCCTTGATGCTGCATACAAGATAGTTAGCAATAATCCATGTGATCCAAGGGAGAACGAACTGTCCCAAAATTCTAAGCAAATTGATTTGAGATAGATCAACTGGATAGAAGAGAAAGCCAGTCGTGTACACCGTAATTATTTTCATGCCTATCACTGCTGCCAGAATGAGAAGAATGGACCAGAGAGAAACTCTTGCTTCCTTCAACTTATAGAAGCCATGGTAAGGATGGATCATTACGTAGCCCAGATTACGTAAATCAGCTACTAGGCGTTTAAACACGGAGGGCAATGACCAACGGCTAAGAAGCTTCTTAATACCCCATGGGAGAAATTTGATAATAAGACCTATCGCGATAAGAACCATAACGAAGATGATAAAATGATTCTGGAGCCACTCCAGTCGAATTTCCCAGAATGCTTTGGAATAGCCCTTAGTGTCATAAGCTTCCTTCATGAAGGAAAGCGCTTGTGCGTTATCCTTTTCTTCTAAATACACCTTCCCTAGTCCCTGATAGGTTCCAGTAAACATTTCGTTACGGGCATATACCCTCTCCCAATACGGCTTACTATCTGCATACTTTCCTTCCCCATAGAGGACAATCGCATTCATTACGTCATTTCCAAAATCGCTACGCACGAATTTATGAACGGTTTTCGTTCTACTGTCAGAAACCCAAATGTTACTCTTGGAATCAATGCCAATGCTCGTCGGAAAACCCATTACCCCGTACTGCTGCGTATTATTGTCCGTGAATCCGAAAGCAAACAGGACAGTTCCATTGCGATCAAATATATTAATCCGACCAAAATCTAAATCTACGTTGTACAAAAATCCATTCTGGTCGATTGCAACATCTACTATGCCTTGACTATGTTGAAACAGCTTCCCCTTATAAGAATCCACTCCACCCGCATTCAGCTTACGAATTGCCGCCGAGCCGAATCCGCCTGCTGTTGCGGTGTAAATAAAGCCTTCCTGATCCATAGAAATATTTACAATCGGCTTAGGCAAGCTGGGGTTTTCCTTCGCCAGCTGTTCCTTATTGAGAACAGCCTTCTTCAACCAATTCAACAGAGTCTGCTGGGCTTTGTTAGCGCCGAAGAAGCCCATGAACTCCCCATCCTTATTCATGCGCAGAAGCCCTTGATAAGAGGCATTCATAGCAACATACATAACGCCGCGTCGATCAACGACAAGCTTAATAGGAACGAAGTGCTCTGACTGCAGCAGGTTAGATGTAGGCTTCTTATATTCGCGAACAAATGAGCCATCAGCACTAAATACAGCAATACGCTGATTACCCGAATCCGCAACATACACCGTTCCGTCAGGCGTAACGAATACACCTTCAGGAGAATCAAGATGACCTGCTCCCTCTTCGTCACCTATCGTCTGAATAAGTGTTCCGTCGTTATTCATTACGAAGATATGACTATTTCCTTTGTCAGCCACGTACACTTTGTCGTCCGCTCCGATATGAAGATCAACAGGCTCATCGAAATGGTCTCCATAGGCCCCAAATGGCTTATAGACCGCTTGGATGCCCATCCAGAGGGAACGATTGCTGTCAAAATACGTGGTCTGGTAAGGGATTCGCGCATGTGTCGATTGTGGTGCGACCAGCAAAGCCGTCGCAGCCAGAAGCACAAAAGCAAGCAATCTCTTCATCGTTCCGACTTCCTTTGCTGGTGGAATTACTTGATACCGGAATGGATCATCGTCTCAAGCACTTTCCTCTGGAAGAGGAGGAATATAATTAAATTAGGGATAAACATAAGCAGTCCCGCAGCGGCAGCGACATTCTGTCCGGCTACACTGTTCTGAAGCCCACTGAGCAAGCTGTTAACGTAAAAGGCGAGAGTTCTCATCGTCTCATCCTGCATAAACAAGGTAGAGGTCTCAATATCTCCCCATACGCCTTGAAAGGTAAAGATTGAAATGGTTGCGATAGCCGGCACCGCTAGAGGTAGCACAATTTTGGTGAATATCCCAAAATGACTTGCACCGTCGATTCTTGCTGCCTCCATTAGCTCTCCGGGAATTTGTGAAATAAACCCGACAAGCATGAATACCGCTATCGGCGAAGCCAAGGCGGGCAAAATATGCCCGAGGTACGTGTTATTCAAATGAATGCCGCTAATAATGAGATATCTTGGAATGCCTACCGTCTCCGGGGCAAACATCAAGGAAAGTGTAATCAAGGACAAAATGAGCTGTTTGAAATGAAATTGATATTTAGCGAGTACATAAGCAGCCATCGTGCTGACGACAATGACACTAATAAGAGTGAGCGTCACCACAACAACGCTATTGAACACATACCGGCTAAACGGAACAGTAGCGTTCGTAGCGTGAAGGAACAGCTGCTCGAAATTGCTTCCCGTCGGATTTTGTACGAAAAATCGCGGGGGGAACAGAAATAGCTCATTCGTAGGCTTGAAGGCGTGATTCAGAATAAAAACGATTGGCAGCGACATGAATGCAGCAAGACCGGTAAAGACCACAACCAGGATGACCTGGAACGGCGTTATTCTTCGAAGTCGTCGAATCATCGTTCTACAGCTCCTCCTTCGACCCGAACAGCCGGTAGGCGAATCTCATTGCGAAATAACTAACAAGCAGCAGTACAACGGAAATCGCTGATGCATATCCCAGCTCAAAGCGGATAAAAGCATAATCATCAATATGATTGATTACAAGATGTCCCGCGTACTGCGGTGTGATAGGTAAGCCTGTTAATTGCGTTGAGATGCTCCCCGCCTTCAGGGTCGTCACAATGGTCATGACGGCACTGAACAGCAGCTGCGGCTTCATTGATGGAAGCGTAATATAGAATACTTCCTGGAGCCGGTTGGAGATGCCGTCTATACGACCGGCTTCGTACAGCTCCCGGTTTACAGTCTGCAATCCCGCCAGCATCGCAAGAAAACCAACGCTGAAGCTAATCCAGAGGGATACAACAATCATGACCTTGAGTAAATATTCAGGCTTCTGCAGCCAGACAATCGCATTATCTATCCACCCCATATGAAGCAGGAAGTTATTCAGATAGCCAACACGATCCCCACTAAAGGCGGCAATCCATACGACGGATAATGCAACTCCCCCTGCCATTGAAGGTGCGTAGAACGCTAAGGTGTAATAGTCTCGGACCCTAAGGGGGAGCTGATGAATTAGCCAAGCGAATAGGAAGGCAAGAATATAACCGCCAGGTCCAACAATTAGTGCAAATAGAAAAGTGTTCGGAAGCGCTTTAGTAAGAAAGATAATGTCTTGCGTGAACAAAGCGATATAGTTATCAAATCCAATGAACCTTAGAGACCCGAAGCCATCATAAGACGTAAAGCCGAGTGTCGCAGCCATGATGACTGGAACAACGATAAACACTGTGAAGCAGATTAGAAACGGCGCTAAAAATAGGTAGCAGAAGCTATCACGACGAATCTCCGTCCAGAATCGATTCCACTTCAACCGAACTGAAGTCATCCGTGCCACTTTAACTAAACTGGGGGAAAGCTCCGTATTCATGGCTCAGATCCCTCCCATTCGTAAGGCTTAATAATTTGGGGAATTCGCAGATCGTCCTTGCTCGTAATTCCGAAATCCTTCTGCCTTCGGTTCATTTCCCTCTGCAGAGATAGCTGAGCCTTTTCCAACGACTCCTGAGCAGGCATTCCGTCAAATACGGTACGGTTCCAAGCAAAATCCATTTCCCTTGTGAGGAAGTAGTAACCGGGAACGTAAGGCATGTTTTTGGCCCATCTTCCTTGCTCCCTGAGCGCCAGTAAATCATCGTTCGGCCAGGATAAGGTTCGCATCGCTTCAACATTTGCCGTGTTCCACCTGAATTCAATCCCATAGAATGATTCAATGTCCTTAGCGTACTGGGCTTGCACCTCACCTGAGGTCCACCATTTCAGGAATTCCCATGCATCGTCCTTACGTTCGCTTTTCTTCATAATCATTGCCGCGGATGTCCCTTGCGACGACCACCTTGCTACCTCTCCATCTGCCTGCTTAATACCTGGAAGCGGAGCAATTTTCCAATGACCGGTTATTTCAGGAGCTGCGACGAGGAGCTGTACATATGTGCTGAAATCGGCAACTCCAATGGGTAAATCCCCATCGCGGAAATGCTGGAAGAATGCCGGGATATCAATAGGAAGATTGTATTTACGGTACATCTCTGTCCATTGCTTGAAAGCTTTCTGTCCGGCTGTGCTTGTCAGGTTAGCTTTTAAGCCGTTAGGCGAATAAATCTCGGCTTCATTCTGGAAGAACATCGTCATGAAATCGGCCTTCGGATAGTTCATCGTCATTCCGTTCTCTTGCAGCGTTGGCAAAATATCGAAGACGTCCTCCCAAGTGTCTGGTACTTTCAGCTTTAGGTTCTCGAAGATATCCGTTCGGTAAAAGAGCATTTGGAAATTCTGTATCTCAGGAAGCCCATAAGTACCACCGTTGTAGGTCAATGCACGTTTAACGCCTGGAATGAATCGTTTGCTTACCTCCGTGAATCCAGCAAAGGAGGACAGATCCTGAGCCGCATCCCGCATCGCGAAGTCTGCAGGCGTTGCCTCTCCAATACCTAGCGCAACGTCGGGCACATCACCAGCCGCGTTACCGAGAACAAGCACGTTCGGGTTCGGCATCAGATTAATGTTGACTTCAATTCCCGTCTTTGGCGTGAAATCCTGATCAACCATTTCGCGCAGCAGATCGACGTAATCACGACCTCGCTGTACCCAGATTGTTAGCGCCTCATTCTTGTTATGCTTCTTAGTGTCATAGTCCATGTAGAACGATCGACCAAAATCGACGATAGAGTAAGGTACCCGAGACAAGGGCGTAGGCTCCTTAAGACCGGTAGTCGTACCTGGGGTACGAACGACGATGTAGTCAAAAAGAAGCGGCTGCTGTGCCAATGTGGCCATCCACGTTCCAATATTGCTCTGAATGGTGGAGAAATCGTTGATTTTGTTCGGGACCTCATTGACGTTTGCCCTAAGCTCATCAAGTATCGTGATAGAAACCTTAATGGCTTCCGACAGGTCTGAATTTTTCTTATTTAATCCATTGATATATTCACGAATCGCTGACAAACGGTCAATGAAGCTTTGCATCTTCGCTTCAATGTCAGGATCGAATTTGACCATATCCCATGTTCTAGTCGAATCCGTATTCGCATCAAAGGCGTTTTTACTGTAATTCCCTGTAATCAGCCTGATGTGTCTATCGAATTCAGCAAGCTGGCCTAGAGTGTCCTTTAAGGCTAAGGTCACCGGCTGAAGCTCCGACGAATCTGCCGTCATTCGTAGCGTGTGATCGCCCTTCTCTAAATAAAACTGATAGGGCTTACCTTCTGAATCTCCAACAGTCGTAATAAGAAATTCCTTATGGTAATCCATTCCGAAATGGAACATCTCCCGAAAAGGAGCTTTCCCATCAATCTCAAGCGTCCGATATGCCCGAAAGCCGTTGCGATAATTTTGGAAATTTTTCAGATCGATCTCATACAAGCCGCTTTCCGGAACGGACAATTTCCACTCCACCCACTCACCCGGCATTCGCCATCTCTGACCTCCGAGCACGTTATAGGTAATGCGGCCTTTAGGGTCAGGAGAGATGTAAGGCTCCGACCAATGATCCGTTTGAATAGCCAAGCTGGACTTGCGCATGAAATTTTCTGCCTCAATCACGGAATACCAGCTTTTCTGCGAGGTATTCGCTGGATGAGCTGCAATGTAATCCGAGTAAGGAATCGTTGGATTCCTCGGTTGAAAGACAAGGTTCCTTAAAGCAACCGGCTCTCTCTCTCCGATAAGACGCAACGTATGCTCACCCTGCTCCAGCCGGTAAAGAAGGGGCTCAGAGGAAGCCGAGAAATCAGATAAAGCCTTTGTCTTCCATCCGGTAATTTCCGTCTGCTGCGGTCGAATCTGCATGCCGATTTCATTGCGATCATACGGATACTTAGCATCCTTCCATAGGCGCTCAAGCTCAAGGTTTTCCGATTCTAGGAAAGGAAAGCGCCCATCAATCTGCACGCCACGAACGACTGCGGAGTTCCCTCCTTCGAGAGGGTTATAGTCCATATGCAGCTCATACCATCCGGCATTGGCCACATTAAAGGTCCATTCCACCCATCCTTGGGAGTTGCTCCAGTTCAACGCAGCACCCTCCGCGTCTTTGGAGAGCGAGGCTTCAGTTGACGCCTTTGCGTATTGTGTTGCATTTATTGGGATTGGCTGTTCTTTTCCCGGCTTTCCAGCATCGGGAGTACTATTAATGAGCTTGGCGTAGGGCTGTGTAACCTTATTGTCTTTGTACGAAAGCAAATCTGAAGCATTAATCGTTGTTGCGTAAATGACAGGATCGGAGCCGGAAATCCATCGAAACGCTCCGAATAAGACAATTGCTGCCAACAGGAGACGAAGGGTAGATCGAGGAAATTTGATCCTCCTCATCCTCCATCTCCTCCAGCCGCTAGTGATACTCCTGTGCTCACGTCAAAGAAGTGAAGCTTACCCATATTGAATCCAATTGCAGGCTTATCGTCCTTAAGATAGATAGATTCAGGGTCGGTACGTGCGATAACTTTTGAGTCACCAACGGTAACGTACACGTATGAATCAGCTCCAGTTACCTCTGTCATCTGCACAACTGACATCGCAAACCCATTCTCATCATCATCATCAGGCTCGAACGGCTTTAATAGAACATTTTCCGGTCGAACACCCAGAATAACGTTACGGACTGCACGGGTTAATTTTTCGAATGAAGAATCATATGACCGTGGTAGTAAGAGCTTCATTCGCTTGTTGGAGAAATAATAGCGTCCTTCCTCCAGAGTGACGTTGCCTTCAATGAAATTCATTTGAGGCGAGCCAATGAATCCCGCGACGAACAGATTAGCTGGTTCATCATAAAGCTGCTTCGGCGGAGCGACCTGCTGAATGACTCCATCCTTCATAACAACGATTCTAGTACCCATCGTCATGGCTTCTACTTGATCATGAGTAACATATACGGTCGTACGTTTAAGATCGCTTTGAATTTTTATAAGCTCCGCTCGAGTCTGAGCTCTCAGCTTAGCGTCCAGATTAGATAGCGGCTCGTCCATGAGGAATACTTGTGGCTCACGAGCAATTGCCCTCCCTAATGCAACACGCTGCTTTTGTCCACCTGACAGCTGGCTAGGCTTGCGATCAAGTAAATGAGATATTTCCAGAACCTTAGCTACTCTATTCACTCTTAGCTCGATATCGTATTTCGGCGTTTTGCGCAGCTTAAGTCCAAGCGCGATATTGTCATAGACCGACAGGTTCGGATATAGCGCGTAATTCTGGAATACCATCGCGATATCACGATCCTTCGGAGAGACATAATTCATAAATTTATCGTCGATATACAATTCCCCGGCGCTAATTTCCTCGAGACCCGCAAGCATTCGCAGTGTTGTCGACTTGCCGCAGCCGGAGGGACCGACTAAAACTAGAAATTCCCCTTCTTCAATGGACAGGTGGAAGTCGTTAACGGCCGGGCGCGACTCCCCTTTGTATTGTTTGAACACATGGCTGAATGTGATGCTTCCCACCTATTCTCACCTCTCGCATTTTCTATGATTACTCTTGCTATCATCCATGTTACCGTACTCCCGAGCAGGCAAAACAGGAGTGAAACTTGGCTTTTGCAGTCAAATATTAGCCTCCTCTAGCATTCTGACTTCTATCATGCTGCTGCCCATACTCCCCTTGTCGCTATCCCCCAATTAAGCTAAACTAATGGATAATATCACCTTTCCTAGGAGAAAAAACTATGAATCCATGGCATGAGAAAATATCTCTTCAATTAAGCAATCCGCTTAAGATCATAGTGAGCACTCTTGAGGAAGGCTTTCCCACTCATTGGCATCAGGAAATAGAAATTGTCTATGTCATTGATGGGCAAATGCAGATCGGGATTAACGAAATTGTCTATTCTTTAGATGCGGGGGATATTTTGTTTATCAGCTCATGCGAGGTGCATCATTACTTGCCCAATCCACAAGGATGCCGTAAAATCATCCTGCAATTGGGGAAGTCTGTTTTCGATACTTACGCCGATTTAATCTTTGGTCACCGTTTTATGTTTCCTCATCTCAAGCCCGATTCTTCTATCCCATTCGACTCGAAGATGAGTCTTCATGCTTGGATTAAGACCCACATTGTTGGCATTCTTAACGAGTGGGAAACGAACCTAACAGGACATGAACTAATATATAAAGCTAGAATTAGTGATATAGCCGCCTCCATCATTAGACATCTCCCAATGGAAGCCTTCTCTCAGCACGAAAAGACGAAGCGTCTGGAGCAGCTTGAACGATTAGATAAGGTGTTAAAATATATCGAATCAGACTACGGCTCCGAGATTACTTTGCAGAGCGCTGCTGATGTAGCGGGGTTCAGTGTTTCTTACTTTTCTAGGTTTTTCAAGGCTGCAACCGGCTCCAACTTTGTGGACTACGTCAATACCTTTAGAGCAAACATTGCCATGCGCTTACTGTTGAGAGAGGAACAATCTGTTACTGATATTGCCTATTGCTCGGGCTTTAATAGCATTGAAACGTTTAATCGAGTGTTTAAAAAGGTGAACGGCTGCACACCATCCCAGGTCCGCAGCAAAAAATGACTACTCATTCTCAACCCCTGACAAGAAATGTCGGGGGTTTTTTTCTATATTTAAGTTAATTAGGCAAGCAGACATTGAATTGATACATTCTGAGTAACCAAGATTGCGTTTCCATCACTTGAAAGGGGGAACCACAAATGATTGACATCGTAAAAGAAACGGTCGGTTTTCGCGATCCCAATGCGCCTGTGGAAGATCGAATAACCGATCTTCTATCCCAAATGACTCTGAAGGAAAAGGTCCGGCAGCTCGATCAATATTTTGGTGCTTCATTTATGAGTAGCAGCCATCCCCGCATGAATACGGTCATGGCTAAAGACGCTAAAATTTTATGGGAAAAGGTTATGGATATCGTTGGGGAGGACGGTGTCGGCTGTATACATGACCTGTACGGAACTACTAAGGTCAATAATCAGCTGCAGAGGTATGCGGTCGAGCAAACTCGTCTTGGCATACCTATTCTGTTTAGCGAGGAAGCAATACATGGGTTACTCCGCCCCGGCTGTACGATATTTCCACATGCTATTATGATGGCCTCTACCTGGAATCCGGACATCGTCGAAGAAATTGGAAAGAGCATTGCAGCAGAAACCCGCAGCTTCGGTATTCATGAGAGCTTCGGACCTGTACTGGATCTGGCACGTGAGCCAAGATGGGGGCGGGTAGAGGAAACATTCGGTGAGGATACTCACTTAGCCAGTCGGATGGCTGTCTCTATGGTCCATGGCTTGCAGGGAGATGATCTAGCATCGGATCGGAGTATCATTGCAGAACCGAAGCATTTTGCCGTACATGGTATCCCCGAGAGCGGGCTTAACCATTCCCCTAGCTCAATCGGGCGCAATGATATTGAAACCTACTACATGCCCATATTTGAAGCTGCTTTCGTCGAGGGCGGCGCTGTTAATGCGATGTGCTCTTATAATTCAATAGACGGCATACCCTGCGCAGCAGATAGCAGCCTTCTGACAGACATGTTAAGAGGACAATGGAGTATGCCAGGCTTTGTTCGATCAGACCTTGGTGCAATTGCTCGACTAAAAACAGCTCATTTTACAGCAAGCTCTGAGAAGGAAGCCATACGTCAGGCCTTAGTGGCAGGCACGGATATGCAATATTATGATTTTCCGCATGAGCTTTATCAGAACGCTATTATTGATATGGTAGAGAGCGGAGAGCTCCCCATCGAGACGGTTAACCTAGCCGCTAGTCGTGTGCTTAGGGTAAAATTCATGCTTGGCTTATTTGAGAAGCCCTATACGGAGCCAGAGCTTTATAAGAGCGTTGTTAGAAGCAAGCAGCACACAGATATCTCCCTTCAAGCTGCACGAGAAGGCATTGTGCTCTTAAAAAATGACCAAAACCTCCTCCCCCTCAGAAGGAGTATTTCTACAATCGCTGTCATTGGACCGAGCGCGGATGTTGTCAGATTAGGAGACTACACCCCTTATATTGAAGGATTTGAGCCCGTAACCTTGTTGAAAGGAATTGGCAAGCTCGTCTCACCTGAGACAACGATTCTATTCGCTAAGGGAACCGGAATTCTTGAAGACGAGCTTGATGCGATCCCAATTGGCAGCTTCTCAGATGGATGTGGTAATTCAGGCTTGCTCGGCGAATATTTTAACAATCCGAAGCTTGAAGGGTGTCCCGTATTAACTAAAATTGATTCCTTTATTAACTTCAATTGGGTTATTACGAAACCCGATCAGAGCATTGATACGTTTCATTTTTCCGTTCGCTGGACGGGCAAGCTTGTGCCTAAGCAAGATGTCTCCGGTTACATCGGTACCGTAAGTAGAGATAGCATGAGACTTTGGTTAGACGGAAATCTAATTGTGGATGGTTGGGGTGAGGGAAAAAACGCAACTCAAAGCGTCCCTGTCATGCTGTACGCCGGCCATGAATATGACATTCGCGTGGAATATTGTAAGGATGCTGATGGCGTATCCGCTTTATTAGGCTGGAGCTACGCTATTGAAGGCATACAGGATGCGGTCCAAATAGCCCGGCAATCAGACATCGCTATCGTTGCCCTTGGGGACTCACATAGAACAAGTGGAGAAGGCACAGATCGATCTAGTCTCGATCTCCCTGGAGCTCAGCTTACGTTGTTAAAGGCTATTCATGCTACCGGCACACCAATTGTACTTGTGCTCCAGAACGGCAGACCTATTACACTTGGCTGGGAAGCCGAGCATATACCTGCTATCTTGGAAGCCTGGTATCCTGGAGAAAATGGGGGGGACGCGATTGCAGAAGTTCTATTCGGTGACTACAATCCAGCAGGGAGGCTTCCAATCTCATTCCCGCGCACTATTGGCCAAATTCCTGTCTATTACAACCGCCGACGTGGAGGAACGACTCAATACGTGGAAGGTGACAATAAACCACTATACTCCTTTGGTCATGGCTTAAGCTATACGACCTTCGAATATTCCTCCATTCAGATCAGCTCCACACGTATTTCGCAAGAGGAAGAAGTCAATGTATCAATCGACGTCACGAACACCGGGCAAATGGCTGGGGATGAAGTCGTCCAGCTCTACCTGTGCGACGTGGTCAGTTCGATTGCCAGACCAGAAAAGGAATTGAAAAAGTTCAAGAGAATTCATCTGCCGCTAGGAGAGAAAACAAGTCTATCGTTTACTCTGACGCCCAAAGAGCTCAAGCTATATGGACGAGATGGAAAATGGATCGTGGAGCCCGGTAGCTTCAGAGTGATGATTGGATCAAGCTCGGAACTAATTAAAGCTTCAGTAGAATTCGAGGTAATTGTTTGATATAAAAGGCTCATTAAATGATGTTCTCCATAGTAAATGCCTCCGGAACCCAGTGATATTAAAATGCCTCCAAAACCCAATGTGCGGGCTTGGAGGCATTTTGTTATAGCTTTATTTGGTTTTCATTGCGATTCCATTTCCTATGAAGTCGAATTTATTAACATTGAACAAATAACCTGATCCCCCACTGAACACGAAAAATAAATTATGCTCTCCCGATGGAACATTGTTCAGCTCTTCTTTAACATCCACCCATTTCTGCCAATCACCCGTCACGGGAATTTTTAATGTCGCCAATAAAGGTCCTGAAATCGAATCTGCTCGAACCTCTATCGTTCCGCCTGAACCAGCCGATGAGACTCTTGCGCTAATACCGCTTATGCCTTCGAGGTTAATATCCTTGTAGGACAGCCAGCTCCCGTTTTCAATAAAGCCTAGATTTCGGCCAGCCCCGACATCTGCGGTATTCTCAGTCTGCAGCTTCCCACCGCTCCAATTATCGTAATACTCAGCCTGACGATCCTTCGACAGAAGCACGATCGTGGAGGCCCCTGTCAATGGCGCTGCTTCTCCAGCACCATTGTCGGTATAGCTAGCGGTCAAGTAAAAGAACGTATTCTCAATATTGGTATCACTGAAGACCGTCTCGAAGGTACCTGTGCAGCCCGTCTGCGTAGGACTTGGATGTGAATGTTCATCATGCCCCAACGCTGGTGTCACCTTGACCCTCGCACAATCAATAGTGGAATCCTCTGCATCAGTGACCGTTACCGTGTAGCTTATTTTGTCTCCCCATGCGAAGAAGCCTCGCTTAGTAGGGGACGTAATTGTTACGACAGGCGCATTGTTCCCTACCGTTATTGGGATAATGACCGAGGATGAGTTACCTTTATTGTCTGAGACAGTCACCTTGGCATTATAATTTCCGTTTTTCTTATAGATGAAGCTTGGATTAGGCAGATTAGAATCTTCTTTACCATCGCCATTAAAATCCCATGAGAATGTTAATGGATCCTTATCTGTGTCATAGCTCTTATCTGCCGTAAAGGAAACTTCAAGAGGAGCCAAGCCATTCGTGACACTCGCAGTCGCCTGAGCGTTCGGGGCTTGGTTACCCGCCGCACCTGTATACAGTATCTTTGATATTTTCCCATCTGAGCCACCGGTTCCATACTCCGCAATATACAGGCTGCCGTCCTTGTCGATTTTCGCATAAATGGGATGATCAAATTTCATGTTAGATAGGAAGGGATTAATTTTTAGTAAATTACCCTGCTCATCTAATTTGACTTCCTTAAACCATTGCCTAGAAAAATCATAAATGATTAGTGACTTATCCAGATAAGCAGGCATTTTGAACTCATTAGCATTGCTCTTGTCGTATTTGTAGACGGGACCTGCGGCAGCGGTTCGCCCCGTGCTGTCCGTTATTTCCGGAAACTCAGGGCTCGGACCGTAAGGATAATAGATGAGTGCCGCTCTCGCTGGTGGTAAGCTTCGCGCTCCGGTATTGTTCGGTGAATCGTTCGTCAGAGAATCACAATTGTACGGTTTGCCAAGGGAATGCGTAGCAAAATCATAGTCTACATAAGCCTTGTTATTCCCTATACAATAGGGCCAGCCGTAATTGCCAGCCGTCTTGGCCTGATTGAACTCGTCGTAGCCCTTCGGTCCGCGTGACATAGTGGTTACACCAGCATCGGGTCCTACATCACCCCAGTATACGGTATTATCAAAAGGGCTCACACTGAATCTAAAAGCGTTACGCGTACCCATGACATAGATTTCTGGACTACCTGAGCCATCAGAGAAGAGATTCCCCTCTGGTATTGTATAGGTTCCGTCTGGCTTGGGCTTTATCCGCAATATTTTACCGCGCAGATCCTTGGTGTTGCCTGCTGATCTCTGGGCATCCCAAGCCGAGCGACCCGCCGTTTCATCAATGGGGGCATATCCGTCAGATGCAAACGGATTTGTATTATCACCAGTGGACAGATACAAGTTACCGTCAGCGCCGAATTCCAAATCACCTCCATGATGGCAGCACTCTGTTCTCTGTGTTGGAACACGAAGGACGATTTTCTCTGTTGCTTTATCGATTTTGTCCCCTTTAACGGTAAAACGTGAAATTCGATCCTCATTATCCGCCCCAGCTGGACTATAGAAGAGGTATAGCCAATTATTTTTTGCGAATTCCGGGTCTAGTGCAATCCCTAGAACGCCCTGCTCATTCCCGCTAACAATGTCCAGAGAAACAACTTCGGTAGCCAATTCTGTGACCGGGGAATACACCTTAACCTTCCCATTGATCTCTATGAAGAACATTCTTCCGTCAGGAGCAAAATCAAAGCCCATTGGAGCTTGAACACCAGTTAGCAGCTCCTGCTTCTGGTAATTGGTGTCGGTATATACAGTAGCTGAGCAATCACCCTCCGCTTGACCTGCAGCCCACTGAATTCCGCCGAGTATGTGCTCCAGAAATGTGGGATCCTTGCTATAGCTTTCCGGGGCATGCCCCAATGCCGTATACCATGACTTTCCTCCACTAACCTCCTGACACCAGGATACTGGGTGATCATAGCCCATTTTCCCGCCCATGTAAGATTTCTCATCTACGGTAGCTAGAACATGAACATTTCCTCTTGGGTTTTGCAGAAAATTGTACCATTCCTCCGATCGCTGCCAATTCGATGGCAATGAAGCAGTGGAAGGATGCACCTTATCCGCCACCTTCACAGTTCCTGCTGCGAAAGCAGGATGATCCGTAAACATCGCTCCTACCAGGCTCATATACCACGCAGAGGAATGCATCGTATCAGATGCAGAATGAATACCAACGTATCCCCGCCCAGACTCTATATAGGACTGAAAAGCACCCTCTTCCTCAGCATTCAGCACATCCCCAGTCGTATTGAGAAAGATGACAGCCGCATAGGGAGACAACCCATCAGCTGTGAACTTCGATGAGTCCTCTGTGGCATCGACTTGGAATTGGTGCTCAGCCGCTAGCTGCCGGATAGCCACTAGGCCTGCGGGTATAGAATCGTGGCGGAAGCCTTCCGTCTTACTAAATACGAGCACCTTGAAGCTTTTGGATTTCTCGGTTGGTGAAGAGGCAAACCAGTAGTAATAGGCTCCTGATAAAAGCAAGATGATAACAAGCAACGATAGGCTGAAAATTACCTTGGCTTTCGTGTTTGTAAGCATAATCGGCTCCCTTAGTCGGCGGTTAAGTTTAACAATTTACAACAGTTTACCTAATAGGCGCTTTCACCGAAATAAGCTAATCTTAACGTTTACAGGCGATTCCTATCTCGTTACCTATCTCCCTCCAATCGTACCTCCACTCTGACCCAGTTGCTCGAAATTATCGTACATCTGCATCCGATCGTTACTAGTCCGTTCACGCACGAACCCCTCTCTTCTCCAGACTTGCTGAGTGAACTACACATACCTGTCTGCCATATGTGTGGTTCGTTCGCACACGAACCCTTCTCTTCTCCAGACTTACTGAGTGAACTACACATACCTGTCTGCCAACCCATATGTGTAGTTCACTCAGGAAGCTTAAATTTGCAACAACGTTATTCTATAATTTCGAGCATCACCCTCCATTCGTGCCTCCCAGTTACCCAGTTGCTCGAAATTATCGTACATCTACCTCCATTCGTGCCTCCTCGTGACCCCGTTGCTCGAAATTATCGTACATCTTCCTCTATTCGTGCCTTCCCGTGACCCAGTTGCTCGAAATTATCGTACATCTCTCTCCTTTCGTACCTCCACATGACCCAGTTACTCGAAATTATCGTGCATCTACCTCCTTTCGTGCCTCCTCATGACCCAGTTACTCGAAATTATCTTACTTCTCACTCCTTTCATACCTCTCCACGACCCCGTTGCTCGAAATTATCGTACATCTCTCTCCTTTCGTACCTCCACATGACCCAGTTACTCGAAATTATCTTACTTCTCACTCCTTTCATACCTCTCCACGACCCAGTTGCTCGAAAATATCGTACATCTACCTCCATTCGTACCTCCTCGTGACCCCGTTGCTCGAAATTATCGTGCATCTACCTCCTACCGGGCCTCCTCGTGACCCCGTTGCTCGATAATTTCGAGTATCTCACTCCAGTCGTGCCTTCCCATGACCCAATTGCTCGAAATTATCGTACATCTACCTAGAATCGTGCTTCCTCGTGACCCCATTGCTCGATAATTTCGAGCATCTCCCTCCATTCGTGCCTCCTCGTGACCCAGTTGCTCGAAATTATCGTACATCTCATCCATTCGTGCCTCCCCGAGACACTGCAGCTCGATTTTTCGTATACCCCGGGCCCGAGCATGCTATATGCTAAAGCGATGAAAGAGAGAAGCTCCTTTAGGTGTTATTATAAAACCATGACATCTTAGTGGGCCACCGCCGACAAGACTGATATAGCATTTGGTCTCTAACGTTCGTAGTATCTTTCTGCATGTTTCTTTCGTTACATTAAGCCATTCGCAGGCATCCGCTAACAGAAATGCTTTATCACGGAGTAGTGCGCAACGTAGTACCTCACGTTCATACACTGGGAGTTTGAGAAGCTCAATATACTGTGAATTCGTGGTTCGTGCTAGTAGCTCATGCAGATTGCGCTGGCAAAATTCTGGCTTCTTCTCGAGTTCGTCCCGACTGTAGGGGAAATACATATAATCGGATATAGTGACAGATCGAACCCTGCTTCTTTCAAAAGTAAACCGATCTCTAGTAATGAGCTCGGCATGAGTCAAGAAGTTTTCTTCCTCGAACCAGATTCGGAGATCAAGATGAACTACGTCGCCGTATATCTTAACCCCAGAAAAGCTCACCATTTCATATTCAAGAATCAGCCCATCCAAGGTTCCTAACACCGGGTATAGAACCTCTAGCATTTTTCTAGTCCCCGTCAAATCCCTTTGAAGCATCTCCAAACGCTGACCGCTTGCACCTCTAATCTGGTCCTTTAATAAATTCTCGAATTCCTTCTCAAACATTCTCATCGCCTCCTTAATAAAATAAAAACGCCGCCAGCTCCCATAAAAAGGAGCTAGCGGCGTGTGCTTCACGCGCGTTCAATAAAAAAGTTTTCAGTTGGGTCCGCTGTTGACGCTTCACCCAGTTGCGGAGTCAGTTCGCAGTCAATCAGTATTTCTCCACTAATCATAACAAATTTTATTCCAATTAACAATTATACCCTGATCGGGCGGAGGCGTGACTAGATACCTGCAGCATACCCTACTTCGAGCGGCGGAGTAACCAGATGCCTGCAGCTATGACTAGGCTTGTTATAACTGCAATTCCCACCCATAACCATAGCCAGTAATTTCCTCCACTGCTGCCCTCATCCTCTCCCTTTCAAGGGAGCTGGAACTTCTCCCAAGGGCCGATTGCTGCGCGGTTGGCGATTAAGGAGGCTACGCCCGCGTTATCTGCGCAGACGTATTGGTTGTTGCCTGCTGATTGAAGTGAGAACGTGCCATCACCATTATCAATCCAACGGAACTTCTCCCAGCTCCCAATCGTGCTCGCTTGGGCAATCAGGTTACCTGCCCCTGAGCTCGTTGCTGTGACGTACTTGCTGTTGATCTGTGCTTTCAGTGCAATAGTTCCCCCGCCAGCATCCTCAACAGCAAACTGCTCCCAGCCCCCTGCCGTTGCACGGTTAGCGATCAAAGCGCTCGCACCAGCATTCTCAGCTGTGACGAACTTTCCGTTCACCGTCGCCTTGAAGGTTATTGTCGAGCCGATCGGTGCTCCTCCGACAGGCGGAGTTCCTCCTCCACCGCCACCACTTGCCGTAATAATAAAGGACGAGATCGTGTTATCGCATCCCACGCTTACCAAATTCGGCTGATCAGACGTAAATGTCCAAGATGGCCCATCAAAAGCACCATCTCCATAAGCCACAACAGTAATACCAGCAGGCACCCTTATTGAGGATATATCATCGTTAGGAATTCCCGCCGCTACCATCTGTGCGATGCTATAGCTGCCTGGCGGCAAGGATACCCCCGTCCCACCGTAATTGCTATTCGTATAGAAGGTTGGCATAGCTCCCGAATAAGCGGCGGCTGATCCAAGTGTCTTCACCACTCCATTCAAGGTAGCTGATCTTAGTGTATTGTTAACTGTTCCAGTCAAAGCCTGATAGGTGTAATTTCCAAGAGGCTTAACTGTTCTTTCCACGACATAGGCTTGATTAGCTCCAGTCGCGAAATTAAGCTCACCAGCCGACGAGGTTAGGATAATCGCGTTATCTGATACTCTTCTCACCTGCACGGACTGCGTACCCCAAGGGTTAATAACAGTCGCATTTTTCCCATACAAGCTTTTTACACCTACATACTTAATCTCGTTAGCTTCCTTCTCGGAGCTGACCAAGAATCCTCCACTAGCCAGAAGAGTAAACTTCCCGTTAAATGTAGAATCACTCGGTGCAGCCGGGAACACCCGAATCTTATCGTTGTAGCTCTGAAGCAATGATTCATTCATTGCAATCAAGTGTACGCCAATGTACTCAAACTCACCGTTCGTATTCGTAGTTCGACCATTCGCATAATCCTGATACTTCTGGAGCATTATTTTCATCCCACTAAAGGTTTCATCGCCAAGGCCGAGCCTTGCTGCTTGAATCGGAGCAGGATCCCACACATTGTTCGAGCCATATGGGTATGGCCGGCTATTGTAATTGTTAATGAGCATCTGTTGATCCGCTGCCCCAATCCCGCTTACACTATAAGGCCACGCCAGCTCAAGCACAACGTTCTCATTATTGCGATTCTGGGACAACGGTGGAGTGTGTGGGAAATATTTGGCGGAGTTACTTGGATCAATCGGATAAGCAACCAGGTTGTTTAAGATGTTCTGCCACTGGGTGCGCAAGGTTGCGTCAAGCCCGAGATCCTGACTTGTTTTAATCGCAACTGGAAACAAGGCTCTTACCGCTGCTAGATCTGTTATCGCGTTCTGAACGCCCCAATGCTGCTCGTGTACGTTGGAAGAAGCCATATAATATTTTCCGGTGCTGCTGTTATAAGAAAGCTTCCCTGCATAGAACTTAGTAGCTTCCTTCATAAAAGGATATGCCGTATTGCTTAAATAGTTAGAATCGTTAGTGTATTTGTACTGCGAATACATATTAAGCGCTGCCTCTGCTGCTGTGGAGAGAGTATCCTTCGTATAATCGCTATAGATTGTACCTCTCGCATTGCCATCCCAGCCCATCGTCTCCGGCACCCAAATGCCATCTATGCCGTACCTCGTCATCGTGTAGGCTTTTAAGGCGGCAAAATTACGGCTGTAAAGGTTATTAAAGGTATTCACCATTTCTGGATGGTTGGAAGCTAGGAACGAATGATAAACATCCCTTTGGTTCCAGTACCAGTAGGCGTTGCTCCATTTGCCGCTGTCATTATCGTTCACTGCACTGAATACGCCGTTAATAAAATGAAACGGATAGTTACCGTAACTTCCTGCTGCTATCATGTAGGTGCTCAAATAGTAGAAGTTTTCTAGATAGTCGGCATCACCATTAGTATTAGAATATTGAACAAACGATTTTCCCCAGAAGTCATGCCACCAGCTCTTATATGCTGCAAGTGTTGATGTATATCCGGTGGTCTTGACCCCATTCAAAACCGTCTTAGCCTGATTGACCGAGTTGTTGCTAGGAGCATTGAGCCTGCTAGCAGAAGCGATCCAGATCGTGTAGCTGGAAGAAGGCGTAATGTTCAATCTAACTTTCTTCGAATCGACGGTCTGAGTCGTGAAGCTTGCCCCTTCGACGGTTGCAGCAAGCGTGTAGCCAAAATTGTTCGCATCGGTCTGCCCACGGCTCAAGCCAACGACAGTGGGATCCGCGAAGGTCGAGACGTTACGCCAAGTATTAATGTCTGGTACATCTCCGCCACTGAACGTACTTACGTCCCAAAGGCTTAAATCCAGCGAAACATTAGCTACGCCGGAGCGAGAATCCTCCACATGGATGCCGATGACCTCTGAGTTAGGAGACCCCATAATCGTAACTGTGCGATTCGAGTCGTACTTGGTTGTAACCAAGCCATCGTATAGGGATAGCCTTTGCTGATAAGAGGAATAGCTTGTATCTAATCCAGGGTTGGTGTAGAGATTAACTAAGCCCTGAGAAGCGAAGCCTTCTTGCGAGGCGTCGACTCCCGACACCTGCATCGTTAGCCCTCCAGAGGTATTCCAGACCATAGCGCCAACCCGCCCATTACCTACGGTTAGTCCACTCTTAGGCACGGTAACGGGAGAGTTGAACACAATATCGTGCTTGGAAAGGTAATTCGCGTAATCCACATTTAATGTTCCTGTACTTGTGTTATAAGAATGACTTGTTGGACTAGCACTTACAACGCCAATCATCGAATTCGAAATACTCAAGCTGCTAAGAGCGAACATAGTTACACCGATAATCTTTAGCATTCTGCCAAGCGTAGTCTTCTTCATCATATACTCCTCCTTGAATAATAGATAATTACGATAGCGCTTTCATGAACATCCATTACAATTGTGCCCTGCTTCATTTAACTGCTATATCCTCTCCTTTCCAGATTACCTTAGGCCTAACTTCCCGTGCTCTGGTACCTTCTCATCCCAAATTTGAAAAACAGAAGCGCTGCTGAAAACAAGACTACTCCAAGCAGCGGCGTCATAAGCAACTGTAGCTCTGCAGGCCATACCGTTTTTTCCGGAAACAGTACCCCCTTAGCTGGTATATAGTTAACGAAGCCATAAGGAACTACGAATAATAAAATAGCTTTTATCGCCTTACTATAGAGAGACAAGGGATACTGAGTAATTGATCTAAGATCGTAAACAACGAGATTGTAAATCGATTCCGTCTTAATAAACCAGAAGGACAAGCTCCCGCATGCGAGCATAAACGCACCATAGATTAACGCCCCACCTATGACAAGGGAAATCAGGCTCAGGACGCTCCACACAGTAACTGGTAAATCCAACTGCCTAACACTGTAAAATAACATGCAAAAGGAAATAAATAAGCCAAAAAAGTGACCGTGAGAAAACTGGCGCATGATGAGGTAAGTAATCGGATGAATCGGCCGGGTTAAATAGCTATCAAACCCACCCGTACGCACGAGCTCCTGTAGCTCCCTCGTCGGATTCCATATAAACATGGCGCATATCATATACGCAAGATGACTGAGACTATACAGAAATAACAGCTGATCGAAGCTCCAGCCGGCTATGTTATTGAAGCGGTGTAGCATTAGCCAGAGCAAGGCTACATTCATAATGGGGGATATGGTGTTCAGCACAAAATCCATTACCACAAAGAAGTGGTCGTACTCTATCTTTGTTTTCAAATAAACGATTATAAATCGCGTATACAATCTGATTCCGTGCATGTCAGCCTCCTTGTATAACGAGCTTCCTCAATGCTTTCACCCATACCATTTTCAGAATCAGGCTCAGAATCCCAATCCACAGCAGCTGCATCCCCACAATGGTCAGTTCTTCCTCCAGCGTTCGTTTGCCCAGGAATACAGAGATTGGTCCATAGAACACGAGCTGGAAAGGAAGCAGGCTTACAACCTTAGAGAACGATTCTGGGAAAAACCAAAGAGGCAGCAACGAACCGGAGCACAAAGCCATGACAATTTGGAAAATAGATTGGGTATGCCATGAAATCAAGTACCAGAACGCGAAGAGCCCGCATATAAAAGACATCAGATAATAGATGATTATTCCGTTGAACAGACACAGGATAAACATGGCGAAATTAGCTACAGACGGCAAAACAAAACCATAAAGCACCATTCCAAAGACAAGAATGGGGATCATCTCAAACACCATGCGAAACAACGTCTGCCCCCCGGATTCCGCGAACATATATCGAGTCAGAGGAATAGGTTTAATCAAATCCATAGCAATCTCACCGGATTGGATTTTGGAGCCTAGCCTGTCAATCATAGAATTACCAATCAGAAGATATACGCAAGCGCTGAGTATAGAGTAAGTAAGCATTTCCTGCATGGAGATGCCTCCTAGAGGGGTCATATGCTCGCTTTCTCTCTCGTACAACGCTCGCCATATCGCGGTTTGGATTAGTATTGCGAACAAGCAGGATATGATCTTGGTGAACACTTCCATTCGATAGGCCGCATGGCTTTGGAACGATCTAACAATCACTTCACGATAGAGCCTCATAACATCACTACTCCCGCTCTGCTTGCTTGAAGGTTTGGTACAGGTTTCGGATCACCTCATCGATATCGGTCTGACGGATTTGCACGTCCTTAACCCGGCTGTTATGAATGAACCATGCAATACAATCAGCTGAGCTTTCCTGCTCCTGCTCGATACGAATGTGACACTTCCGTCCTTCACGTGTATATGCATCATTAAATCTCTCCCGAAGCCATTGCTCAGGCATTTCACTCTCTGTTTCTATGGTCAAAATGTCGCATTTGGAATAGTTACGCTTGAGATAGTCCAATTCACCGTCATACATAAGCTCTCCCTGGTCAATGACCATCACTCTTGAGCAAAGCTTGTCGAGGTCGGACGTGTCGTGTGTAGTAAGAATGACAGTCGTTTCTCGAGTTCGGTTCACCTCCTTAATAAACCCTCGTACACGCTCCTTTACATCAACGTCCAAGCCAATGGTTGGTTCGTCTAGATAAAGAATTTCGGGATTATGCAGCAGTGCTGCACATAAATCCGCACGCATACGTTGACCGAGGCTTAGCTGCCTGACAGGCGTGTACATAAATTCGTCGATGCCTAGAATTTCAGAAAATTGACGAATATTATGCTCATATTGCTCATTGGAAATTTTATAAATATACTGCATGAGCTTGTAGGTTTCGATAACTGGAATATCCCACCACAGCTGCGTCCGTTGCCCGAAAACAACACCGATTTTTCGAGAGTTTTCCAATCTGTTATCATAGGGGGCCAGCCCACCGATCTCTATCCTTCCGGCTGTTGGTACCAGAATGCCAACCATCATCTTAATCGTCGTGGATTTCCCTGCTCCATTAGGTCCAATGTAGCCAACGATCTCTCCCTTGTTAATCTGGAAGCTAACGTCTCTTACCGCTTCCTTTAATTCATACCGCGGCGCCACGAAATCCTTAAACGCGCCCATAGAGCCTGATCTTCTAATCTGTCGCTTGAACTGCTTTGTTAATGTTTCAACGGTTATGAAAGCCAAAGCTACACCTCGCTACACTGAGAAAATAGATAATGAAGATACTTACAAGTCTATAGAAATGACACGCGATTCTTAATGAGGTGATATTGAATTTTCCCGTTCTTTCCTAGCTAATCTCCATTCTGATCTATAAGCTTAGCGTGAACGACGAAGCGTGCATTCTCGAAAGCCGAGGAGCATGTGGACAAAGTAAGAATGGTATCCTTAGAGCTCACCTCTACGTCCGAATGATGAAGAGATTTCTCCTTCACCTCATTTAAGAAAGCACCATACTCCTCATCTGATGCGAAATCCGTCTTTATATAATCGAATGAAGAATCCGTCGTATAAGCCGAAAAAATGATCCATTTTCCGGTTCCATAGATGGTATCGAATTCGATAGTCGCCTTATTTTCAAAATTCCATCTGCTTTCATAGCCTACTAAATCTGCAAACATCGTCTTGTTCTTCATGTCGTGCCCATAAATAATAAAATTCCGATTAAATCCCCCAACATTATTCCTATAATCCATAAAAATACTGCCAGCCACGTTCTCTTCCTTGTTAACGTCATGCTCCAAATAAAACTCATTGTCCTCCCCTTGCGTAACGGGGTAATCGATTCTCGTGCCCTCGATTGTAATCCAGCCTACGATATCCTCATTCCTCTTTACTAAGTCCGTGAACCTGACATTGAATTTCTTCTCTAGGGGTGCAGTTGAGGGTTGAGGTTGAGCTATTGGCTCAGACGGCTTAGGTAGTGAAGAAAGCTGTTGTACCCTAACAGGCTCGTAGTAAACATTCCTAATTTCCGCATAGGTTTTACGATTCTTATAACCGTCCTGTAAGTAAGCTCCTACCTTAACCATGGAAAATAGAAGCACAATTGCCCCAACTGCAAACACACTCTTTCTTATCCACCTATCGTATATTGTCCTCATTGAGACCTCACCTTTTCGTCTACAAAGGGAAGTCCCTCCGCCATCATCATGGCTTCGGGACTTCCGCTTGTCATCGAATAATATGCAGTTAGCAGGATTGAACCGTTTATTGCTGCTTCGCGAATGTCTTCCTGGACAGGAACATTGCTGCAGCAGCACCGGCTGCTAGCATCACATAAAGCATAACGCCGTTATCACCTGTCGCCGGATTAGCAGCAGCCGCTCCGCCGCCACCAGCTGCTTCGAATTGAACGGCACGAACGTTAATGTCGCCTTCAATGAATACAACGTAAAGATCGTGTGCACCTGTTAGTCCTGTTACTGGAGCTTCAAACCACTGATACTTCTGCCAGTCTCCTGTAGGATCATATTTAACAGTAGCAAAAGGTGTACCCTTAGGATCGTCTACTAAGAAAGCAACCGAGCCTCCTGCATTCGGGGTCGCGAGTTCAATCTTAACCTTCGCTGCTCCGTCAGCACCGAAATCTACGCCGCTGAATTTCGCGTAGTTTCCTGCGATAATGTATCCCAGGTTTTTGTTCTCATTTTCCTCAACACGTGGACCCTTACCATCGGAGAATTTACCCGAATCACTGTTAAGCTCCGAATTGTCCGCTGGCGCAATTTTACCGTAAGGGTTAATAGCCGCAAACGCTAACGCTGAGCTGCATAAGAATAATACCAATGCCATTGATAGAACCAACATAGATTTTTTCATTTTCTACACTCCTTTTAGTTTAAGTACGAATGACCATTTCGAATTGCATTTTCGAGCTTTCGCCCCTTGCATGAACTAGGTTGCGGTACCGCCCGCTACCTCGAGACGAAAATTTTCCCGAGGTCTAGCCTACCACCTCCTTACCGACCACTTATTTGTAAGTGCTTTCATTTATTCATGCCCTCTGACTTTATTTTCGATTTTCTAGGTTATCTTATAATTTCTACCAGAACTTCAACATGAGGTGTTTTTAAACTTTCCGGTATATTGCTATCCTTTTTTATTCTTAACAAGAAAAAACGGCTCCCGGGTCAATGAACTGACCAGAGAGCCGCTTCCTTACGTTCTACTGATGGCTCGTAGGATGATTAACCGTCAACGGAATTTGTCCGTTAAACAGTCTGTTAATGTCCCCTGCCAACCGAAGATAGAAATCAGATGATAAGGAAACACCATCTGCATCCAAGGTTAGAAAGTATTGATTAGTCGGGATCATCGAGCTATTCTCGGCAATTTTCGCAATAGCTGTACCCTCATCATACTCGTCGAACATAGCTACATATCCCGTGTTAATTCCTAGATCTTTCATGTTGTATGCCTGTCTCCACATGAAATCCCCATGAAGACGCGGGTTCTCATTCCGTGGTCCACCCGTCATATTCGACCATGCAGAGCCCGGCCAGATAACCGGCTGGTAAGCAATGTTACGAAGCTGAGTATACGTAAAATCCGGCCCATATTGGTTTGTCTTATACGCGTCCACATCGCTGAGGCCGTTGCGTCCGAAGCGTCCAACGAACCACGGCGAAAGCATATCAAGCGACTCATATACGCTCATAAAGCCCGCCTTGGAATCATTGTTGCCTGTTCTCCAATAAGTCGGAACACCACCGATCACGTACACGCCTTGGTTTTTGAACCAATTGATTAAATCAGCATGCTCGGCAGCTGTGCCAGGACGATCGGTAAAGCCGATACCCCAAATGCAAACGACCGTTTTCCCGTTCTGCTTGGCATAAGCGGAAGAACTCGTTAACTTCATATTGTTCACAACATTCGTCGTCCAATCGTGCTTAACCGCTTTTGCCCAATTGCTCGCATTCATATCTGTAATATCATACATAACATAGAACTTGCGATTGTAGGCTTCTGCGGCGTTCTTAACCTTTACTGCAACGTTATCTCTGTTCGTCTTCCAATTGTTCGGAGTATCACTTTCATCGGCTCCAAACCTCTGCAGGGCTGCTCCGCTGATATTATAAGTCTGCATCCATTCAAAGTGCTTGTTGACCGTTTCTTGATCATATGAGGAAAATAGCTTAGCTTGGGTTCCATTACCGAAGTTCGCAAGATTCGTCTGATACAGCTTCGAATACTCCCTAATGTCCGGATATAGCTCGAAATTCACATTCGAATTAGCGGTCGGTGCATTGCTGTTCTTGGACCAGTGGATCCAGCTTCCATTCGGTGAGCCATCACCGGCAGCGCTAAACCAGCCTTGATATCCTGCGAACAGCTTACCAACGACATCACCTCCGGTAACTGGAGTCGTATTGCTGAACTTAAACCATTTAATATTAAATAAGTTACCTGCCCCTCCAGTGAACTTCAGATAAAGATTATGAACCCCCGTCACGTTGGCAACAGCGCACGTTATGGTCGTCCAATTTTGCCAGCCGCCCGTTCCGGGCACGGTACAGGTTCCAGCAAGAGTGCCACTCAAGCTGTCCAGCCTTACTTCAATGTTGCCGCCAGTCGTATTGCTGGCAACCCGTGCTTGCAGGGAGTTCGCTCCCCCAGCAAAATCAACACTATAGAAAGCAAGATAATCACCGCTATCAATCCAACCGACATTTTGCCCACCTTCACTAGAGGCTTCTGTTTGAATACCGGATTGACTGCTGTATGTGGCCGCTTCAATCTGGTTGAAGGCTGATAGACCGCCAGCAAATTTAAACCATAGAATATTAAAGAGATTTCCGCTTCCTCCTGTGAATTTCAAATACAACGTATGCACGCCGCTCGCGCTACCACTTAGACTGCACGTTTGTGTTGTCCAGTTCTGCCAGCCGCCCGTTCCGGGTACGGCGCAGGTTCCTACGAGTGTACCTGTTAAGCTGTCCAGCCTAATTTCAATATTACCGCCGCTTGCATTGCTTGCGACACGAGCTTGAAAGGAATTAGCTCCGCTACCGAAGTCCATGTTAGTAAAAGCGATATAATCGCCATTATCAATGAATCCAACATTTTGTCCGCCTTCACTGGAAGCCTCGAGCTGGATACCAGACTGGCTGCTGTAACTCGACACTGCAATTTGATTAAATGCCGATGCTGCAGATGCAATAGACGGGGACAATGTGAATGGGGTAAGAAGCAGAGCCGCAATGAGGATGCACGCAATCGTAACATTTTTTCTCGATAAAGAATGAAAGGTTCGCATAAATAAATACCCTCCTCGGTTTTTTGATCTGACCAAGAAAACCATCCTAAACCTTTGAGAATAATCCCTAAACTAATCCCTCCTCCTCCCTCCCGCCAACGACTTACTGCCATACTCCGTGCCATTTGGTCCCACCATCACCTCCCTTCTAACGTTTAATTGAAAGGGCTTTCATGAAAGGGGTTGCCTGTCCCAAAAATCGTATAATACCACCCTCCGAAATGGATATGAGTCATTCTTAAAATTTACCAAGCAAATCCTATCCAATATGATGGATAATTTTCAACCGCCAAGATCACACCATAAAGTTTACTATTCTCTCATTGTTTAACAGATGCCCTCTCCCTTACAATTACCGCGTATATCCAATTTCACTCACAGAAAAGGGGCACCCCCATGAACACGCCGAAGCAGGTCATCCACGTTATCTCCCATACCCATTGGGATCGGGAATGGTATATGCCATACGAAGCTCATCACGTTAAGCTCATTCAAACAATGGATGCGTTGCTCGACACTTTTGAATCCGATTCAGAATTTCGCAGCTTCTATTTAGATGGACAGACCATTGTGTTGGAGGATTACTTGCAGGTGTACCCGGAAAAAAGAGAGCTGCTGCAGCGGTTGTGTCAGGAAGGAAAAATTTCGGCGGGTCCTTGGTATGTCCTTCAGGATGAATTTCTGACAAGCAGCGAAGCCAATGTCAGAAATCTTCAGGTCGGCCATCGCGATGCCGCTGCCTTCGGCCCTGTGTCCAAGCTAGGCTACTTTCCTGATTCATTCGGCAATATGGGGCAAGCGCCTCAGCTTCTTAAGCAGGCTGGTATTAATAACGCCGTATTCGGTCGGGGTGTCAAAGCTACAGGCTTTAACAACCAGGTTGGGGAGGATGCTAATCTGGAATCCCCTTTCTCTGAGTTAATCTGGGAAGCACCAGATGGCTCTCAGGTACTTGGCATCTTGTTTGCCAATTGGTATAACAACGGTATGGAAATTCCCGTGGACCCCGATGAGGCCAAGTCGTACTGGGCGCACCGAATTGAGAGTGCTACCCGTTATGCCTCTACTCCGCACCTGTTGCTTATGAATGGCTGCGATCATCAGCCGGTTCAGACCAATCTCTCGGAAGCTCTGCGTGTTGCTCGCAAGCTATACCCAGAGCATGAATTTATACATTCTAACTTCGACGATTATATAAAAGACGTTTTCTCCTCTCTGCCACCTAAGCTAAGTGTGACCCGAGGAGAGCTACGCGGTCAGAAAACGGATGGCTGGTTCAGCTTAGTAAATACGGCTTCGGCTCGAGTTCCAATTAAGCAATTAAATCAGCAAAACCAAACTCTTCTTGAGAAGGTTGCCGAACCTCTAGCTACTCTTGCTTATGGTGAAGGCAAGCCTTACCCGCATGCTCTACTCCATTACTCTTGGAAAACACTTATGCAGAATCATCCCCATGACAGCATCTGTGGCTGCAGCGTAGACGAGGTATACCGCGAGATGGAAATTCGATTTGCCAAGAGCATGGAGGTAGCCAAGGCAATCGTGCAAGAAAGCGCGAAGCATCTGAGCAATCAGGTCGATACGACTACCTTCGAGGGGTATGGACCTGAAGCCACTCCGTTTGTTGTCTTTAATACAAGCGGATACGAAGGATCGTCCGTTATTACCTACGAAGTCGAGTGGTCGAAGCGTTATTTTAAGCAAAGCGAGAATCCGGTTCAAGTATCGGAGGAGGTTCTTCAGAGAACACATGCTAATGGCTACCTTATAAATCATCGTGGCGAAAAGGTTGATTATACCGCTGAAGATTTGGGAGTGAGGTTCGGCTATGACTTACCAGATGACAAGTTCAGACAGCCTTACATGGCAAGAACCATTAAGCTAGTCTTCGAGACAGGCGTGCTGCCCGCGATGGGCTATGCTACCTTTGCTTGGATTCCCTATGCGGATAGCTCTCATGAACAATCTGAATTAAAGAACACTCTAGTCACTGGTTCTACGACGCTTGAAAATGGTAATCTGCGTTTAACTGTCGAAGCTGATGGCGGAATAACATTATTAGATAAGGTCAGTGGTCAGCAATTTACTGATTTGGGTCATTACGAAGATGTCGGGGATATCGGCAACGAATATATATTCAGACAGCCAGATAATGACATCCCCATTACAACGAAGGGGCGGCCAGCACAGATTCACATTGTTGAAAATACACCCTACCGGGCAACGCTAGAAATTAAGCAAAGCTTGGAAATACCGGAATCTGCGGACGATAGACTTGAGCAGGAAATTCGCACAATGGCATCGATAATGGATCGAAAATCCAAGCGCTCGCATAAGCTGGTCACTCTAAATATTACGACGAGAATTAGCCTAGAGCGATTAAGTAAAAGTGTTCATATTAAAGCTACCTTCGACAATCCAGCGAAAGACCATCGGATACGTGCGCTATATCCGACGGATGTGCAAGCTACAACTCATTTCGCAGACTCCATCTTCGAGGTGGCTGAACGGCAAACCACCCCCTCCGTGGAGTGGCAAAACCCGAGCTATTGTCAGCATATGCAAGCATTCGTTGACGTTCATGAAGACAATCGTGGGCTGACTATAGGCGGGAAGGGTTTGAACGAGTACGAGACACTGCTCGACGGAAGGAATACTCTTGCCATAACCCTTCTTCGGTCGGTCGGAGAGCTAGGAGACTGGGGTGTATTCCCGACACCAGAAGCACAATGTCTTGGGACACATTCCGCAGAGTGGACACTCATTCCACACCGCGGTCACGATCGAGCCGAAGCTTACCGGGAAGCACACCGATTCGCTGTCCCCGTGACCCCTTGCCAAACCGGCATTCATGTAGGTGTTCTGCCGCCTCGTTACGAGTTTCTACGGTGGGAGGGCGAAGGCGTTCTGTTCTCCAATCTGAAGACAAATGAAGAGCGAGGAGACTGGATGGCTAGGTGGTATAACGTGACTGGCACTCCAAGTGAGATAAGGATAGTGTCAGCAAAGGATAGTAAGGCTTACGTAAGCAACATACTAGAGGACAAAAGTAGTAGCGAAGTGATAGAATCGGCTCCCATTGCTGGGTATCAAATCGTAACCGTTGGCTTTCAGAATTAAATGAGTAAAAGCAAACACCGTCATCCTAAGGACGGCGGTGTTTGCTTTTGTCGTAGAACGATTAATTAAGCCTCCTGAATTCCCCCTGCCTCTTCCTCTCGAAGAGAATCCAATACCGGGTGCCTAATCGTGATTTTCGTACCCATTCCTTCTCCTGTTTCGATATGAAGCTTGTAATGATTACCGAAATAGAGCTTAAGTCTTTCATTCACATTCCTAAGACCGACTCCTTGCCGCCGGCTTCCTTTCCCGTTTTCCATCTCGGAGTCGAGCTGTGTGAGGACCGTCTGAGGAATTCCTTTGCCGTTATCCGTAATTTCAATGACAATATCCTGATCCTCAATATAACCAGATAAGATAACCTTTCCTTTCTCAAAATTATCTCGAATACTATGCTGAATAGCATTCTCTACTAAAGGCTGCAGCAACAGCCTCATGAAAGGCAGAGCAAGCACATCCTCATCAAAAAAGTAAAGCACCCTAAGCGGCATTCCCATGCGAGCCTGCTCAATCTGCACGTAAGCCTTTACCTGCTCTACCTCACGGCCTACCGTTGTAATGTCCTTTCCTTGGTTCAAGCTCAGCCTGAGCAGGTTGCCTAGTGCCGACACCATCTCACCAATATCCGAACGTCCATGGTTCTCGGCCTTCCACCGAATGGACTCCAGAGTATTGTATAGGAAATGCGGATTAATCTGATGACTTAGCACCTGAAACTCTAGCTCCTTTTTGTTTCTCTCCGATCTCGTAGTTTGTTCAATTAATCCTTCAATTTTCTTAGTCATGCTCCCGAACCCGCGATAGAGCCAGCCTATCTCATCCTTACGGGCGGAATACGGCACCTTGTATTCAAATTCTCCCTCTTCTAGCTTTCTCATGAGGCGAACCAGCCTAACAACTGGATGGGTGAAACTAAGCGTAATATAGATGACCACAACCACAGAGCAAATGAGATAGATGACTAGGAAAAGAACAAGAAGCTGATTCATTTCCTTCATAGGATGTGTCAACGCATTTAGCGGAGTTAAGCTAACGATCGACCAAGGCTCGCTGTCCATTTTCACGTAAGTAATCAACATATCCTTGCCATCCATTTCTAGAGTCTCCGCACCTCTAGTAGAAGCTTCGCGTATTTGCAAAAATTTCTTAGAGGGAATACTTGTCCCTGTCCATTCGTTATCGAACGAGTCAAACAAGACTTTCCCGTCCGCTCCTACAATAAGGAATTTCTGCCCAGGCATACTTTCAGACGGGGAGAAAAACCTCCGAAGATGATCTTCCGCCAAATCAGTTACAACCAGCCCCCGAGGCTCTCGGTCATAGAGTCCTGTAAATCTCTTAACATACGAAAGCAAAGGTCTCCCATAGAGACCTTTTTTGGGCATAGATAAGTGCCAGGTAGGCACAATGCTAGACTTCGCCTTACGGAACCACTCCTCTTGGCCTGTTTGCGGTGACAACCCTAAGGTGTTCATGTAGGTCGGATAGAGAGAAGGCTCAAGTGGGTAGACCCGGACTCGCAAAGCATCAATCTGTGGCTTCATCATGTATACTAATCCCAGCATTTTTACCGCAAAAACTTCTTCCTCTTCTCCATTGCGGGGCTTGCGCTCCAGCCATTCCTGCACATTCTTATTACCAACGACTTCGTTAATCTGGTCATTAAGCTGCCCTAAATAAGTTTCGAAGTTCAGCTTAGCCTGCTGCACGTAGCTCATAGAGAAGGTCGCGTTCGCGTTCTTAATCCCTTCAATGGATTTCATATAAGAGTAGTACGCAAAAATAATAAAGGGAACGATGGTTATAGCAAAAAATATAAGAATCATTCTGTTACGAAAGGAAGATGCTAGTCTAAAGGAAAAAGCCTTAATCATCTACGATTCCCCTCTGCTTCCGGAACTCCTTAGGTGTAAGCCCGGACTGCTTCTTAAAGAGCTTAGTAAAGTGAACAGGATCCTTGTATCCAACCTGATAAGATATTTGATAGATTTTGTAACGGACGTCCCCTAGCATATCCTTCGCTTTTACTATTCGTACATCGGTTAGAAATTCGAGAAAGGTCATCCTCTTTTCCTTCTTAAAAAGCTTACTTAGCCACACTGGAGTCACATGAACCTCATCAGCTACGATCTGCAATGACAGGTTATCCGCATACCGCTTACGAATAATCTTCTCCGCCTCTAGCACAATCTGACTCGGAGATGATGTCATTTTACGAAAATCCGCAGCCATTGCAAGCAAATAGCCTTCCACCTTTACTCTAAGTGATTGCAAATTATCGAATTGCTCTAGCTGCTCCCAGATAGAGATCGGATTCCGTTCCCACACTCGATTAGGCCAGCCTGCTGACGCGGCACCCCGGAATATCCCCATCAGCCACTTGAAGGTTTGCTGCTGAATATCCTTCAGGCTGCAAAGTCCCCAAGCTTGAACCATCTCAACGAACTTATCCATCGCTGCTGTTACATCCTCGTCCGAGCCATACTTTACGAGATCCAGCACCTCATTCGGCTCCTGAAGAGAAAGCTCTATCCGTTCCCCATAGAGCTCGAAGCCATGCTCCGTAAATATTCGATTTCCTCCATAAACGACCTTCTGATCCAGCAGCTCTCCTGTTTCCAGAAACATCTCATGAATATGGTTTAATTCCCGCGGGTTTGAGCTTATGCCAATGCTTGCTTTCACCTTTACAAATTCATTAATTCTCCGCAGGCTAATCTGGGCCAACGATTTGATTAAGGCGAGCTGCTCTTGATGCCTGCAGCTTAAAACGGCGACCCACCGGAAATGGGAATCGTTAAAGATAGCGAATGGATAAGGAAATTCCTCAGCCAGAGTTTGACTCACGACGTTGCCGATTCCGAAAAGAACAAGCTCCTTCTCATTCACGTACCCTCGTTCATTCGTAATAGCCTTAAGATCATCCACCTCAACGATCATAAGCTGGATGGACTGATGCGTCATCCAATCCAGCTTTAGAGCCTGTAACCGATGAGAAATACGTGTCTCACGATAAGGATCAAATTCATGCTCTATAATTTCACGAAGTAATTCTTCTCGTAATTTCGGTACGGCTAGCTGATTTTGGTTTCTGAGCTGCACTTGATTGTGCTTATCCAATCTCTCGCGTAGAATCTGGTCGGTCGCTTTGCGAACAATACGTCCCAGCTCTTCCGTATTAATCGGTTTAAGAATATAATCCATTGCTCCAAGCTGCATAGCTTGCTTTACTAGCTCAAAATCATCATAACCACTAATAACGACGGCCTTCCAAGGATAATCATCAATGCGATAAAGCGAGCCAAGAAACTCAAGCCCCGACATTCTGCTCATCTTAATATCCGTAACGATAAGATCTGGTTTCTTCTCGAGAGCGATTGTGATTGCTGTGTCCCCGTCATCGGCAGCGAATACTTCGTCTATTCCGTATTCACTCCAAGGAATGCGTTTACGCAAGCCCTCACGAATTTCGAACTCGTCGTCCACGATAAGCACGCGCAGCATAGCCATCATCCTCCTGCCGTCCTGGGTTATCCAACCTTTAGACTTTACAACAAAAGAAATCGCTTACAGGCTCAATGATAACCGAATCCAGTTTAAGATTGCACGGGGGTAATCTTAAACTTTATAGGCTTTATTTAATCTGATCCCAAGAATAAATCGGGTTCCAGTCTAGGATGCTCTTGGCGAGTTTATTGCTTACGATAGCCTCTCTATCCGAAAAATTTAGGCGGTGATCCTTAACGTCAGGATAGAATTTTGATAATAACTGTTCAGTTGGCCAATCACTTAACGTATCGTCGCTTGTGATGTTTAATGTGTGGTGTCCTTCCGCATTACTGTGAAGCGCGGCTATACATGCTGAGGCTGCATCTCTAATATCGATATAGCTCCACAAAATACGCACGTACTGTTCTGGCTTGCTGATAGAAGAAAGCGAATAATCCTGAGGCTTAATAATCATGGAGAATCTCATGGAGAAAACCTGCATGCCCGTACGACGATAAAACATCTCTCCTGTTTGCTCGCCGACAATTTTGGACAGGCCATAGCATTCCTGAGGCAAAGACGGATGCTCCTCATCGACAGGCACATAGTTGGGTGAGAAGGGTTTAGGCGCCCAGCAAAAGCCGTAAGCAGATTCACTGGATCCTATTATTACCTTCTTGATGCCAAGAATGGATGCAGCTTCAAGCACATTATAGGTCGCTCTGACGTTATTCCCAAATATATAATCATTCGTGTAGCCTAAGGGAGCCGGAATGGCTGCCAAATGAATAACAGCATCTGCTCCATTAAGCGCACCAACAACTTGACCGAGATCAGTTAAATTAACATTAATTTGCTTGCAGTTTAGTTTATCCGACCATTTCTCGTCCAAGGACACGACTCGAAAGCCTTGTAAAACAAACTCTTTAATGACCCATACTCCCAACTTTCCGCTTCCGCCGGTGACCACTATCGTTTGCAAAAAGTTATCCCCTCTCCTACCATTAATCTATGTGCCTATATCTTAAATCTGGCAACCAAGAGGAACAAGGGGACGATATTAAATAAAGAAGTGAGATATTAGCCAATATTAGTTATTCTCTGAATGACTCGTTCGCCCTTGCAAGACTGATATCCATTTCATTAGTCTCCAATTAGGGGTATATGTACGAAGGAGATAAGTAATGTGCCGATACATCCTTTTTTGTTCATTTTAACATAAATTGGGTTTTTTCGTTTCGATTGTTTCTAAATATCGAAGGGCTGTTCCATAGGTAACTTTTGGGCAGCTCTTGTTATGTCTATCGATCATAGTTTTTGCGGGGAAGTATCTCCTTGCGGGTGCTGGTTGAGATCGTGAAATCTGAATGGGTAAAACATAAAAGGAGATTTCACGATCTCAAAGGCACACGCTACGCTCCTACAGGAGATACTTCCCCTCTTTTTCTTATCGATTAAGGTCAGTAAAAATACAAGAAACCTCTCTTTGGCAAAATGGAAGTGTCGAGCAACCATTTAATAAAGAGAGGTTTCTTTGTACATTTAATATATCATGGACCAACCTTCACCTGTGGAACAGCCACTTAGCATTAATCTATATTAATTACATCACCAGCTAAAGCGATAGTGCCCAGAGCCGACACGAACAACGGCTGCGCCATCTGCTTGCTCTGCAAAATCTACGCCTTTCGCCTCGTCCAAGGAAATTCCGCTCTCCTTTATGGAATTCAGCAGCGCTCCAGGCAGGTGAACTTCTGCTGAAGTATTTACTGGAACGGTAACCTCGAGCTCCATACCTCCGCCTTCTGCCTTTTTCCAATAGGAACGAATTTCCCCATACATCGTATCCAATCGACCCTCTGCCCAATCCAATCCTTCACCAGGCTGAGGACGAATGAATATTCGCTTATACCCAGCAGCCTGCTCATCGGTATCTATTCCCGCTACGGAACGATATAACCAGTCGCCGATTGCACCATAAGCATAATGGTTAAAGGAGTTCATATCCTTACTCCAGAAGCTGCCATCCTCCTTAATCCCATCCCAATGCTCCCAGATCGTAGTTGCCCCTTTGGTTACTGGGTACAGCCATGAAGGATAATCCTGTTGGAAAAGAAGCTTATACGCAGCATCGTTCTGACCATTATTACTAAGCGCATGGTTTAAATACGGGGTACCTACAAACCCAGTTGTCAGATGGAATTTACTCTCTTCCAATAGCTCCATTAGCTTAGCCGTTGCCCGTTTCTTAGCGGGCCCTTCGAGTATGCCAAACATAAGACCGAGCACCTGAGCCGTCTGCGTCGGCACTGACAATCGACCGGAAGGTGTTACGAACTCCTCCGTAAATGCAGCGACAACCTTCTCGTACAATTCCGCATATTTCGTCGCGTCCTCTGTTTTACCAAGCACAGCTGCCGACTTCTGAAGCAACGACACCGAGTACGCATAGAATGCCGTCGCAATATAGTCCCGATCTGTTGCTCCAATGTAAGTATCTGGCTTAGAATCGAGCCCGAGCCAATCACCAAAATGAAAGCCCGTATTCCACAAATACTCGTTTTCCCCTTGGCTCTGAATATAATTCACCCAAGCTTGCATACTTCCATATTGCTCCTCCAGTATGCGCTTGTCCCCATAACACAGATAGATGGTCCAAGGACAAATGACCGCTGCGTCGCCCCATGCAGCTGACGAGTACGAATTTTCCTCAAGCACATGAGGAACGACGAAAGGAACGCCGCCTTCTTCCGTTTGATCCGCCTCGAGGTCCCGGCACCATTTGGTGAAGAAAGGAGCTACGTTCTTAATATAAGCCGCCGTTCGTATAAACATCTGGGCGTCTCCCGTCCAGCCAAGCCGTTCATCCCTTTGCGGACAATCCGTTGGGACATCAAGAAAGTTACCCTTTAGTCCCCATTCGATATTGTGCTGAAGCTGGTTAACTAATGGATCAGAGCATTCAAAGCTCCCTGTCGTTGCCATGTCGGTATGCAGAACGATTCCTGTGAAGTTCTCCAGCTCAATTGGTTCCTTAAAACCGATTAACCGAACGTATCTGAATCCTTGGAAGGTAAACCGTGGTTCATAAGCTTCTGGCTCTCCTCCCTTAAGGATGTATCGAAGGGTCTGTTTGGCTGTACGCATATTGTCCGTGTAGAAGTTGCCATCACGATCCAGAACCTCAGCGTGGTGAATTTCAACCTCGCTCCCCGCTTCACCCTGCACCGTAAATTTCAACCAGCCGACCATGTTTTGCCCTAAATCTAGCACGGTTTCCCCATTTGGCGTTACAATTAGTGAGATAGGCTTAATCTCTTCAATCTTCCTCACAGGATCATTCTCTTGGGCGATAAGCACGTCGAAGGACTGGTTTAATGAATCTACCGGTTTCCATGTACTGTCATCGAAGCTCGCGCTACTCCATCCCGTTTGCTCCAGCCTGGCATCATAAGTCTCTCCGTGATAGATTTCGGCCATCAGAATAGGGCTTCCTGCTGTCTTCCAGCTTCCATCGGACAGAACGATCTGTTCGGTTCCATCCTCATAAACGATGTGCATTTGTAAAAGCAGAGCCTGCCTATCTCCATATACGGAGTGCTGGTGCTCCCATGCAAGGAACCCTTTGTACCAACCATTCCCTAGCATTGCACCTACAACATTCTCACCCTGTACAAGCTGCTCCGTTATGTCATAGGCTTGCACCTGAAGTCGATGCTTATAGCTAGTCCAGCCCGGTGCAAAATAGCTGTCGCTTACCCTGCTGCCGTTCAGCTCCAGCTCGTAAAGACCAAGAGCTGATGCATAAATACGAGCTTGCTTAATGCCTGCTTTTACTTCGAACGCCTTGCGCAGCAGCGGGCTTTGTTCCTTGCTGGATCCATCCTCTGCTTGAGCCGCTCCAATAAACTCCGCCTGCCATTCATTCGCATCCAATATTCCGGTTTCCCAATAAGCAGCTTCCGACCACCCAGAGCTATCCCCTAGCTGATCCCAAGCTTTTACACGATAGTGATAGCGCTTACGTGAAACCACCTTCAAGCCCTCTAGCTCTACATGAACAGATTGATCTGAATTTACTTTCCCTGAGCTCCATACGTTATTGTCAAACAACTGGCTATCTGCCACTTCTATCTCGTAAGCTGATTGTACGATGGATCGTTGATCTGAATTAAGCTTCCAGCTAATGCGGGGCTTTAAAACATCAATGCCTAATGGATTATTCTTATACTCACAACGTGGTTCTATGACCTTCAACATAGGTGAAGAAGCTCCTCTCTCTTGCAAGGTTAATTTATCCCTATGATATAATGGTGGCACAGTAAAGTGTTGTGCCACCAAGGACATCTTATTGCGGCAAAACGGACATACGAAAGTAATATTAAAATTGGAGGGTGCTTCGGATGAATCGACTAATTACAACCCTTAAGGGCGAGATTTATTTTCATAACGATATGCCCATATATGTAAATAGAGTTACTGAAAGCTTCACTACTCCTATGCATAAACACGACTTCATTGAATTTGCCTACATTGCCGAAGGGAGCGGTTTTCACTACGTTGGCGAGGAAGTTCATGAGGTGCGCAAAGGCCAGCTTTTCTTTATCCCCATTGGAACGTCACATATATTCCGTCCTGTCTCGGTAGACAAAACCAAGCATCAGCTAATCGTCTACAACTGTGTATTTCCGCTTCAGCTTCTTATCAAATTAAGTGAATTTACGTCCGATAGCCATGTACAACAATTTATTTCCTCCATTTATAACGGAGCCGAATCCTATTATTTTCTCTTGGACACCGGTGATTCGATTGAGAAGCTTTTTATGCTTCTTCACCGCGAATATTCCATACAGAGAGCCGGCTCATCTGATTATCTTTGCACACTTATCCTGCAACTGCTTATTACTGTGCATAGAATGAAGCAACAATTGTTGCCGTCACACTCGCAATCACATTCAACACGTAAGCTTACTCAATTTGATCATCTGCTAACCTACATGGAGCAAAATTTATCAAATGATCTTTCCCTGAGCCATCTTGCCCAAATAAGTCGATGGAGCGAACGCCATCTGCAACGCTTGTTCAAGCAGCATACCGAACAGTCCTTTACTCGCTATCTCCAATTGCTTCGTATGCAGAAAAGCTGCGAGCTGTTAAGGAGCACCGCCTTCAAAATTAGTACCATCGCCGAGATGACAGGCTATAAAGATATAGCCTCGTACATCGATGTGTTTAAACGTAATGTAGGTAATACACCTAGCGGATACAGGAAAGCTTTCCTGCAACAGCAAGCGTAAACAGGTTTAAACTGCCATTCGGACATACAGAAATAGCCAAAGATCGCTGTGTGCGTTCTTCGGCCCTATTTATTATGAATGAGATAATCTCTGTATGATATCACGGTAGCTGCTCTAGCATTAGCTTAGATATTAAAGCCCTATGGCCTTATCAATAGCCTCTATTACCCGGCTCGAATGAAAAGGCTTAATGATAAAATCCTTGGCACCACTTTTGATGGCGTCAATAATTAAATTACGCTGTCCCATTGCAGAGCACATTACAATATTGGCTTTCGGATCCATCTTCCGTATTTCCTTAACAGCTTCCACGCCCTCCATAACAGGCATCGTAATGTCCATTGTTACTAAATCAGGGCGTATCGTTTTATATTTGTCCACGGCCTCTTGACCATTAGTGGCCTCGAATACAACCTCATGTCCGGCACTTACTAGAATGTCCTTAAGCATAGCACGTAAGAAAGCAGCATCGTCGACTACCATTATTTTAGCCATTTGCAAGACCTCCCTATGAGGAAAAGAACCTCTAACAGGTAAATGAGATACAACCTGCCTTTCTCTCATAATAAACGACTTAACTTAACAAATTCTGAACAATCAGATTCTTCTCCTATCTGCTTGCACCGCCACCGCCAGAAGAGCCACCGCCGCCACGTCCACCACCCCCACCACCTGACCCGCCCCTGCGACCCAATGAGTTTATGATAGCGAACGTAATGACTCCACCCGTCAGCTTAAAATCAAGGAATATGAGTAACACGACGCCCAGACCGAGCAGTATTTTCACATAACCGGGCATGTTAGAAAAAAATCCACCGGCACCCCCATCAGCTAACGGAGGCAAGCCTTCATCCACAATTCCAGTTGTGTCGACCCCAAACTCCGCAGCAATTTCTTTGACGATGGCACTTTGCGTTTGGGAAAATGCGAGGTCTAAATTACCTTCATCACGATTTGGAACAAAATAACGATCTAGTATAGTCCCCGCCTTGCCATCCGGTATACGTCCCTCCAGCCCATACCCCACTTCAATTCGCACGTGCTTGTCTGAAGCCGAGTAGAGCAGAAGTACCCCGTCATTTCGCTCCTTACTTCCTAGCCCCATTTTGCGAAATCTGGAAACCGCGTAATCCTCTAACGTCTGATTACCTAATGACTTAACTGTAACGATACCAACCTGTGCCGTCCCCGTATGCTGATGGATCCAAACTGCCCGATTATAAAGCTCATTTTTCATTGGTGTCGAAATAATGCCAGCCTCATCCTGAATATATACACCGTAAGATGAGCCCCCTTGAGCTGAAGTCATCGGCATTGCTGTTATGATCAATAAACCAAATAACCAGAAAATAGCGGCAGCTTTAAGCAATCGGCCAGCCATCGTTAGAATTTCACTTCAGGCACTTTTTCTGCACCCGGAGCTGCTTTGAAAAAATCCTTCTTCTCGAAACCAAACATAGATGAATAAAGCGCCGCTGGGAACTTCTTGATCTTCGTATTATAAGCAGTCACTGAATTGTTATAGTCCTGACGAGCTACAGCTATCCGATTTTCAGTTCCGGACAGTTCGTCCATTAATTTGGTAAACTGCGTATCCGCCTTGAGAATCGGATAATTCTCCACGACAACAAGCAATCTAGATAGCGCTCCCTCCAGCTCCGTGTTAGCAGCAGCCTTCTCTGCCGTAGTACGTGCTCCTGATAGCTTACTTCTCGCATCGGCAATCGCTGTGAATACTTTCTCTTCATGGGCCGCATAGCCTTTGACTGTGCTCACAAGATTCGGAATGACATCCTCCCGACGCTGGAGCTGAGTATCTATCTGCGCAGCTTTATTATCCACTGTTGTTTCCGAAGAAACGAGCCCGTTATAGGAGCTAACTGCCGAGAGTACGACAATAAGCAAGAGCGCGCCTAAGACAAGCCATGTAACCATTGACCGTTTCATTTTCATACCTCCATTGTTACCTCATCTTTAATTCCTTCTTGTACTTATTGTGCCCAAATGAATCAAGCTTGTTTTGTTATTGATATGAATAACTGCGAAATTTATACTTTTGATTACATAAAAAAGCCTCCTCAAATTTGAGGAAGCTCATTTTTTACTATTAGAATTGTCTTTATTTTGACTCATCACCTTGTAAAGCATTCATTTCTTCATATCCATCACAAATTAGCTCTAGCTTACCTGTTTCAGGATGTATAATGAAGCCATGCACGGGAATGTATGTGGGTACTAATGGATGCTTACGAATAATGTCGATGCTATGCCTTACACCATCTTCTGGCTTATCGAAGCCCCTTAGGAATCGTTCCATCTTAATACCGGAGTTTTCCAAAGTAGAAAGCACAGTGTCAGATATCCCATTTTTCTTGAATTTCTCCACCAATGATGCTGAGTCGAGCTGAGTCATCCCGCAGCCATGGTGACCAATTACGAGAACCTCTTTCACGCCCATCTCATGAATGGCGATTAAGATGCTTCGCATGGCACTGCCGAAAGGCTGGGTTAATATTGCGCCCGCATTTTTTATTATTTTGGCATCCCCGTTCTTCAAGTTAAGCGCTTTGGGCAATAGCTCTACTAATCGGGTATCCATGCAGGTTAATATGGCGACTTTCTTCCCAGGGAACTTATCTGTCAAAAATTCCTGATATCTTCCCTCTTCAACGAATTGTTGATTAAACTCCAGCATATCGCTAACGATAGACAATGGTATTTCTCCCCTTCCATACAAGCCCAATTAAACATACAAAAGAGACTATGGGCTGTCTCTTTAGTGTAAACCATTTAATTGCATTTTCAAAGAAAAGATCAATATTGGAGTTAAACTAATATCTTACAGCTGGCTCAAGGAGAGTAATCGTCGCGGTATCAGCGTTCATATTCGTAAATGCGCCAATAGGAATGGCCGTTTTATAGATACCATGCCCGGAGGCTAGTCCTGTTATCAGCGGCTTGCCTAGCGGAACAATATGGTCGTTAATTAAATCCTCATATGATTGGCCATAAGCGTCTATGCAGCCTGTGCATTCGCCCATAATTATGCCGGAGCAATCGCTAAATTTACCAGCTAGCCTAAGCTGTTCAATATATCGAAATACGGTATTTACAGGCTCATGAACTTCTTCAATTAGAATAATTTTACCTAAAGTATCAATCTCGAACGGGGTACCTAGCGAACCAACGAGGGAGGTTAGGTTGCCACCGATGAGAGGTCCGCTGGTACTTCCTGCAACTCTACCCACAAGCATTTTCCCAGGTGGATTATTAATTGTTCGAGGTACTGTGACTGATGAGGTTGCCGTAAAAAACTGCTCGAAATTATAGGGCGGAGTTTCCGGTTTAAAATCAATAAGCAGAAGGCTATGAAGTGTAATTATGCCCGAGAGCTGTGTCAGAGCGTTTAACAAAACTGTAATATCGCTGTACCCACTAATTATTTTAGGATTCCGCCGAATATATTCATAATCTAGATAAGGTAAAATCCCTTCCACACCTACACCTCCGCGTGAAGGAAGGATCAACCTCACGCTTTCATCGGCGAACATGCTCATTAAATCTTCCGCCCGCTGCTGAGGGGTGCCTGCTAAATAGCCATTTTGAGCATAAACATATCTCCCTACGACAACATTTAGTCCCATTGATTGCAAATAGGCGATTCTCGTATTGATGGTTTCCTCTGCCAGAGGACTTCCAAGCGTTACAATACCTACTGTATCCCCACGCTTCAATGCCAGTGGCTTAATGGCCATTCAAGCCCCTCCCCTCATCTGTTACAATCCGCTACCTTTAGAATATGAATGCAGCTTCATAATAAGAAGGAAAAGCACGGGTAGTAAGCGCAACACAGAAAAATTACGAATATCTGCTGCTCAGCTATTGGGTTATAATGGATCATATGCTGAAAAAGAACGGGGGCGTGTTAACGAGTGGCCAGGACGAAGATATTTATTAGCTCCGTCAATGAGGATGGACTTAAACGTCTGCGTAGAGAGGTTTTCACGGAATTAAAGGAGCTAGGACATGAGCCTCTTATGTGGGAAGAAAATCTTGGTCCATGGCTTGCACATACAGATCCAGTGGCCAAATGCCTTGAGGCGGTTGAGGAATCGGATATTTTCTTACTCTTTATTGGTAATCATGGAGGCACCTATTATAAGGATGCTCAACGAACCGTCACGCACATGGAATTCATTAAAGCGTATGACAAAGGGAAAACCATTCTTATTTTTGTCGATACTACAGTTAAAGCTACGTTCTTCGGTACGATTAAGAAGTGGCTGGATGACTTTCTGGAGCAATACATAAACGAGTCACACCATCATCCGTCACCTGAAGTGATTATGGCAGCTCTTAAGCAAAACTCTAACATTCCTAGCCATATTGATCCCTATGTCTGGTTTCTGCTGCATGACCTTTCCATAAGGAATGTATATTTAGATGATCTGTCGCTTGGCGTGAAAATCGATTGGAAGGAATATTTCAGTGATTTGCTGCGTCGCGGGTCTCTGCTGCTTCCACTCCAGCATTCGATTTTGGAAAATGGGCGGAGGCTAGAGCAGTCTGAAGAGGCCTTCCGTTTACTATCAGAGCTGTCGTTGCTGGCACAAGCATCTGATAAACCAAACTATGATTCCATTCTCAAAGCTATTATGAATAAAATGTCTGGCGGAATGATTGAGCACCAGTATGGACAGTATATGACCGAAGTTATTGGCTCTTATAAAGCCTGTATCGGGGCGACGCTCTATCTCAAAGATAACGATAAAATGAAGTTCGTAGCCAAATGCGCCGATGTTGTCTGGAATCGATCGTTCAGACTCGATGATCAAAGCTCTTACGTCGCATTGACCTACAATATGAATAAGGACACCGTTCATTATACCCAAGCAAAGCAAATGTTTTATTGCTGCTTTAAGCAAGGTAGATACGTGCTCACTTTGCATTTCCCCTCGGATTCCGACTGGGACAATCGAAAGTACATGATCTATCAGGAAAGCGTAAATGATGCTATAATGAACAAAAATCCGTACTTGGTTGAGACGATTAAAATGCTCTTAGGAGGCATGCAGCCATGAGTGTATATGTATCGAAAAATGGCAAGGTCAGCCTTGCTGTCGGAGATCAACCGAAGGACGCGCTCTTGTTCGCTCCTTCCAAGAAATCATCCGCCCAACTAGTCAAAGAGGATTTATCCGCCTGGAAGCTAAGCAATTCAATCATACAAGAACGCTTTGCCAAAGCGACGAAGCGTTAACCAATAACCTGCAGGGTCCTCAATGACTCTTGCAGGTTTTGTTTATATCCATCGTTACATACTCCTAGTATGTATGTAGCCTATTTTTGTTTACAACAATACATTCGTTTGGTATAGTTACTTACATTAAGTAACCAAATAACTTTATCGGAGGAATGCCGAATGTCTCAATCCATACATGCGGACACCGTCCTTGGTCAGCTAAAGCTGAAGGTTAGCAATCTTGAGCGCTCAGTTCAATTTTATAAGGAAGTTGTTGGCTTCCAAATACTCAATCTGCAAGAGAAAAGTGCAGAACTGACAGTAGACGGGCAAAATATCTTTCTCATTCTTGAGGAAATTCCGAATGCGGCTATCCCCCCAAGAAGATCCGTTACTGGCTTATATCATTTCGCCATTCTAGTACCTACTCGCGAGCAGCTTGGCTTGTCTCTACGTACTCTTGCTGAATCAGGTATTCATATCGGGCAAGGGGATCATCTCGTAAGCGAGGCTCTTTACATTGAGGACCCAGACCATAATGGAATTGAGATCTATTGGGACCGCCCGCGGTCTGAATGGAAAACAGATTCTGAAGGCAATATTATGATGGGTACTGAACCCGTTGACATTAAGGGACTGCTGCAGCTTGCGGGCGATAAGCCTTGGACAGGCTTGTCAGCAGGCACCATTCTTGGGCATCTTCACTTGCACGTAAGTGAGCTTCCTCCATCTAAAGTCTTCTACTGCGATATTCTAGGATTCGATATGGTATTTGACGCATCTAAAATGATGGGCGCCTATTTTATTTCAGCCGGAGGTTACCATCACCACATCGGTATGAATATTTGGGCAGGGATTGGAGCTCCTCAGCCTTTGGCTAACGCAACTGGTTTAGCCTATTATACGATTGTGCTTCCTTCCCAAACCGAGCTGGAACGGACACTTGGTAAAATTAAAGATGCTGAAATTCCCTTGGCTGCGCAAAACGATTACTGGGTAGTAAGAGATCCTTCAGGTATCGAGATCAGACTCATTTCTGCTAAGTAAGGTCATTTATGCAAAAAGACTTGTCGAGAATTATCTCCATAGAGAGGAATCCTGACAAGTCTTTTCATTTATCCCTTATGAGGATGCGGATGGTTCCGCTGATTCCAATGCACGTGGCTCGCCACCGTGGCCTCGTCCTTTACCGCCGCCATGACGTTGTTCTCCACCAAAGCCTTTTCCGTTAACAATTGATTCCGCTATTTTCGTCACATCCGCCAACTTCTTATCCGCTTGCTCCTGCGTCAATTTCCCGTCCTTTACCTCTTGCTTGATGCTATTGGTAATTGCCGTCTTCTGCGCATCTATCAGCTTCTGCTTGTCAACGCCCTTATCTGTCGCTAGATCAGCTAATGATTTGCCGGAGTCTAACCCCTGCTTTACTTGATCGGCAGTAAGTCCAAGCACCTTAGCTATCGCGGTGAAATCAGGGCCCGCACCTGGAAAGCCCCCTCCGAACCTGCCTTCAAACTTATCCTTTTGAAGATCAGAGTCTATAATCTTGTCCAGATTATCGGCAAAGCTTTTCTTCTTCTCCTCGAGCTTCTTATTAAAAGACTCAGTCAATGCACTCTTCAGGCTTTCACGAGAAACTCCCTGCGCCTCGGCCACTTGGGCTAACGTCGAGCCTGCCTTAATCTTCTCGTTAAAAGCAGCCTGGTCGAGCTTTAATAGATTAAGTACTTCTTGGCTGACAACTCCTCCATCTTTCCTGAAGCCTCCGCGTTCCTCCTGTAATCCACCTTTGGCGGACCAAGCAGATTGTTCCTTCTTCTCGCTTGTTGAGCTTCCAGAGGTCGCTGCGGCATAGGCCGAAAAGGGTATCATGACCGCTAACGCAGCTGTAATTCCTAACGTTCTTACTGAGTTTTTCATTTTCATTCCTCCTATTACTTCTATTCGTCTTACAATACCCATTATTAACAACGTCCCTGAAAATAGGCTGAGGTCAGCCTTAATGGAACATAAAGATTGGCTGAGTGAAAGCTGAAAGCTATCGGGTAAATGAGCGAAGTATTAATGTACTCACGTATTATCTAAATATCTGTCACATGTAATCTTAAGGAATTCTTCAGGATTTTTTTCCAATTTATTTAAGGTTATCTAGTATAATCAATTTCAATTGGAGGGATTTTTCGTGATAAAAATGACTGAAGTGAACCATCAATTCGCAATAGGTAAAAAGGGGAAAGAACGCGTTGTCCCCGTACTCCATAATATCGACTTGCATGTTAAGCAACGCGAAATTGTGGCGATTATTGGCCGGAGCGGCTCAGGAAAATCTACTCTACTTAATTTAATGTCTGGGTATATCAGACCTACATCAGGCGAAATTCGTGTAGCGGATCAAATTGTAACGAATTTGAGTGAAGGGGATTGGGCTAATTTTCGCTTGGCGCATCTAGGCTTTATGTTTCAGAGCTTTCAGCTTATTCCGAGTATGACTGCCTTCGAGAACGCTGAGCTTCCTCTTGTATTGAAGGGCATCGGTGCTTCTCAGCGTAAGAAGAGCGTAATGGAAATGCTTGAGCAGTTAGGAGTAGCCGAATATGCCGGGCATTACCCTGGAGAATTATCTGGAGGCCAACAGCAACGAGTGTCCGTAGCCAGATCCTTAATTCTGAATCCCCCTATTGTTCTAGCGGACGAGCCCACGGGGAGCTTGGATAGCGACAACGAGCGTCAGCTCCTGTCTATCATCCAGCATTTGAACCAAGATCGCGGTACTACTTTTATCCTGATTACCCATGATGAGCAGGTTGCCAAAATCGCGCACCGTACGATTACGCTGAAGGACGGGCATTTATTGAACCCGAACGGGAAAGGAGACTCCTATGAAATTCATTGATCAGCTCCGGTTTGTCCGGCAAAATATGAAAAAAAATAAAACCCGGCTGTTCATGACGGTATTGGCGACGGCTATGGGCTGCTCATTTCTCATCGTGCTTGCCTCCGTCGGCTTTGGCTTGCAGAAGAGCATCGTAGACAAGATTGTCGGCGACCGGATGGTTACGGCTATAGAAATACATGGAGTTCGATCCAATGACCGTATTAATCAGGTTATCGATGAGGAAAAAATAAAATACTTACGTTCCGTCGAACATGTCAAAACAGTCACTTATCGCAACTATATTTTACAGCAGCTGAATCCCACTGTTGAAGGTATTGCCGCAAACAGCAATGGAGCTGTTAATGTTGATTTTGAGGCAGAAGCTAAAGCTGGTTTCGATCTCAGTGCAGGCAAGCTTCCGCAAAATCCGAACGAAGTCGTTATTGGCTTCAACATTCGCAAGGCGCAGGATGACAATAACCTGAAGGAAGCTCCTCCCGCCAAGGAGTGGATTGGCAAGACGATGAATCTTGAGGTGAAGAAGCTTGCAGAGGATGGTAAGGAGGAGACCACTAGCATCCCTGTAACTATCGTCGGAGTTAGTAAAAAGCCTTCTCGTGAATGGGACACGGACACGATGGTCTATATTGGCAAAGAAACATTGGCGGTAATCGAAGACTTTACCCAGACGCAATGGGGTGCGATGCGGCTCTCAGATAAGGTTGAAGGTGCAAAGGACAACCAGCCTCCCGGCTTACAGGATCCGCGCCAATATAACTCCGTACAAGCTATCGCTGACGGTGCCAACCGAGTGAAAGGCATTGTCCAGAAAATTAGCGATAAAGGCTACTTTAGCCATTCGATTGTTAATGAGCTAGAGCAGGTTAACCTGGTATTCCTGATTATGAAAATTGGTCTTGGATTTATCGGCACCATTGCCGTATTAATAGCTTCGATTGGTATATTCAACACGATGACGATGGCGGTCACTGAGCGCTCACAGGATATTGGTATTATGAAGGCAATCGGCGCTCACCCCTCTTCGATTCGACGTATTTTCTTGCTGGAAAGCAGTATAATCGGGCTGCTTGGAGCGTTCATTGGGACGCTAGTCGCCTATATCATTTCATTTGCGGTGAACGCAGGCTTACCGCTAATTATTGAAGGGTTCATGAACGAGAAAGTGCCTAGCGATTTCCGTTTCTCATGGATTCCACCTTACTTGGCGATAATTGCATGCGTTATCTCGCTTGGCGTAGCCTTGCTTTCCGGCTCGCGTCCAGCTAAACGTGCTACTCGCATCGATGTGCTTCGTGCTTTGAGACGGGATTTATAGGGTGCTAACTCCTCTCCAGTAAGTGTCGCTGGAGAGGAGTTACTCTGTAACTGCTCTTTTCTCTTTCACATTCCGCGCCGCTGGGGGGATTTAGTCGGTAACTATTCCTATCTCGCTCACATTACTCGCCGCTGAGGGGACTTAGTTAGTCAGTAACTACCCCTATCTCGCTCACATTCCTCGCCGCTGGGGGGATTTAGTCGGTAACTACTCTTTTATATCCCCCCATCCCATATCGCGGGGGGGATTTAGTCGGCAGCTGCAGTTAGGCTAATGTTACTTTTTGCGCCTTGCGAGGGCGTTAGAGCACTGCGCGTTCACTATTGTTACTTTTTGAGCGCTGGCTGGGGTGATAGAGAACTGTGGGTTCACTATTGTTACTTTTTTCGGGCTGGCTGGGGTGATAGAGAACTGTGGGTTCACTATTGTTACTTTTTTCGGGCTGGCTGGGGTGATAGAGAACTGAGCGTTCACTATTGTTACTTTTTTCGGGCTGGCTGGGGTGATAGAGAACTGGGCGTTCACTATTGTTACTTTTTTCGGGCTGGCTGGGGTGATAGAGAACTGGGCGTTCACTATTGTTACTTTTTTCGGGCTGGCTGGGGTGATAGAGAACTGAGCGTTCACTATTGTTACTTTTTTCGGGCTGGCGGGGGCGATAGAGCACTGGGCGTTCACTATTGTTACTTTTTGAGCGCTGGCGGGGGCGTTAGAGCACTACGCGTTCACTATTGTTACTTTTTGAGCCGCGTGAGCAGTCAACAGGGGCTGTCTCTTGGTCTTCTCAGACCTTAAGAGACTGCCCCTGTTCCTTACACTTTAGACCGCAGGGCCACGAGTTATCTGGAACCGCCTGGTCCTGCTTTGACCCGCCTCATCCCGCTTGGTCCACTCGCCCCCGCTTCCCCCCGACCTCATCTCGCTCGACTGCGATCTGAAGGAAGCATTAGCGCGAAGAGTCCGACTAGCGGCAAGAAGCTGCAAAACAGCATAACATCTGATAAGCCAAACACGTCCGCAGCTTTACCAAGGGCGACCGCACCGATAGCGCCCATTCCGAAGGCTAAGCCAGTCGTTAAGCCCGAGGCCATTCCCACTTTAGAGGGCATGAGGAACTGCGCGTAAACGACGCTGACGGAGAAGCCAGATAATACGACGAATCCGAGCAAAGTAATGACTGGATACACCCAGAACAAGGTGAGGTGCGGCAAAATCAGTGCAATAGGTGCCGCCCCGCCTATCGAGAACACGATCATGTTCTTCAATCCGAACTTATCTGCAAGCACACCACCGAAATAAGTACCAAGCACACCAGCAGCGAGGAACAAGAACACTGGAATTTGCGCTTGCTGCGTCGTTAAGCCAAAGTGCTCCTTCAGGTAAAATTGATAGAAGCTGCTTATTCCCGCATGGTACCACGAACGAGCGAACACAAGAAATACAAGCATCCCCATAGCAAATTTGACACGCGGATGGCTCATTTTTTCAACAATAGTAGTGCCCGCTCTTCCCGATGCTGATTGTGAACGCTCAGTTGCCCATTCCGCAAGCTTTCGTTTATACCACGGAAGCAGCCCGAGCAGAATAGCAATCGCAAAGCCCGCAAACAGCGTCCCCCATATCGCACCGAATTGACCAAGGGGAACGAAGATGAACACCGTCATAAGCGGCGCTAGGGAGCTACCCGCATTACCGCCTACTTGATAGACGGACTGGGCAAAGCCACGTTTGCCGCCCGCTGCGAGATATACGACTCTCGATCCTTCAGGGTGGAAAATTGCCGACCCCAGTCCAATGAATACGACGGCCAGCAAGAGATACCAGAACTGCGGAGCAAAGGCAATGCCGATCATACCAATCATGCTCAGTCCCATTCCGATCGGTAGCATACTCGGTAACGACCGACGATCTGAATACGCTCCAACGACAGGCTGCATGACGGATGAGGTCATATTAAGCATAAAGCCAATCCAACCAACCTGCGCCAAGGATAAATTTAACGACTCCTCCAGCACCGGGTACAGCGCCGGGACAACCGCCTGCATGGAATCGTTTAGCATATGAACCAAACTAATTGCAAACAAAACGGGCAAAACGGCTTTCGTCGCATCGGACGACGAAGCCGTAGATCGTGGACCAGTAGCTGCAGCCAACACTTTTCCTCCAATGCAATGATGCATGCGACGAGTAAACACTTATGAGAATCAAGTTTAGAAGTGCAGCCCCACAAAGTCAAGAATGGTTCGACCAATGGTGAGGCTTACATTAAAAAATATTAATCCAGCTAATCTATTCCATCATGTAGGATGAAGAAAAGGTCGAATTTGGAAGAGGTGTGTCATCTGAGGAAATTAATTGTGTTGCTAATTGTCATCTGTCTTTTCTCTATACTTATAGTCGGTTGCACTGACTCCAAGCCTACTCCGTTAGTTGATAAAGATAACATTACATTAAACATAGGTTACTTGTCCGAGGAAAGCTTCGAAAAAACGTATTCCAATCTTCTACAACGAGAGTATCCCAAGCTGAAGGTTAATATTGTTCCCATGAGCGATTTATACCGTAGCAAAGTGACTATTGAGGAATGGGTAAAAGCCCATCCTGTCGATCTGATGTACATACCCGCGCATTTATTTGAATCGTTTATCGATCTGGGGCAGCTCAAAGAGCTAGAGCCTTATTTGAAGAAGGACTCCTACTCACTGGATAATAGAGTACCCGAAGTCATTGCCCTCACGAAGCTATATGGTAACGGAAAATTATATGGACTGCCGCCGTATTTTTATGGACGAGCCCTTGCCTTTAACAAAGAGTTATTCGATAAGTATAAAGTTACCTACCCTACGGACGGAATGAGCTGGAATGACATAAACCTTCTCGCACAGCGTTTTCCGCAAGGTCTCTCCATTATCGACAGAACCCCCTTGGACTGGATTCTAGAGATGGGTAAAACACTAAATCTACCTCTCTATAATGCAGCTTCTCGCACCGTTTCATTTAACAATGTGGAATGGCGTAACGTATGGGATTCCGCAATACAGCCCTTAAGAAGCGGTAAAATCCTCTTCGATGACATTAACGAAAACCCGTTTCTTTCTGGAGAGCGGGCTATGACGACAATGCATAGCAATGATTTAAACAAATTCGAACAGAGCCGGCTCGGTTTTCAATGGGATTTGATCACGATGCCCGTCAATCCAACTAAGCCGGATGTCTCCACTGCTCTGAATGTTAATGGGTTTTATGCTATTTCTCAGACTTCGACTAATTCCGATGATGCTTGGGAGGTACTGCAGTTCTTATTATCCGAGCGTGCAGCCAAGTGGCAAAATAATGACATGAATGGACTCTCTACCTTATCTAGTCAGCTTGGCATTAATGAAGAGGAACGTACGCACAGAGCTGTATTCCATCGGCTGCGTCCAGAGCTCTCAGCTACAGACGCACTTCCCGATCCATTACGGGAGTTAGCCTCCCTTACTCTTAACGAGTTGCTGTCTAACCCCAATATCGCATTAGATACGGCCCTAAACGAGCTTCAGAGGAAAGCAGAGCTGCTGCTCAAATCCGAACCCGCTAATGCAACGGAGGAATAAAGATGCGCTTCAAAATGATCCACCTGCTAGTCCTAATCGTTGGTTCCGTTACCGTCTTATCAGGCTGCCAGAGCTCCAAACCGCAAGAGACCGTCATTTTGCAGGTTAGCTACCCATCCGCTCAGAAGTTTTACCGGGACTATGGCTATGGATTTGAGAAAAAGTATCCAAACATTCAAATTCAAGTTATTCCTTATGACTGGGAAGCAGCCAATCCGAGCCAGGATGCTGATATCCAGTACATGCAGCAGCTCTCACAGTATCGGCAGGAAATTGAACAAGGTCATTTACTTTCCTTAGCATCCCGGTTTCAGCAGGACAAAGATCAGGATTTAACGAAGGTGTCCCCAATAATGACCACTTTATTGAAATCTGCTGCGGATAATGGTGAGCTTTATGGCGTTTCTCCAACATTCTCAGGTGAGGCGTTATTTTACAATAAGGATTTATTTAGCCAATTCGGCATTACTCCTCCTCATTCTGAGATGGGCTGGAAGGATATCTTTGCCTTAGCTTCACGCTTCCCCAAACAAAATAAAGACGGTAAAGCGCTGTACGGCTTTCAGAAGAATTACTCCCAGCAGGCTGAGCTACAGTATCTGTTGGAGGCAGGTCGGATCGAAGGCTTGTCCTACATTCAGCCGCAAACCCTCAAGGTTACAATCAATACAGATGAGTGGAAAAGAATTCTGAATTATACATTAGAAGCATTCCGATCAAAAGCCTTGTACGGGGAAGATGACGCGGGGTATCCTCTATTCCTAACAGGACAGGCAGCTATGACTCTTGGAACCCTTACGTCAGCCTATAGCTACGAGGAGTTCGCAAAGATGGAGGGCACTGAGCCTATTAACTGGGGACTGGTTACACCACCTATTAATCCTGAACAGCCTGATCGTTCCCGTTACTATAGTGTTAATGAGGTTTTCGGCATTTCTTCTGCCTCTCCTCATCCCGAGGAGGCTTGGAAGCTGCTCAAGTATATGATAACCGATTCGGAAAATACCCGTTTAATGGCTAACTACAAGCACCGTGAAATTCCTCTCATTACGGAATATATACAGCCTATTGCCGGCAAGGATGATCTTGCTTCCCTATATACCTTGCAGGCCATTCCTAACGATCCTAGTCCGTATGTGAGCATCAATCAAGAAATCTTAAACGCTTTTCAAGAAGCTGCCGGCCCCATTCTAGATCAAGTCATTCGCGGTGAAAAATCCATAGATAATGCATTGACAGAAATCGAGATCAAAGGTCAACAGGCGGTGGACGAAGCGAAGGCGGCTTTGCAAACTAAGGATTAGATGAGTACCTCATGACCGGCTATGCCGTTTGTGGGGGTTTTTTTCTGAAAGGGAACTTTATCCAAGCTAAGTCGTCATATTCCCGAGGGGAGTGAGAAACGAAGTTGAGATTTAATTACCTGAAACACATAACCGATGGCTTGGACAAGCCGGGTCTATTCAGTGAGCTAATGATGACCTACGGCAAAGATGTGTGGCACTACGCCTATTTCATGACTAAACGTAGAGACTTAGCCGATGATATTACCCAGGATGTCTTCGTGAAAGTATATGAGCACCTTGATACGTTCCGTGGCGGCTCAAGTGTCAAGTCTTGGCTATTAACCATTACTCGTAATACTTCTCTTGATTATTTGAAAACAGCTTGGATACGCAGAGTCCAATTAGTGCCCTCTTGGTTTAGGCAGGATTATCAACGCTCTGCGGAAAATGAATGGTTCAGCAGCGAGGAAAAAAATCATATTTGGAGCCTAGTGCTAGATCTCCCACGTAAGCAACGAGAAGTGCTGCTGCTATTCGCCCACCATCACTTATCTATGAAGGAAATAGCAGAGCTGTTAGAGCTCTCAGAGGGCACAGTTAAGTCCCGTCTTCACCGAGCCCGTCAGGCAATGGGCAGTCTCATGTCCGCATCTCTATCCGAGAGGAGTGAATAAACATGAACCTAAAACAAACCGACTGGGAGAAGGAACTGGACGAGGCTCCCTTAGGCATGGGAGGCTTCTCTGAAAATATAATGAACAAGATTAAGGAGCGTGTCCGAATGCCACAAGCAAGGAAGCGTAAATTTCAGCCTATCATGGCAGCTATACTTGCAGTTACATTGCTTGGATCTGCTTGGCTATTCCAAGATCCCATAAAGCGATATTTTAGCCAAGATGCTGATTCAGCTAGCCGTCAAGCCAAGTTCACCGCATGGGACAAGGAAGACGTTAAGCTTAATGTGCAATACTATGACAAGTCTAGTTTTATGCGCCAGATTGGACTGCCTTTCATCATTAAGCACCCGAAGGTGCAATTCGATGTCCCTCAACCTCCTGAATCCTATGATTTTGCAGAATATAAGAAATGGTTTCTGGAAAATGAGCCCGACATTGTACAGATACCGTTATTTCTAATTGATGATTTGGCTAATGAGGGCTTAATCAAACCATTGGATAGTTGGATATCCAGAGACAATTATTCATTAAAGCAAGTTCACGAGCCTGTCATTCAAACGATTCGAGAGGCCGGAGCTGGGACATTGTACGGTCTCTCTCCCTACTTCGAAACAGATGCGCTTTACTATAATAAGAGCTTGTTTAATAAGCTGGACATACAGCTACCAACCGATCAAATGACTTGGAAGGACATTCTACAGCTCGCAGCCCGCTTTAATGGCAAAGACTCAGAAGGCAAGCCCATATACGGACTTACAACCGCATGGGATTCTCGGCCATTCGATCTCATTCAGGCTATCGGAGAAACGGAAGATTTACGCATGATAAATGCAGCTAATATGCAGGCCACGATTGATTCTTCAGCTTGGAGCGGAGTATGGGCTGACGTTGTCCGAGGGTACAAGGAAGGCTGGATCTCTGGTGAGGCCAGAGCACCGGCATCAGCTAATGGAGACATCTTGATGACCGATCTATACAAGGCAGACCCTTTCCTGTCGGGTAGAGCCGCTATGGCAATAAAGCCGAGCTATTATCGCCAGGATATTCTTTCTGCCGAGAAGGAAATAGGATTTAATGCGCAGTGGGGTATCGTGACGCAACCGGTTTCCAATGCTCACCCCGATCAAGCTACACAATTTTCCGTTTCGACAGTCTATGCAGTCAATGCGAAATCCCCCCGCGCAGAAGCAGCATGGGCACTTCTTAAATTCATGACAGGACCCGAGAAAGCTAAACAAGACAAGACCGACTATTTTTCTTTGCTCTCCTCACGGCTCCCGACCTCTACGGACTCGAGCGGGCAAGGAGAAGATGTATTTTATAGATTAAAGGCGAATAGCTCCTCTGTTCTAAACAAAGCTAAGCTCACGTTCAATCCAGCTAATAATGAGCTCATTCAACGGCTGCAGCTGATAGGCAATGACGAGTTCCGTTCCGTCATTGCTGGAATACGTACGATCGAGGAAGCGATGCAAGCTCTGCAGTCCCAATTCAGCAATATGACTAATACAGCGCTCAAGGATGCTTCAGCTGGAAAAGGAGAATAACCGTTAATGAAAAGATGGCCTATACTTGCCATTTGTCTCCTCTCTCTCCTCATGTCAGGCTGTCAGCCGAACGTTGAGCCAGAAGGAACAAAGCAGCTTAGATTAGCGATAATTAGCAAAGATACGTACCAATTCATGTTCCATTCCTACTTTAGCGGTCATTTTCCAGATTGGGATATTACCGTATTACCCATGGACGAGCTAAATCTTTATGAGATGAAAGCACCAGAAGCGATCAAGACGTTCTCCGATTTCCTACAACGCGAGAAGCCCGATCTCGTCATTCTAAATGGCATTCAATATCCAGTGCTAGCCAATCATGAATTGCTTCGCGACTTAGGGGAATGGGCGTCCCGCAAGGACGGCATGGATCTTAATGCTTTCGTTCCGGGCGTAATTGATTTACTCAAGGGGAATGAGGAAGGCAAGCTATTCGGATTGTCCCCAAGCTATCGAACCTCTGTGTTCTATTATAATAAAACGATGTTTCGTTCTTACGGTATTGAAGAGCCGCATGACCGAATGACCTGGAGCGAGGTGCTTAAGCTATCCGACCGTTTCATGCAGGATGCCAGCTTAGAGAAGGGGAGCTATGGATTCTATGAATCCAACATCAAAACACCATTCGATATGGTTCAGACCATTTCTGACACAGAAGGTATGAATTTTGTTAATACCCGTACAGCGAAGATGACAATGACTTCCGACGAGTGGAAAAAGATTTGGAGCCTTGTGGCAGATTCTTATCGTATGGGATCGGTAGGTACAATGAATCGGAAGCTTAAAGAGATTGACGGAACGACCTACGTTACCGAAAATGACCAGAAGGCAATGGATTTGTTCTATCAAGGAAAAACAGCTATGACAGTCGGACAGGACGGTCTACTTAGAAAGCTCAACAGTAAGCCTCCTTCCTTCGAATGGGGCATATACTCGGGTCCGGTCAGCATACGTGATCCAGAGCGTGTCGGGTGGTTTGGTATCGATTATATCTTTGCCATCCCTACCGTTTCTGCCCAGCCTGAGCTTGCATGGAAAGCCATACAATATTTCCATTCAGAGGAGATGGGCAAAATTTACGCCTCCACCGACGAAGGATTGTTCTCCTTAAAGAACTATCCGAAGTGGAGAAATGATCCTAATTACGAGCCTTTCTATAACCAACGCGGCTGGCTTGATACGAATAATTTTATGAACAGTGCTATCCCGAAGGAATTTTACACTCCCTTCTACAAGCTAGCTAACGAGCAAATGAATGCGACTATAGCAGGAAAGCTCTCTACAGAACAAGCTTTGGCTGCATTGCAAAAAGAAGGTCAAGCTCTGCTAGATGAGTTGACGGCGAAGAAATAATAAACAAGCAGAAGAGCCATCCGAAAGTTTTCCCCGGATGGCTCTTCTCTTCTTTCCTTCTAGTTCACTTCAAACAACGACTTAATAAAATTCCTCATCCTCGTTAGCTTCGTCGTTACTGCCCAAGAGTCTATGGACTTCTTATCTCCGTTATAATACAGCTCCAGCTTCTCTTGAAGCTCCTTGAAATACTCTGGTACACCGAATGTGGCAGCTTCACTTTCAAGTCCCTTGATTAAATCCAGCCATACCGGGGTGCTTTCCCCGAAGGAACGCTCCGGATATTCGCTCGCCAGCTGTATGGCAGCATCAAACGTCTTCGTATCATGTAGCACTACAGCCAAGTAATTGCCGATAAAACGATGACTCCTGTCCTCTCTCATGGCCAGATCAAATTGTTCTGCGGCTTCCTTCAGCCGGCTCTGGTTCATTAATGCCGTCGCATAAATGGACCTCGTATAAGAATCAACCTGCCCCTCATTTTCCTGAGAAATTAGCTTATAATATTGGTTGACCTGTGTCCAATCCTTCTGCTCGTAATAATAGTGAAACAATCTGTAGAGATACTCTCCTGACGACTTTAGTTTAACCATTTCCTTAATATAAGGAATTGCCTGTTCAGATGAGCTTATTTTCGGTGAGGATGACGCCTGAGCCTCGTAAATCCGGATAATCATCCGTAGACTGTGCCGGTCCTGATTATTACTACTATATGATCGTTTGTATGCTGCCAATGCTTCGTCTACCTTTTCATCAAGCAGCAATTGGTCAGCTTCCGTTAGAGAACGGCTTTTCAAGTAGAAGAAAGGTAAATCACCTATTGTATTCTCATTTAGTCGATAACCATTGCTCTTAGAAATTGGTCTTCCCTGCTCATCGAAAGCCTCGACGCTCCAGCTGAATTGGCTGTTCGGATTAGCAAAGCCTAACAGTGTCGCTTCGTCAGGCACTAGCGTATCTCCTACATCTTTAAAAGAGATTCCCGTAGATTTGTCATATAACTGCTCAATGGGAAGCTCAAGATAGTTATGTCGGATATACTCTTGAAGCGTTGATCCCATCGTACCATTCCCCATAGGTAAATTGACATTTAGATTATAATAAGCAGCACCTTCCACTAGCTCCCACTGGAATTTCATTGTGTCTCCGGTAATAGCTTGCTTATTAATCGGCGATTGAATCGTGATTAAGGGCTTCAGCACAACATTCTCCGATAGGCTTTGACTTTGCCCTACATCAATCCAATCCCAGTTCGTCGTTGGCCACGTCCATCCGTCAATTTGCTCGAAGAGAAGGCCTAAGTGCAGCTGGTAGCTGCCTGGAAGCACTCCCTTGAACTCGTAGTGTCCCTTAGCATCAGTTAGAGTCTGATAGGGCTCGCCCTCCGTCACGCTACGATTAACATCTTTACTCGCTCGCAGATAGACTCCAACACGCTTCATTGGGGTACCGTCGCTTTTAGTAATCGTCCCTGATACCGTCGAAGTTGAATGACCATTGTGATTTATAAAATTTTCCAGATTTGCCTTAAGTGACGTTAATTGCTCCAGCGCCATCGGAACGGGATTTTCCATCTCGGGAGACAGCTTCTTATTATCCGCTAACGTCTTCCTTAAGGCATCCAGCTCCTGACTTACCTTCTCTAATGCTCGATCTGGGTCACCTTCCTGTATTAAAATTTTCATCCACAGCTTCACTGCCTCCCCATTGATGTCCACATTGTGGGATACAGGCTGATGGCTCCATTCATTCAGCACTTGCTTTGCCTTGTCGAGCTCATTGTTATCTATATAGAGCTTCACTTGCTCTAACTTCAGCTCGTTGTTATTCTTATTCACCCTTCGCTTCTCAGCCAGAGCAATTGCTGCAAGAGCTTGGTCTACCCTTCCTTCACTACTGTAATAGTATGCGAGCTGCCTTGCTGCAGAAACCAAGAACTGTCCGTCCGTTGGTCCTTCGGACAAATAAGCTTCCAGATACGGTAGCTTCTCCTCCCAGGTCCAGCTCTCACTCCCAACTTCGCTCCCGCTACCCTGGGTCATCGTAGAGCTAGGTCCTACAAAGACATTAAAACTATGCACAATAGAAATGGGGTCCGTCTGAATCATATACTTACGGATAAGCTCCCATTTCTTACTCTCTGATGGAGGATGATTAATAATAGCAAGCAAATTAGCCTTCCCATTCCCTTTGCCTTGCTCGTAATTTTTCTGAGCGTTAACAACCTGTAGCTTCGGGATCACGAATAAGAATAGCACACATAGAACGATCCCGATGGAGAGCCCTCCCGTAACGATATGCTTTACTTTAAGGGTTACTTTCATCTTCGCTCACCGCTTTCTCATAGTCATCCTTCCAATAGGTGTTACCGCCTATCTCAATTAATTGCCGCTTCTGAAGATAGATGGCATCCGCTCCCCTATGCTCATCCTTATCCAGCTGGGCAATCATTACAATTGTTGCTATCAGCGCTATACCCACTCCTAACGGGATAACAGGTAGCTCGATTTCTTTGTTCCAGAATGCTTTCAATCGAGAACGCCATGAACGGGGATGGGTACGCTCCAATACCTCTCTTCCCCTGCTGAATCGCAGCAGCTCAAGCTCTTCCTCTAGTTGTCTCTTAATAAGCTCTTGCTCCGGTTTCATCTCCATCCCCCTCCCCCAGCATCTGTTTAAGCTTCGCCCGTCCTCTGGACAGCCGTGCTTTTACCGTGTTTTCGTTACACTTAATTTGCTCCGAAATTTCCGCTACATTTAAACCGTTATAGTAGAACAATGTAATAGCTTCTCTGTAAATATAATCAAGCTTTAGAATGGCATCACTTAAGCATTCATGGCGCCACTCTGCTAACATCAGCTCTTCTGGACTTTGCTCGGTTGCCTCTACCATCTGATCAACATGAGCAGAAGGAAGTATGTTCCTCCAGCTCCATGTTCGCATTTTCATACGGCACCGATTAACAACCATCCGGAGGAGCCAGCTTCTCAGCTTGGCCGGCTCTTTAAGCTGCTGAATTTTGCTATAGGCTTGCGCAAAAGTATCCATGACAGCTTCTTCCGCTGTCTGCTGATCTCTAACAAGCAAATAGGCTGTTCGCAATAGCTCATCGCCATATTGCATCATTAGCTCCTGAAGCGCGGTTTCATCTTTTTCTATTAACCTTTGTACGACATCCAGACTGGCTCCCCCTCTCCTATACATTAAGATGCGTCCCAGCATGATCTGGTTGCTACGATAACAAAAAAAACTTCCTCGCGGAAGTTTTTTTGAAGGTCAGTAGCTAGCTGTAACCGTTATATTGACTCTTTGGTCTTAAAGCTTCTGGCAATATAGATAACCGGGGTCGAAGCGACCGAGATAATAAACTTAAGTACATAAGTGGTAATCGCAATTTCCCACCACACATCCCATGGATAAACACCGGCAAAGGCAATTGTGCAGAAGATAAGTGTATCTACCATCTGGCTAACTCCCGTGCTTCCGTTATTACGAATCCAAAGCTGGCTTCGTGTGGGGAACTTTACCTTGAGCCTGCTGAACAGCTTAACGTCGAGAAATTGGCTTACAAGGTAGGCAGATAAGCTCGCTGCAGCAATTCTTGGTGCTAGACCGAATATCGTTTCCAAGGAAGCCTGTGCTGGAATTCCACCATCGAAATCCTGGAATACGAGTACCATCTGCATGATAATCGTGGACATGAGTAAGAAGAAGAACCCGAACCATACCGCTTTCTTAGCTTCCTTCTCTCCGTACTTCTCATTCAGTAAATCCGTCGTGAGATAGATCGTGCCGTACATGGTGTTACCGAGTGTCATAACGAACCCGAACATTTCGATCGTCTTCACCACTTGAATGTTGGCGAGAATGACCGATGCGGCGATCCAGGCATATAGCCCCTGCTTCCCAAACAATCGGTAGCAGATCAGGAACAACGCAAAATTGACCAGGACGAATATCGCGCCCCAACCCAGATTAAACATAAACATCCTCCTAGTTTTGTTGACGCGGGAGTTTGCGAACCGCGGCTCCGCTTTGCGAAGCAAACGTCTATGATTATAGCACACAATAATAGCCGATAGTACCGGGAATTACTTCCCTGGTTCTATCGGCTACCCTATTGGTGCAGTTTATTTAATTAATCAGCTTTGCTTTTGCCCGTTTCACTTGCTGGATATTTTATTTTTCCAACCAACAAGCTTAATGGCAGTGCTACTACCGCGATTATGGTAGCAATGACGTATACGTCATTAACACTCATGGTGAAAGACATCATCTTGATATGCACCTCATCCGTTGCACCAGAAATCACCATATCTTTAGCGTGAACGATGGAACGGGATGCAAGCAAAGTCGAAAAGATTGCAATTGCGAAAGATCCAAACACGTTACGAGTCCAGTTAGAAATAGCCGAAGCGTGTCCTGACAGCTCAGCAGGTATCTGCTCCATGGAAGCGTTACTAGACGGCATGACTACTAGCGCAATACCCAAATTCCTCACAATCATCCACCATACAATATAGGAATGGGAAACATCTATGCTTAACCAGCTCAAAGTCAAAGTGCCGAGAGTTAGCAATGCGATTCCCGTAGCCATGAGCCAACGAGGACCAACGATATTATACAGCCTTCCAACGAATGGCATAGCCAAAGCCATAACCAACGAAGCAGGCAAGAGGATAAGTCCTGTGTCCATAGCCGACACATGCTGAATTCTCTGCAAGAATATTGGCGTTAAAAATGTTCCTGAATAGAGACTAATGGTAATGATATTAGCTATAATGGCATTCAAAGTGAAGCGAGTGTTCTTGAATACCCGCAAGTTCAGGAGCGGAGTTTCCGTTCTTAGCTCCCACCATATAAATACGATTAGACTGAGCGCACCGAAAATGAGCAATGATATGATTTTCCAAGAGTCCCAGCCCCAGCCGTGTCCTTGTCCGAGTGCAAGCAGTAAGGAAGAGCTGCTCAGCACAACAGTTACAAAACCAATACCGTCAAAGCTCTTAGGCACATTAAGACGATAATAAGGAATATAAGCGAACACAAACGCGATAGCGAGTAAGCCGATTGGAATATTCATCAAGAATAGCCACTGCCAATCGAAGTTTTGCAAAATCCAACCACTAATCGTCGGTCCGAATGCCGGAGCTAGCATAGCCGATAATCCCCAGAAGGATATCGCCATCGCTTGTTTTTCTCTAGGGATAACTTGGTAAATAATCGACATTGTAGCTGGAATAATAAGTCCGCTGAATGCACCCTGCAATACACGGAAAACAATTAACGTTTGTTCGTTCCAAGCTAATGCGCACAGCGCAGAGGCTAAGGTAAAGCCAATAAGTGAAAATAGATAAAGACGTCTATAGCTAAATCTCTCTCCTAAATAACCAGCAATCGGCGCCGTTGTACCCATAGCCAGCATAAATCCCGTCATCGTCCATTGAACCGTGCCGAGCGTCGTATGAAAGTGATCAGTTAAAATCTCTAGCGCAAGGTTAATGGTTGCTGATGCTAGAACGCATAAGAAAGATCCAATAAAAATTGCAACCATAATTGGCCAGAAACGTATTTGTTGATTGTTCGTATTACTCATGTACCCCTCACCACATCCTTTATTGTTTTTATGTCTCAATTTACATATACTATTGAGCGAAGAGAATAATCATACTACTTCTTAATTGTTATGTCAAAATTTATATAGAGTGGAGGTTTCCGTAATAAATACTCTGTCGTATGGTCTGTTGAGCTTACTGTCCCACAATTCATTGTCGGGATACGATCTCATGCTTAAACTCCAGCCATTCTGGCCCGCTAAGCATAGTCAAATCTATCCCTTGCTCGCTAACATGGAGAAAGAAAATCAAGTGACGTTCGAATTAATCGCCCAAACCGATAAGCCTGATAAAAAGGTGTATTCCATAACGGAAAAGGGCATCGACTCACTTCGTGAGTGGTTAGCTGAACCCTCAGCCATCCCGGTTATGCGGGATGAAATCAATTTGAAAGCCTATTGCATTTCTACAGTCGACCCGGAAATCTCCCGGAAGCTATTCGATGATAGGCTTGACTATTATCAGACCAGATTGCTTCATTTTCAGGAAAAGATAAGCCTTATACAGAGCAAGTGTGGTATATCAGATGGGGAAGCTCCCCCTTATCATTCTCCGTTGTTTGGCTCCTATATTTTACTCAAGAAAGGCGTAATGAGCTATCGTACCAACATTGAATGGTGTGAGTGGGTGCTGTCCATTTTGCCGGAGGAAAACAAAAAATAAAGGGGCTGCACCTCAGATCGTTTAAGACCTTCTGGGACAACCCCTTCGCTATGAAGTAATCATTAACTTTTTTAGATGGTGACTTTCTTGTTTGTAGGCTTCCCTCGCTTGGTGACGATGTTCCAGCCTTTGCGTATCCAAGGAATCAAGTAGTAATCCAAGCCGAATTTTCCAGCATTCGCTCCAGCGATAAAGACGATCGTACCAATCATCAGTAACCATGGATTAGTCGATACCGTGCCTGCAAACAGGAACATGAAGTTCATCAGGATGCCGAAGAAGGCTGCTGCTGCCGTTAATCCCCCAACGATTAGTCCTAATCCCACTAGAAATTCACCGGCTGGAATTAAGAAGTCAATGAGCTTCACATTCGGTAATGCGAAATGCTCAAGAAAAGCTGTGTAAGTCGGATAAATGGCTTCCTTGGTTGCTTTATCAGCAACCGGATTATTGATCGAATTTTTCAAGAAACCCGCTGCTGTAAAAGCTTCACTACCCGTCAATTTATGCCAACCAGCCTCGAGCCACTGCCACCCAAGATAGATTCGAACACATGTTAATACTACCGCAGCCCATACATTCTCTTTAAGAAATTTCGTAATCATTGTTGCCATCTCTCCCATTCCTGTGTACTAATGCTTTCTATATTCTCAGTATGAGCCTTAACCGAGCTCATGTATGTGAATTAAGTCACAAGTTTGATGGAAAATTTTATTTTTTCATTCTATATCACCCAACTCATTCCCCTTCGGTCTGAACGCCATTACATGTTACAATAAGAACATAAATCTATAGATAAAGATAAAACTTAAACTGGAGAATATGGAGAATACAGATGAACGAGCAAATAAACGTACAGTCAGAGAAAGTCGTTATTATCGGTGCCGGACCTTGTGGTTTGTCTGCCGCGCTTGAGCTTCAAGCTATCGGAATCCAGTCCCTTATCATTGAGCAAAACTCAGTTGTTCATTCCATCTATCAGTATCCGACCTATATGCAGTTTTTCAGCACGTCAGAATTGTTGGAAATTGGCGGTATAGCGTTCATCACTCCGAATGACAAGCCTACTCGCCGCGAAGCATTGCAATATTATCGTGATGTCTCACTGCGCAGTAAATTACGGATCAACTCCTATGAATCCGCCACTTCAATTACTCCGCAAGCTGACGGATCATTTCAGGTACAGACTGTAGATCGATTCGGAGCTGTTCTCGTATATGAGACTCGTTTCGTCATTGTCGCCACGGGCTATTTTGATCATCCGAACATGCTCGGTATTCCTGGCGAGGAGCTTTCCAAGGTAAGTCACTTTTTCCAGGAAGCTCATCCTTATACGGGAATGAAGGTGACTATCATTGGTGGTAACAACTCCGCAGTGGACGCGGCGATGGAGCTCCTTCGAGTTGGAGCAGAAATTACGATTGTCTATCGGGGAGATCAATATTCACGTAGCATTAAGCCTTGGGTGAGACCTCTATTTGAAAGCATGGTTAGCAAAGGGAAAATTCGCATGCTCTTCTCTTCCCGCGTCATTCAAATAAATGAGCGCAGTGTTACCGTTCAACCCTTGGACGCAGATGACAGTGCTCCATTTGAGATTGATAATGACTTCGTTCTCGCTTTAACGGGGTTTCGTCCAGAACGGACGCTATTAACAGAGGCTGGCGCAGAGGTTAATGAGGAATCAACGATACCTGCCTTCCATCCGGAAACAATGGAAACGAATGTACCAGGACTTTATATTGCCGGCGTCATCGCTGCAGGCAGGGAAGCAAACGAAATTTTCATCGAAAGTGGACGCCATCACGGGAAGCTGATAGCGTCACATATTCAAGGGCAAATATAATTGTAATAATCTAATCGTCTATTCGCTTTCTGCTACGGGTTGAGGGATACTCAGTGAAACGACCGTCCCACTTCCCGGGGTAGATCGGATATGCAGCTCGCCACCAATTACCCTTGCTCGTTCTTCCATGCTGAACAGACCTACTCCATTCGTTCCCCCAGTCCTTGAGAAGCCTTTGCCTTGGTCCTGTATGGATACCTCTATAGTGGTACCACAATCCTGAACCGAGACTGTTGCCTCGGATACATCCGCGTATTTACCGACATTCATTAACGCCTCCTGAATGATGCGGTATATTGTGGTTTCCTCTTGAATACTCAATCTTTTACGTAAATCAGATGTAAAGTGGACTTTAATTCCATAATGCTTCGAATAGGTATCCAAATAAGTACGCAAAGCGGGAATAACGCCGAGATCATCCAGAACAGACGGTCTTAGCTCCCAAGCCAGTCCCCGAACGTCTGCCATCAGGTGGGCAACCTCATCCCTTAGAGCCCCCAGCTTATCGTAATCCCCACCGGAAATAATCGTATCCATAGAAATCAACAAAGAAAACAGGCTCTGTCCAATTCCGTCGTGAAGATCCCGGGAGAATCGCCTGCGCTCCTCCTCTTGGATTTGCATCATTTGCGAAAGCAGCAGCTGCAGCTCCTCTTCCGCCTTCTTCCTAGCCGTAACCTCGTGGCGAATGGCCAAATACTGATAAGGCTTACCTTCCTCGTTCAAGAAAGGAACAATCGTCGTATCTACCCAATAGTAGCTGCCTTCCTTAGTCCGGTTCTTAATTTCTCCCCGCCACACATTCCCTGACGAGATTGTGTGCCATAGCTCCTCCATGAAGGCTTTACCATGAAATCCTGAATTAATAATCCGATGATCCTGCCCAAGTAATTCCTCCCGCGAATACCGCGAAATATCACAGAATCTATCGTTTACATATTGGATTTTCCCCTTCGGATCGGTTACAGCCACAATAGACGCCTCGTCGAGTGCATATTTAAGACCCGATAGCTGCTTGACCGTTTCCTCTAAAGAACCACCGAACTCCGAATAGTTACCGCTGTCATTAGGCTTCAAAATTCAGCAGTCCCTTCTTCATCGCAAATTTAACGAGATCCGGCCTCGTTTTGAGATTTAGCTTATCCATCAGGTTGCTTTTGTGAGATTCAACAGTCTTGACGCTTATGACTAGCTGCTCGGCGATATCCTTGTTCGTATAGCCCTGGGCCACCTTCGCCAATATTTCCTTTTCTCTTTCCGATAATGATTCATACGTACCATGATCGCTTCCATGCTTCAGCTTATCTAAGTACTCGCCCATTAATCTTTTCGTTGCCGTTGGATGCAAGTATGCATCACCTGCCGCAACGTGACGAATTGCACTAATCATCTCTTCATGCGGTGAGCTCTTAAGCAAGTAACCAGAGGCGCCCAAATGAATGGCTCTAAACAAGTATTCTTCATCATCGTGCATCGTTAGAATAAGCACCGCGATATCGGGCAGCCGCTTCTTTAATTCTGCCGTTGTGCTCAGTCCATCTTTGCCGTGGGGCATGCTTAAATCCATCAGTACGACATCGGGAACAAGCAGCTCAGCTTTCTTAATGGCCTCTTCTCCATCAGCAGCTTCCCCTACCACTTCCATATCTGCCTTGGCACCCAGCAGCATAGCTAGCCCCGAGCGAACGACGGCATGATCATCGACAAGCAATATTCGGATCATTATCCCGCCTCCTTATCCTTCTATCATATCAAATCCAAGATAGAACCCGCTATAGCCTGTGCCGCCCGCTCCACGATCTCGCGGTCAATCGCACCATAAATACGTTCCCGTCTGTCACCTACCATTAATACGCCAAGTATATCCTGGCTTCCAATGACAGGAGCCGCGAATGCCGAGAGCAATTGCTCAGCTAGCATAATGGAATAACCGGGATTCAGCCCTCTGTTCATTGAATCTGCTTTATTCCAAGCTATACCACGACCAACCTTAATAATTTCCCCCTCGAGCCCTTGTCCGCGTCTCGGATAAATGCTGAGATAACGTTCATTTATATTACCGGAAGCCCACGTCCACCGAGCTATCCGTTCTCTTCGATCTATAACTGCAAGAGAGGAGAAGTCACTGGAAACCTCCTGCTTTAGCCGGAAGAGCATCTCATTCATACGTCCCTCAATCGTTTCCAATTCGTTCCCCTCCCCGACTCGAATGTATCTATGTTCTATTTTAGCGAGTAAGCGAACTCTTGTAAGTCAGGGAAAACCCTGAAAGAAGCTCGGGGAAACACCTATATTTAACCTCAGGTGTGATTTTCCTCACAAATAAATAGGGGAATTCCCCTTAACGATTCAGCGAATTCCCCGATAACATTATTTTCCTCATACCGTTACGATAAGAGTATCAGATTAAAGGGAGATGGCGGCTATGAGTATCAATTGTCCGGTCAACACTACTGAAGTAGAGGCTGCTGGTAAACCAGTAGAAGCAAGCAGGGGTATTGCCAGCTTTTGCACTCCGAGGCAATTTGAACAGCTTGAGAGCATCATGATTTCCCTTCGCGTCCCATCAGGCGGCTTCCTATTCTGGGAAGGCGATGAAACGGAATACCTGTACTATATTCGTAGCGGTAAAGTAAAGCTTAGAAAAGCAACTGCAGACGGTAAAGAGCTTATACTTACTCTGCTTCAAGCAGGAGATTTTATATGTGAAACCATTAGTGGACAGGAAGCATCACCCTACGGCTTTACCGCAGAGGTAACCGAAAACACCGAAATCGGCCTAATTACACGGAATTCACTAAACACACTAATACAGCACAACGGGGACCTTGCTATAAGCCTCATGAATTGGATGGCTGTGTCTCAACGCGTCACCCAATCTAAGCTGCGGGATTTGCTGCTCTTCGGTAAACCAGGTGCATTGGCTTCTACCTTAATCCGTTTAAGCAACTCTTATGGCGTTATAGAGTCTTACGGAATACGCATTGATACGAAGCTTACTCATTCCGAGCTTGCTGATTTCATTGGAGCTACCCGCGAGAGTGTTAATCGAATGCTGAATGAGTTTAAGGATCAAGGAATCGTCGATTTCCGGTACGGTAAAATCATTATTCGCAAGCTCAAAGCGCTACAAGAAATTTGCCAATGCCCTGCCTGCCCAGCTTGCTCGAAGGATGTTTGCCGAATTTAAGCTGCAGTTTTCCCCTCTCAGTTACCTTTTACTTTAATTGGGTACATTAAAATAGACGATGCTTATGAATCCCTTGCAACCCGGATTGCATACGAATCGTCTATTCCGTAAGAGAGGGCGTGGAACTGATGTCATCATTGAAAACAAGCACATTTCTCCTAACCACAGCTTTACTAGTCACTCTTATAGCGGGGTGTGGTAAAGGTTCCAATACCTCTATCCCGACAACTAGCGCTGAGGCCTCACATTCTGCTGTTTCGTCTCCAAGCCAAGCTCCAGCTACTAGCTCTAACCTCGAGAGCATTGGCAATACAGGTGGAATTCCGTCCTCCTCACCAACCGTATCATCTAATCAGGATACCCTAGGAGAAGTAACCGCTATTAGATTAGCCAGCTTCAAATCAGGATGGGCAGGCGGGAAAGGCTGGATTGCCAGAACCGACGACGGAGGAAAGACTTGGAAAACCCAGCTTAAGCATAAGTATATCGTTACTCAATTATTTGCCCTCAACGATAAGACTGCATGGGCAACGCTTGATATCAACAAATCACAAGGCTTACAGCTGCTGCACACCACTAACGGAGGTAGCAAATGGACAGAAGCAGGAATTGTGCCTAACCGGGCATTTCTCCATTTTATATCCTCAAAGGAAGCGTTCAGTGGAAATGCGTATACAAGCGATGGCGGCAAAACTTGGGTGAAGCTCCCTGTCCCTGCATCCCTCGTAGGAGACTCCTATTTCCATGACCGTAATCATGGATGGGCGGTAACTCAGGAGGAAGGAAAGGACAAATTCAATATTACTCGTACGACAGACGGCGGCAAAACATGGCGTTCCGTTCTGTCGCGTGCAAATACAGCTACTGTTACTGGAGTCGTTATTCGATCGACCGGGAAAGCCGACGCATGGGTCGAGCTAATCGGTGATTCCGGAATGTCACAGACATCCTATTCCTTGTTTCATACAATAGACGGAGGAAAATCATGGATTCCCGTCTTAGCCAATAATCAAGCTGGATCTGGGCCCGCACCTGGCTATGAAATGAACAAAGAAACGAACGTACCCCATAATACCGGCTCCAGTCCTGGTGCTTTGTATGTGGTAAACCCCAGCACCGCATTCATGGGTGGACAATGCTCGGCCTGTGATCTGCCTAACACCTTAGGTAAAACAACAGATGGCGGTAAAACATGGATTTCCCTGAAAGCAGCCTTCCCAGGCTACGGCGCGCAGCAAATTGCCGCAGTGGATGCGAACCACATCTGGTGGGTTAATACCGAGAATTCCGTAGCTTCTATTATGTACACCTCATTCGATGGGGGAAAAAGCTGGAGTAAGGTGCACACTTTCAAATCCACCAAGACACAATAGCGAGCGATGTACAAAAATAAGCCGACACTATCCTGCGATGAGGAAGTGTCGGCTTATTGGTCTTGTGCTTCTTACGAGAATTTAGGAAGCCAGTTGCCATGAGCTTCAATGAGCTCGTCGCACATTGAAATAATATCATCAATAGAAAGCTCTGCTGCCGTATGTGGGTCCAGCATTGCTGCGTGATAGATGTGTTCTTTCTTACCCGTAATTGCGGCTTCTATTGTAAGCAATTGCGTATTAATATTCGTCCGGTTCAGTGCAGCTAGCTGCGGTGGAAGGTTGCCGATATAGATTGGGTTAACACCGGAGCGGTCGACTAGACAAGGAACCTCTACACAAGCCTCGCGAGGCAGATTTGAAATCAAGCCGCCCGTATTCATAACATTGCCTCCGATTTTGAAAGGCACATTCGTCTCCATCGCTTCAAAAATGTAAGAAGCATATTCATGAGAGCGTTCATGCACTAGATTAGCATCATTCACTAGCTCGTCGCGCATTTTTCCCCACCTGCTTATTTGTTCTACACAACGGCGTGGATATTCATCCAACGGAATGTTAAAGCGCTCGATAAGCTCTGGATAGTTCCGCTTGATGAAATAGGGATGGTATTCTGCATTGTGCTCGGAGGATTCCGTAATGTAGTAACCGAATTTAAGCATCATTTCATACCGGACCATATCATTATGCTTCTCGCTTTGCTTGGCGGCTGCACGCTTCTTAATTTCCGGATAAAGATCGACGCCATCCTTAGTTACCTCAAGCAGCCAAGCCATATGATTAATACCGGCAATTTTAGCTTGAACACCTTCTGTATCAATCCCCAAATGCTCGAACATGTGAGGTACACAAGCTTGAACGCTATGACATAGGCCAACCGTTTGCACATTGCCGTAAGTGTTCATTACGTTGGTAAGAACAGCCATCGGATTCGTATAGTTGAGGAACAATGCATCTGGGCATACTTCGCGAATGTCAGCGGCAAAATCAAGCATAACCGGAATTGTACGAAGGTTACGGAAAATGCCTCCGATACCAATGGTATCCGCAATCGTTTGTCTTAAGCCGTATTTGGTCGGAATTTCAAAGTCTGTAATCGTACATGGATCATAACCACCCACTTGGATGGCATTGACTACATATTTAGAGCCGCGAAGTGCTTCTTTGCGATCGGAAAATGCTTTAATCACACAAGTACTTCCTGCTGTCTTTTTGATGTTATTCAGCATGTTCTCTGAATCCTTCAGACGAACGGGATCGATATCAAACAACGCAATTTCAAAGCCTTGCAGAGCTGGCGTCATTATTACATCACCAAGTACATTTTTCGCAAATACCGTGCTTCCCGCGCCTAGAAAAGTAATTTTAGACAAGTTCATAACCTCCGAATGTTAAAGTGAATGCCTATCCCCAATGTAATGCAAGCGCACTCAAAAAAGTATGGATTGATTAAGCATCTATATGGACATTTGTAGTTTATTTGATAAAGTAATAGAAAAGACTTCTGAGTAGGTGCCAAAATGCCCAGTGATCATGATTCGTATTTTCTTAACATGAACCCCTCTCCCTCCAATGAGGATATTTCCGTTCTATTTAGTGGCGAGGGTCAGACCGTTCGTTCTCACAAAATGGGCCCTGCCATTCATGACTATTATCTCATTCACACCGTGCTATCCGGAAAAGGGGAATTCACTATACGCAACAAGAGCTATCCATGTGGCCCAGGAGATACGTTTATCATTTTCCCTGGTGAATTATTTTCCTATCAGGCACATGCGCTGGACCCCTGGCATTATGTTTGGGTTGCCTTCGTCGGGTATGGTGCTGCTGCTGCGATGAGTGCCCTTGACGCTTCCCCGGAGCAACCCATCATAAGCGGTAGCTTAAATCCTAGTATTCGTAATTATTATGACCGACTTCACCGTAGCTTTGACTCTGCCACCTTCCCTGAATTATCGAATTTAGAGGCTGGTGGTTGGATTCGTCTATTATTCCAGCAGTTTGGACTAGCACGCAAGAAGCTTGAAGCAGCCAATTCGCCATCCAACACTGCGGTTGATCTTATTATGAAGCAAGCTATCCAGTATCTAACGCTCCAATACACTCAGCAAATCTCCATCGAGCATTTGTCGGGAATGCTTGGCTACCACAGAACTCATCTATGCAAGCTATTCAAACAATCAACCGGATTGTCGCCTATGCAATATTTAATGAGAATTCGTATGAATCGAGCAGAGCTACTCCTTGCCACTCCCATGACGATCGATCAAGTCGCCTCGTCCGTTGGCTTCAGCGATGCGCTCTACTTCTCAAGAAAGTTCCGGAATTGGCGGGGACAATCGCCTAATGAATACAGAAAAACGCTCCGGAATAATCCGAAGCGCTCTCCTGATTCATATGAAGCTTAATCATTTAGGATTATAGATTTGGTCGAATATCGCATTATCGGCAAAATGCTTTTTCTGTGCGGCTGCCCAGCCACCGAAATCACGGATAGTCACCAGTTCAAGCTTAGGGAACTGTTTCTCATATTCCTTAAGCACTTCGGGATCATTAGGACGGTAGTAGTGTTTCCCTACAAGCCTTTGGCCTTCCTTCGTGTATAAGAACCGGAGGTATTCATTTGCTACCTCAGTTGTACCATTCTTATTGGCATTCTTAGTTACCACTGCAACCGAAGGCTCCGCCAATATGCTAAACGAAGGAGTAACAATCTCATAGTCGTAGCCGAATTCCTTCTGAATTAAATGAGCTTCATTCTCCCAAGTTAGCAAGACATCGCCAATTCCGCGTTGTGCGAACGTTGTTGTTGAGCCTCTTGCTCCAGTGTCCAGAACGGGAACGTTCTTATAAAGCTTGGTCACGAAATCTTTTGCCGCTGATTCACTGTTTTTGTTATTCTTCAGCGCATATCCCCATGCCGCTAAATAAGTCCAACGCGGGGCTCCGCCTGTCTTCGGATTCGGAGTGATGACCTGTACCCCGGATTTAACAACATCGTCCCAATCCTTAATCTTCTTCGGATTGCCTTTACGAACTACGAATACAATCGTTGAGGTATAAGGGGAGCTATGGTAAGGGAGCTTATCTTCCCACCGAGCATCCAGTAAGCCTTTATTCTGGATTTCAGTAATATCCAGGGATAGAGCAAGCGTAACAACATCTGCTTTAAGTCCATCGATTACTGAGCGGGCTTGTTTACCCGATCCACCGTGCGATTGCTTAATCTCGACCTTCTGCCCGGTCTTCTTCTGCCAGTAAGTCGCGAACAGCTTGTTGAATTCCTCGTACAGCTCCCGTGTAGGATCATAAGAGACGTTAAGTAATGTTATTTTTTTCTTCTTTGAAGCTGCTTCCACCGTATTGCTCACAGCCGGGTTAACCGAACTAAGAATCAACGCAATTGCGGAAAATAATATAACAGCCACTTTAAAGCTTCTAAAGCTTTTCATTTGCCATTCCCCCAAACTGGTATAATTTAGAATCTCCATCATCATAATACATACTATTCCAAGTTGTAAACTAGTATTTAAAACATTCAGATACTTTTTTTGCGATTGCACAATCTATCCGCTTGTACTTGCATCGATTACGGGCATACCTGAATAGTGTTAAGTGATGTGCGGGTGCCAGTTCGGGTTCGGGTTCGGGTTCGGGTTCGGGTTCGGGTTCGGGTTCGGGTTCGGGTTCGGGTTCGGGTTCGGGTTCGGGTTCGGGTTCGGGTTCGGGTTCGGGTTCGGGTTCGGGTTCCAGTGCGAGCGCGGGGTGCGGGTGCGGTGTTAGTAGCCCTCAGTGCGTTATTTCAACAAATGTGCCTGAGTACTCCCTCCTTAGTAGCCCTCAGTGCGTTATTCGCACGGGGACGGGCTTTTGCGGCTTCCTTAGTAGCCCTCAGTGCGTTATTCGCACGGGGATGGGCTTTTGCGGCTTCCTTAGTAGCCCTCAGTGTGTTATTTGCACGGGGATGGGCTTTTGTGGCTTTCTTAGTAGCCCTCAGTGCGTTATTCGAGCGGGGAGGAGGTTTTGCGGCTTCCTTAGTAGCCCTCAGTGCGTTATTCGCCCGAGAATGAGGTTTTTTGGCTTCCTTAGTAGCTGAAAAAACAAAGAAGCCGCCCATAATCACACTTGGGTCAGCTCCTTCGCAAATCATGACTATAGTTACTATACTAGTAGTTACTACACTAGTTGTTAACCGCACTTTGCGGCGGCTTTTTCTCCGTGCTAATCCAGACTAAGCCTGCTGCCATGCAGACCGTCCCTACTATTTGCCAAATCGTAATGCCTTCATCGAAGAAGACTAGTCCCGCAACGACTGCAGTAGCCGGTACGACGTAACGAAAGAAATTGGAACGGGCCGCACCGATTCTGAACATGCTTGCATTCCACAGAACAAAAGCAATTACGGTGCATACAAGTACATTATAAACAATAGCCATATAATCCCCAGTACCCAGACCACTCCAGTCCACCTTGGACCAGCTTCCTACTGTTAAGGGAAGCATAAACAAGCTACCAAAGAAAATAAACCATGTACTAATCCGCAGCGAAGAATACGTTTTCATTAGTGGCATACATGACAGATTATACAAAGCTCCGACTAGACTTGCACCGAAGGCTAATAGATTACCTGTCATATGCCCAGAGGACAAATCCAAGCCTTCTTCCCCTCCAAGAATAACGAAAGTCACCCCGATAATAGCGGCTACCCCACCGACAGCCAGACGGCGAGTAAACTTCTCCTTCACGAATAAAGGTGCGAATAAAGCTGCAAAAATCGGCCAAGGTGCTACGTTTAACAAGGAGGCATTCGCAAGGGTTGTATATTTGATGGCGTACATAACCGCGATCTCCAGCCCCGTTATGCCAACGAGACCAATTAAAGCGAGCTGAAGAACGACTCTCCAGGGCATGCCCACGCTGCCTTCTTTTATTCTCAGAATCAAGAAAAAGAACGGTACTGCCAATCCAAAGCGTAAAAAAGAAAATAAGATAGGATCGAATGTTTCCATCGCAGAACGAGAAACTCCGAAGTTGGCCCCCCATATAATCGAGACTAAGATTAGGCCTAGATAATAAACCCATTTTTTGTTCATACTTTGCTGTCTTGCTCCATTCTCCCAGATAAACTTATCGCATTAATCCAGCGTATAATTTGCTAAACCTAGCGGTAGTGGTGCAGGTTTCTCACAAGTACTCTTCATCACGTAATGTTTACCTTGATCGGAAGCATCGTGAAAGCCGTGCATGGCTTCAAGCACGTGGTAAGCCAGCTGCCCATTCGCACGGTGCTTCCGGCCTGTCTGAATCGCTTTGGCCATATCGGCTGCTCCGACTCCACGAGCATTTTCATTATAACCATGAGTAAGAGGAATGTCAGACCATTCTTTGGCCCCTGCGCGCCAGAGGCTAATAGGACCTCCAAAGCCGTTAGGGTCAGGAACGATAAGAGTGCCTTCGCTTCCGTATACCTCAATACGAGGCAGCAGAGAATTACCCTTAACGTCAAAGCTAGTCAAAATCGTACCGATTGGACCTGATGCGAAATCGATAACACCAGCAATATGCGTTGGCGTCTCTACTTTAACCTTTTGTCCAAATTTAGGCTGGCTTGTTATTGTCCGTTCCGGAAAGGAAATACGCGCTGAGCCCGTTACCCGGGTCATCGGCCCTAACAAGGCAACAAGAGCGGTCAAATAGTAAGGTCCCATGTCGAACATAGGTCCTCCACCCTTATGATAATAGAACTCGGGTGCAGGATGCCAGCTTTCGTGACCTCCGCATACCATAAATGCAGTCGCTCCAATTGGGGTACCGATCCAATTATCCTCGATCAGCTTAATGGAAGTTTGAATGCCTCCTCCTAAGAAGGTATCAGGTGCACTTCCAACTAGCAAGCCTTTCCTTTGTGCTAGCTCAAGTACCTGCAAGCCTTCCTCACGGGTTACGGTAAACGGTTTTTCCACGTATACGTGCTTGCCCGCCTCCAGCGCTTGCAAACAGACAGAAGCATGTGCCAAAGGAATCGTTAGGTTAATGACCATTTGGATCTCAGGATCTGCAAGAAGCTCCTCTACGGAGCAGCCGCGAAGGCCATACTCGGCTGCTTTAGCCTTCGCCCGATCTACGTCTAAATCTGCACAAGCTACGATTTCCATAGATTCGAACTTGGAGCCATTTTGCATATAAATGCTACTTATATTACCTGTCCCAATAATACCAACCTTAACTTTACTCATGATTGTATCCCATCCCTTTCTGCAGCCCAAATGAATCCCCGTCGCATCAATTCCTTAACGACCGGAATTTCCATAATATCCGCTTGATGTCCAAGCGAATTATAATAAACACGTCCTAGCCCCCAACGCTTCGTCCAGACGACAGGCATATCGACCGTTTTATTCGTACTATGCGGTCCTTGAGCGACTGGGAAACGGGTTGTTGCGAGAACTTCATTAGCTGGGTCCAAATGCAGGTAATATTGCTCAGTAGAAACTGTAAAATCTTCAATGCCTGCTACAAGAACACTTGAGCTGGATTTAATGTTGACGGTATATTCTGTTTTATCGTTCCCCGGGTGAGCGATCCATTGGCCGCCCGTCATGAATTGCCAATCCGTATTTTCACGAAAGGAATCGCACATGCCGCCATGACAGCCAGCAAGCCCAACCCCACTCTGAACTGCAGCGGAAACATTATTAACCCACTCCTGCTCGATTCGCCCCATCGTCCACACTGGCACAATGAGGTCAAGCCCCTTCAGCTTCTCCCCATCAGCGAATGCCTCAAGTGTATCGGACACTTCTACCTCGAAGCCTTCTTGCTCCAATTGTCCACGAAAAATGTCTGCCACCTGCTGAGGCTGATGTCCGTCCCAGCCTCCCCATACGATCAATGCTTTCTTCATAAATTCAGTCCCCTTCTCACTTAACTGCCGCTAGATTGCCTCACCTTAAGCTCCGTTTGCAATTTCTCTTGAATGATGAAGCTCGTATCATCCTTACCTACTAACTGATTTAACAGCTTCTCCGCTGCCAGCTGCCCCATTTCATAGAATGGCACCTTAACCGTCGTAAGCGGAGGCTCCGTTAGACTAGCTGCATCAGAATCATCATAGGCAACGATCCTAAGATCTCTCGGTAATTGGCACCCTTTTGCCCTAAGCCCTTGTATGAGTCCTATCGCCATGCGATCATTGCTCACGAAAACCGCGTCTAATTTATCCAAATCCGCATACACACGATCCGCAGCCTGATTACCACTAGTACGGCTGTAGTTCCCCTCATAAATAATTGTTTTATCATAGTCAATACTTGCATCCTGTAATGCTTTACGATAGCCGAGCATACGATCCGAGCTGTTGGAATACTGCGGAGAGCCGTTCAGAAATCCAATTCTGCGACAGCCCTTGTCTATCAGATGTTTTACAGCTTCGTAGCTTCCTTGCTCATGATCAGCCGCAACGATACTAACCAGAGGGTTATTAAATTGCTGGTCTATGACGCAGAACGGCAATCTCTCCTCCGCAAGTCGACTAATCCCCTCCTGCTCTGTATGAAAAGCGCTAGCTCCAAGCACGATACAAGCATCGACTCGCTGTGTTCGGTATAAAGATACATAGTCGTAGACGGATGCCGGATCTCGGAACAGCAGCAACAAGCCGAAGCCCTTGGAACGAACAGCCTCACCAATGCCGCTTAATAATTCCGAGAAGTAATAGGTGGAAAATAAATGAACCTTAGGCACATGAGGCAGTACAACCCCCAGATTGCCACTCTTCCCCCTGGCGAAATTCGAAGCAATAGCGTTTAGCTTGTAATTCAGCTGAGCGGCTACTTCCAATACCCGATTACGGGTCGATTCCTTCATGGGACCTACCCCATTCAACACACGGGACACGGTTGCTTCCGATACTCCGGCAAGCTTTGCTACTTCCTTACGGTTCGTCAAAGAGTTAAACATCCTGTCTATTTTCATTTAATGTACGCGTGTACATTATTGCATGGTCAATGACTAACGTCAAGATAAAATGCTGCAAAAATACGTTTTGAATCTTGACCTATGCCCACTTAAATGGTAAATTTTAATCATACTATTCTTATTAATTTACTATGAAATAAAAGGGAGCTTGGGCATGACAAGGAAAAGACAGATTAAGCTGTCCGCCTACTTGGTAGGGACAGGAATGCACGTGGCATCATGGCGGCTTCCACAGGCGCAGCCAGACGCGAGCAACGATATTGATTTCTACAAGAAGCTAGTCCAAACCGCTGAACGGGGAAAGTTCGATATTGCTTTTCTTGCGGACAGCTTAGCTATTAACGAGCAGTCCCACCCTAACATCCTAAACCGATTTGAACCTATTACTCTCATCTCGGCATTGGCTGGTGCCTCCTCTAAGATTGGCCTTGTCGCAACAGCCTCCACCTCTTACATTGAACCCTTTAACATGGCGCGCCTATTCATGTCTGCCGATCATATCAGCAAAGGCAGAGTGGGCTGGAACATCGTGACAACGAGAGACCTGTCCGGTAATACGGCTCGCAATTTTAACGCTCAAGAGCATCTTGACCATACCTTCCGCTATCAACGCGCTGAGGAATTTCTCAACGTCGTTCAGGGTCTCTGGGATTCTTGGGAGGATGATGCCTTCACACGGAACAAGGAAACCGGACAATTTTTTGACAAGGATAAAGTTCATCGCGTCAATCATCAAGGTCAATTTTTCTCCGTCGAGGGGCCGCTTAATATCGCTCGTTCTCCACAAGGGCACCCTGTCCTCGTTCAAGCTGGCAATTCAGAATCTGGACAGAACTTCTCAGCAAAGGTCGGAGAGGTTATTTTCTCTATTAAATACACCTTGGAGGACGCTCAGAGCTTCTATAAAACTTATAAAGACAAGATTAGGTCAATAGGAAGAAATCCTGACGAAGTCCATGTCATACAGGGAATTTCCCCCGTTATCGGACGTACTGAGGAAGAAGCTCAGGCGAAGCTTAAGCACCTGGAATCACTCATTACTGAGGAGACAGGTATTGCATTCCTTGCTGACTACTTCAAGAGTGTCGACTTCTCAGGTGCCACTCTGGATACAAGGGCTAAAGACCTCGGCTTAGATACGCTGGAAGAAACCAAATCGGACTATAAGAAGCACCAGCTAGTAATCGCACGGGAAAATCCGAATCTAAGAGAAGTCTATTCCTTACTAACGGGCTCCTTCAGCAGCGATCATTTCGTAGGTACACCAGCTAAGATTGCGGATACTTTAGAAAAATGGTTCAATGAGGGAGGCGCTGATGGCTTCATGCTTATGGCCCCGTCCTTGCCGGATGGCTTGGAGAATTTCGTCGATTTAGTTGTTCCGTTGCTACAAGCGAAAGGTATTTTCCGTGAAGATTACGAAGGAACTACGTTAAGGGATCACCTCGGAATACCGGTTCCTACGAATCGATTCGCTAAAGTTTATGAAACAAATACTCCGAACTAGATATATTATAAGAGCAAAAGAGCTATCTCCCTCAGCCATATTCGTGGTTGTAGAGATAGCTCTTTTTACTTTCGTTAATGACCTATCTTACATCTTACGACTCAACTTTTGCCTCTACGAAGGCTTCCATTAGGAGCTCATAAGACCGGAGTCTCTTAGCCGCATTGCGTACGGTGGAGATAATAATAAATTCATCAACCCCATATTTTCTCTGAGCTTCGAGGAGCTGTTCACGCACCTTTGATTTAGAGCCGTGAACCACATAAGCCTGCTGCGCATCAATCGTAAATTCCTCATCCGCCTGCCTGCCATACTCTTCAGCATGCTCGACGCTTCCAACCGTAATAACGCGTCCACTTTTCAGATGTATTCTTACAATTTGGTATTCATTTGCTAGCTGCTGCGCTTCTTCATCCGTATCTGCCACAATGACCGGAACCGTTAATAAAGCTTGAGGCCGCTCCCCATAGACAGGCTGAAACCCGCTACGATACGTTTCGAAAGCAAGAAGAGCCTCTGATTCGTCATTGTTGATGAATTGCGCGAATACATAGGGTAGCCCCAAGCTAGCGGCTATCTCAGCGCTTGAACGGCTTGCTCCTAGAAAATATACATCCGCTGGACTAGCGGGAAGAGGACTCGCCTTCAGCCCCGTCAATGGATGCTCCGGCGGCAATTGGTTATGCGTGTAGCTAATAAGCTCAACAATTTTCTCAGACAGTGTTGCGTTATCTGTCTTTCCTGCCTGCAAGGCTCTAATAGAATGAGGCAATCCGCCTGGAGCACGACCGATGCCGAGGTCTACTCTAGAAGGGCTAAGGGAAGCCAATACGTTAAAGTTCTCCGCAACCTTATAAGGGCTATAATGCTGAAGCATGACTCCGCCTGAGCCGACGCGTATACGCTCCGTTTTCGCAAGCAAATGAGAGATAAGCACCTCCGGAGACGAGCCTGCCACCAGATCGGAGTCATGATGCTCGGAAACCCAGAAGCGATGGTAGCCCCATTGATCCGCCTTTTGCGCTAGCTCGATCGTGTGTTGAAATGCTTCTGTTGGACTCTCATCCTTGTTTATCAATGTTTGATCGAGAATACTCAGCTTAATTGCCATAGTGGTGTGCCCCCGTTAAGTTGTTTTTATTGAGCCATTCCGGCAATGAGGCGATAGAATCCAAGATCGGCGTATGATCAATTTCTTCTAATCCACTCTTACCGAATCGATTAATTAGAACGGTATCCAGTCCTATTTGAGAGCAGCCTACTACATCATCGTAATAGTTATCACCTACGTAAATACATTGTTGAGCGGTTACGCCTGCTAGCTTAAAGGCATGCTGAAAAATGAGTGCTGACGGCTTCTCGAAGCCTACCTCCGAGGAGATTACCAGCTGGTCAAAATAAGAGGTTAAGCCGTGTTCCTCCAGCAACACTCTAGCGCTTTGATCCCAGTTGCTAATTAACCCGATACGAAGTCCTCTCTTCTTCAGCCGTTCAAGCACATCTATAACAAACGGATACAGCTGCCACCTGTAACGTTGATTTTGCTCAATGTTCTCCAGCCGCTTGTATTGCTCTTGCAGCCTGAAGCTTACTTTCATTCTATAATTCAACACCCCCAAATACCACGGGAAATAATATTCATCGTTGCTGCCCAGAATGCGTGGGTACTCCCTCATAAACTGTTTGTCCGTCAGGTGATAGGCAAGCTCGATTTCCTCAAGAGATCGCTCAATTCCGTTCTCACGAAGGAATGCCTGATATACCGTCTCACGGGGCTTGTAGACCAGAGTATAACCAAGATCAAACCAGATATAGGATTTTATCGTCATGGCTGCTACGTCGAAAAGTGAAGCAAATAATCATCTAATTCAATACGCAACGCACTATTGAACACATTTACAGCTATCGTCTGGCCAGCGAAAGCGGTTAGTGCCACAATTTGCGTCTGACTATAATATTGACTGAGATGAGCAAATAGTGTGTCAGAAACGCTATTCGGGTCTTTTACTAGCTGTCTACCATATAATTCAAGAGCCTGTTCTTCGTCATCTAAAAATAGCTCATCTGGATCTTCTCCTCGATCCGTTAATGATTTCCGAAAGGACGAGGTGTTGAGCACGCTTTTCCCCTCTTGGGAAATGGCGTGGGCAAATACGACTAATGCACGGTTGCTTATAAATTTCAGCAATCCACCGCGCAGTGTGTACCATTCTTCGTAAACCCGGTAGGAGGGGACGTGGTGTAATAATGTTTTAGAGGTATTCGTCACCGTACCCGTAATTCGGTATTGACGCTCATATTCGACTTTAGCCTCTTGAGAGGCATTTTCGTAAATAATCGGTTCAATAATGGCAGACATGAACGATCCTCCTTTAATTCTTTTTAATGGAAACGACTGAAGCGTCAACGCCGCTTGGGCCCTGACACTTCAGTCTGTCTTTCCTACTAACTATTAATGACCATTGAAATCCGGAATGGCTTCGAAGAAGAGACGATCTAGAAGTTCCTTCTCATCCGTTGATGAATCTAGAATTCCTTGAGTCTTCTGCTCTTTAATGAAGAATTCTGCGCTTTGCTTCGCCGCTATAACACCAGGCTTCCAGTGGTAAGAAGCTAGGAGCTTCGAATTGGTCTCGGCATCGGCTGAAACATATTTCTTGTCTGTTTCGATTTTACCAGTTTCTTCTGCATTGTTTCCAACCCATTCTGCAGCTCTCAATAATGCACGAGTAATGGCAGCTGCTTTCTCTGGATCTTTCTTAGTAACTTGACCGCTGATTACGGAGTAGCAGCAATAGCCGGATTTGAACGGCTCATCATGACCATTGCTCAGAAGGCGAATATAATTGCCAGTATCCAACGCTTGTTGTGCAGCTGGATCCCATACGATGAAAGCATCGATCTCACCTTTTTCAGCTGCCGTTGTTAGCTGCTGAGAAGGATAAGCTCTCCAATCTATATCCGTAGATTCGATCCCGTTCTGCTTCAACGTAATCGATAACGTGATTTGCGGGCCGCCGCCGATGACGTCTACGCCGATTTTTTTGCCTTTCAAGTCTTTTACAGAAGTAATACCGCTTGATTTCAGAGCAACCAGTTGGATACATCCAGCATGGAGACCTCCGGTTACTTTAACATCAAGCCCTTGCTCAATCGGCTTGAACCATGCGAAGTTTCCAACTGAACCGTCAACTTTACCGGATGAAATACCCGATTTCAGTGTTTCGAAGTCCATTTGAACAAGCTCGACATCAAGCCCTTCTTCTTTAAAGAAGCCTTTCTCAATCGCAGTGTAGATAGGAGCTTCACAAGTACCGCCAGCGTAAGCAAACGTTACTTTCTTAATCTTCTTCTCCCCTGTTGATGCTTGAGTTGGCGCCGCTGCCTTGTTGCTTTCAGAAGCAGACGGGCTAGGACTAGCATTGTTGTTCTTGCTTCCGCAGCCGCTCATTACGGCAATGGCCATTGTTAAAGCGACCATGGAAAGAACCCATTTTCTTTTGGCTAAATTGTTTTTCATGGCTTTCTTTTTTCCTCCTATGAATGGTAATTTGCGGTTCCCCGCTCTCTAAGTACGGTTACTCTTGCCCCGCTCCGCCTCCTTCCAACGATACGATTCATGCTGGGCTAGCACTTGCAGTGACCACAGCTTTTCGAATGGCTTGCTCCAGATCGTCGATTAAATCCTGAGCATCCTCGATACCAATCGATAATCGAATGAGATCTGGTTTAACTCCAGCTTCAATCTGCTCCTCCGGCGATAGCTGCGCATGCGTCGTGCTTCCAGGATGAATGACAAGCGACTTGGCATCTGCCACATTCGCCAGATGAGAGAACAGCTCCAAGCTATCAATGAAACGGTTTGCCGTCTCCAGCTCCCCCTTCAAGCCAAATGAGAATATTGAGCCTGGGCCCTTCGGAAAATATTTCTCCGATAAGGCTTTATAAGGGTTGCCCTCAATAGTCGGATAGTTCACCCACGCTACATCGGGATGATTAGCGAGATATTCCACAACACGAGCCGTATTGGCTAGGTGCTTCTCCAGTCTCAGAGATAGAGTCTCTAGACCCTGTAGTAGAAGAAAGCTGTTAAACGGACTAATCGCAGCGCCGATATCTCTCAGATATTGGACACGCACCTTAGTAATAAATGCTAATTCCGCGAATTTCTCGACGTATATTAAGCCACCATAGCTTTTGTCAGGCTCTGTGAAACCGGGAAACTTACCATTCGTCCAATCAAACTTGCCACTATCTACAATTAGCCCTCCAATGGAGTTACCGTGTCCGCCAATATATTTGGTTGCAGAATGAACGATAATATCTGCACCGTAATCAAACGGTCGGATCAGGTATGGAGTACCGAAAGTATTGTCTACAATAAGAGGGATGCCGTTCTCATGAGCAATCTCAGCTATTGCCTCAATATCAAGAATGTTCAAGCCCGGATTTCCAATAGATTCAATAAAGATTGCTTTTGTTTTCTCATTAATGGCTTGGCGGAAATTTTCCGGATCATCTGGATTGACGAAACGGGTCGTAATTCCAAGCTTCGGAAGCGTAACATCGAACAAATTATAAGTTCCGCCATACAGAGTGCTTGCCGAAACAATCTCGTCTCCCGCTCCCGCTACATTAAAGATAGAGAAAGTAACTGCAGCCGAGCCTGATGCAACTGCAAGCGCTCCAACTCCCCCCTCCAATGCTGCTATCCGTTGCTCCAACACATCATTGGTCGGATTACCAATTCGCGAATACGTATTACCTGGCTCATCGAAGTTAATAACGGAACGAGCATGCTCCGTGTTCTTAAACACAAAGGAGGTCGTTTGATAGATGGGAACCCCTCTTGCTCCCGTAACTGGATCTGGTTGCTGACCCGCATGCACCTGAAGGGTGTCAAATCTCCATTCTTTCTTTCCCAATGCTCTCAGCTCCTCTTTGATTGTCTAATGTAATAATAAAAAGAGACCGAGTTACCCTTGTGGGGAAATCAGTCTCCAGTCATCTGGTCAACAGGTCTTTTATTCAATTTACAGTAAACTCATCGGATTAATAAGATTATCATATAGCTATAAAGGGCTACTGTCAATTACATTTTTGAGAAAAAATTACTTATCCATTCTATTGACATCTCGTGACAGTCGCGTTAATTTAATCTATACCAATAGGAATTGTTGGTATTTAAATGAAAGAGAGTGGGAATTCGATGCTAAGATGGCGTAATTGGCTTATTCTAACTGCCGTTGTTCTATTAACGGGAGTTGTACTGTTCCAACAGTTGAATGGCAAGCATGGCAAAGCGGCGAATTCTTCGCTAGCAGCAACTGAGGAATCCGAGGGCGAAATTCCTGAAAGGCCCGAAATTGGTTACACAGCCCCGTCTTTCTCACTAGCTGATATAGACGGAAAAATCTATGATCTAAAGAAGCTACGAGGCAAACCAATCATTCTTAATTTCTGGGCATCGTGGTGCGGTCCATGTAAGGATGAAGCTCCCTCCTTCGTCAAGCTGAACAAGGAATACGGTGATCGCCTACAGATCATAGCGATAAACCTCACCGCAACGGATAGCGTTAAATCCGCTCAGCAGTTCGCACAAGAGTATGGCTTCACATTCCCGGTCGTATTCGATACCGATGGTGAGGTTGCGGCACGATATGAAATTCGCCCTATTCCTTCCACAATATTCATCGACAGCCAAGGGATCATTACAGACGGTGTACTTGGTGCACTTACGTGGGATGATCTGCAAGCTAGAGCTTCAAATCTTCTTCAGGGGTCCTCCTCGTAACCGAGCAGGACCTTTTTTCTTTGCTACAGCTTATTTGAACGTCTTCTGTTAATCCAGATGAATAGGACACCAGCTAAGATAACTACAGATACAATACCAGCTGCAAGCCAAGCTCCAGATTTCAGCTCCGAAATAGAGTCTTCCTCTACACGAACTACAGTAGATGCTGCAGCTGAAGTTTTCACAATCTTAATAGGCTTACCGTCATCCTCCGGTGTGTAATGACAGGAGGGGAGCGCACTTCCTGCTGTAGCTGAGGGCACAGGCGTATTACTTGCAGATACGGCAGAGCCCCATAAAGCTAACCCGACTAGCAACAATCCAGTGACAATAGCTTTTTGAATGATTTTCATTCGAAACATCCTTTCCTTATGCTACTTATTGGATGCTGAACTCGAAGGTTTTCATTTGATGCACACCTTCAGCAGTAGTCACATGGGCCAGCAAGTAGTAATCACCTAACTGCGAGAATTCCCCTTTAATATAATACTGGCCTTTACCTTCCGATTTTGCATTTAATTGCGCATGCTGCTCTTGCCCTTTCGGCCAAATCTCAAAAATAACAGCAGCACCAACAACGGCCTTATCCTTCTCCTTAATATCCAAGCTTAAGGTTGAGCTTCCACTAGAAAGCAGCTTTTCCGGTGTCGTAGCGAAGCTTATACTCAGAGCTTCCCCTGAGTTTCCTGCTGCAGACACCCTGCTCCCTGCTCCCCCACAGCCGCTTAGCAATGCAGCCGTAACCAATAGCAACATAAGCAAGATAATAGCGTTTCTTCTCTTTAGCATGCTGATCCCATCCCTTTTCTTTATACGGAATATTCGGGCTGTGCGATTTCCGGCACTAGCTGCAGCGACTCCAATATTCGCGAACGGTACTCGAAGAATGACGTACTATTGCGAACTCTTGGACGAGGCAGATCAATTGAAATAACCTCTTTAATCTGTGCCGGTCTCGGTGTCATAATAACGACTCGATCGCTTAAATAAACAGCTTCATCGATATCATGGGTAACGAATACCATTGTCGTGCCTCTTTCCTGCCAGATCCGAAGAATTTCCTCCTGCAGGTTCATCCTCGTAAAAGCATCCAAGGCTCCGAGCGGCTCGTCTAGCAGCAGCACTTTAGGATGATTAACTAGTGCTCTAGCAAGCGCTGCACGTTGTGCCATACCGCCTGAGAGCTGGTGGGGGTAAGCCTTTTCGAACCCTTTAAGCCCTACAAGCTCAATAAATTTGTTTACTTCATCCTTCTGCTCCTTCAGAACACCACGAGCCTCAGGCCCAGTCGCCACGTTATTCCATATATTTTTCCAAGGAAATAAAGTCGGGTCCTGAAAAACTAACCCTCTGCTAGGATGAGCATCTACAATAGCCTCACCATCGAGCTGCAGCTCTCCGGAAGTAGGTGTGTCAATACCAGCAATGAGGCGTAGTAAGGTAGATTTACCACATCCGCTCGGACCAATCAGGGATACGAATTCTCCTGGAGCAATATCCAAATCAACCTTGCTTAAAGCTACAATTGGACTACCGCCCTTTCCTTGGTCCTCGAACACTCGAGAAACACCACTGACCGAAATCTGTCCGCCCTCCTTAACAGCTGAAGCTACCATTTGATCAACCCTTTCTGCCAGATTAAGATGCGATCGCGAATTTTGAATAATACCGTAATAATCGTGGAGAAAAGCACTGCCATGATGAATAGGGCCGCATATACTTTGTAATACTCCGCCCATCCCTGTGCCCATGTGATATAAAACCCTAACCCAGCTTTAACACCAAGCATTTCGGCAACGATTAAAGTTACAAATGAGGTTCCCAGCCCCATGAACAAGCCGATAAAAATAAGCGGAAAAGCAGCAGGCACTGCCACTCGAAGAATAAGGTAGCGCTCTTTGGCCCCAAGTGTTCTTGCCACCTCGAAAAATGACTTGTTCACTCCTGCAATACCAGACCAGGTCATTACAGTAACAGGGAACCATGTCCCCAATGCGATAAGGAAAATACTAGCGGTAAAGCTGCTTGGAAATATAATTAAAACGACGGGAATCCATGCAGTGGCAGGAATAGGACCAATAAACCGCAAAAATGGATTAACCCAATATTGAAAGTGCTTATACCATCCCATGAGAATGCCAGTTGCCAAGCCAAAAACAGCACCAATTAAGTAGCCGATTACGAGTAATCTCAAGGAATATAAGACACAGATGAGCAGCTTGTGCCTGTCGTTGATTAGTGCATCTAATATTTTGACAGGGGAAGGAAAGTACGGAAGAGGCAATGTCGCGGATTTAAGCGTCAGAAGCTCCCATACGACAATTAAGGCGATAATAAAGGTCGTAATATTTGAAAAATAATGTAGAGACTTAAATACTCCCGGACGGAATAAAGAGGCTACAAACCACGTCAAAAATAATAGCAGTATTACGGAGAGCACGATTGTGAAGCCTCTCGTAGACAGGACAGGCTGCACGTTCGGGACAAGGGTATGCAGCAGCAACGCGGTTATTAATGCTAATGCGGGTAAAGCGATTCTGAATAAGCTGAAATAAGGTAATCTTGTTTTCGTATTTGACTGAAGGCCTATCCGTTCTGCAATTTCCAATTGAGTTACCCCTCCTGGTCAGCCGGAATTAAAAAGACCCCTCTCCTTGGTTGGGAGTAGGGGTCGCCGTTGTTCCGGTAGACTAAATATAGAATTCCGATCACTTTAGTCGGTATTGTAATCTCAACTTTATCACGGAAATAGCAGGCTGTCAACATCTGGATAACGTATCTAGATTATGAATTTTATCAAGTCAAATCTATATTTGCCGAAGTGATTACCTTGTCTATAACCCCGTATTCTAATGCTTCCTGGGCGGACATGAAGTAATCACGATCCATATCCTTCTCAACCCTCTCAATCGGCTGCCCCGTAAGCTCGGATGTAATACGATTCGTTTTCTCCCTGACCTGCAAAATTCGTTTGGCGCTTATCGCAATGTCGCTCGCTTGCCCTTGTGCTCCTCCGTGCGGCTGGTGAATCATAATCTCACTGTTCGGCAGTGCGAACCGCTTCCCTTTCGCTCCAGCCAACAGTAATATCGCACCAAAGGAAGCAGCCAGCCCCATACAAATCGTGTGAACTTGCGGTTTAATAAACTGCATAGTGTCATAAATGGCAAATCCCGCCGAGGTAGAGCCCCCCGGTGAATTGATGTAAAGGCTAATTTCCTTCTCCGGATCCTCTGCCGCCAGGAATAGCAGCTGGGCAATTATGCTGTTGGCCACCTGATCATCGATTGCAGAGCCTAAAAATATAATTCGATCCTTAAGGAGCCTGGAATAAATGTCATAGGATCTTTCACCACGGTTTGTTTGCTCAACTACATAAGGAACATAACTGCTCATCTTCATTACCTCCAGTATCTTATCGTTTATCGTATATCGTTTTCACTTGCCTCAATAAACGAACGGATGTGTTCGAAAGATACGCAGGTCACGCTATAATAGGTATTAAGTTTGCCTTACAATTAAATTTGTTAATTAGCGTATCCTTTCGTCCTGCTTATTCGTTTACTAGCTAATGCAAGGGTCTGTCTATATACGGCTTAGCTGTCACTTGAGGGTGGCAATTGCTATTGATATCATCTGAGCAAAGGAGAAATGCCGAATGACCTTGATCGACAAGCAGCTTTCCTTGCCTAAGCTAGGGAATGGAAACTGGGAGCAGCTGCGAACGGCACTTAATCGTTATTGCCTATCCCTGACAGAATCTCACTGGGATGCAGAGGATCTGGCTCAGGATACATGGTTAAAAGCAGTCAGCACGACCAGAAGCGCTGATCATAACAACCTCGAAGCCTATTTGTTACGGATTGCAAAAAATACGTGGATTGATCATACGCGAAGAAATGCGACCTTGACCCGGATTGTCAAAGCGCAGCAGCCGAGAGTCGTATCTCCTGAGCAGGGCTCCTTCGAGCTCGAAGCGGCTTTTCATTCCTTAATTAAGCGGTTGTCTCCTCTGCAACGGGCTGTTTTCATGCTTAGAGATGTGCTCGGCTATTCCATATCAGAGACAGCCACTATGCTTGAAGCGACAGAAGGTGGAGTTAAAGCTGCCCTTCACCGAGCGCGCAAAGCCCTTGATCTCGTGAGGGAGGATATTGAGCAAGGGCGGCTTCCTTTACCTGAGGATGAAGGATTGAAAACCTTCCTGAGAATACTTGCAGCAGCGTACCAGACGGGGAATGTCGCAGCGCTGATTGAGCTAGTCCAACGAAATGAAATAGAGCCGAGTATGGCAATAGGAATCCTTCATAGCAGAAAGCTTGCTGGTTTGCCGTTGACTAAGCATGCAGATATACGAATGGCCGCATAGATTAATTGGTTACAAACACCGCTCTCCACTAGCTAACTTAAGAAGCTATGTGGGGGGCTTTTTTTGTTTCTAAGCCGCAAATTTATTAGCAATAGTAGGATTGTCCATACGTTATGTGGCTCATTCACATACTCTGTTTCAGAGGGGTGAGTTTTAATGAAAGCTGGAATCGTATGCTGGTTCGTTGGTTTATCTGGTTCAGGTAAAACAACAATTAGCCTTATGGTTGAAAGCAAGCTAAGAGCGGCTGGTATTCCCATTGCCGTGTTGGATGGAGACGAGCTTAGAAAATGGCTTAGCTCGGATTTAGGGTTTACTTACGAGGATAGGATGACACATATCCGGCGAACGGTTTATGTTGCGGACCTTCTTGCGCGCAATGGGCTTATTGTATTGGCTCCGTTAATTACTCCCTATAAGGAAATGAGAGAGTATTGTCGGACGAAGCTTACTTCGTATGTTGAGGTGTATGTCGATTGTCCAATTGAAAATTGCATAGAGCGAGATGTAAAAGGCTTATATGAGAAAGCGATAAATGGGCAAATTCCGATGTTTACAGGAATATCTGATCGCTTCGACGAACCAACTTCTCCCGATTTAATAGTGAAAACGAATCAAGAAACAGCTGAAGAGTGTGCCTGTAAAGTTATTAAATTACTGAAAGAGCAGAATGGCTGTGAGCACGTTATCTAAAAGGAAGGATGTGATTACAATGGGGAGCGGTAGCCATAAATCGATACAACCGACTCTTTTCTATATCCACATTCCTAAAACGGCAGGATCGAGCATGTATCAGATTTTGCATCAGGTATATGGCTGTCAGCTTGGTGTAGTTGCGGATCCAGACACTACTATCTGGGATACTATTCTGGCGCAGCCGGATCATGGGCTGGCGTGTATTTTCGGTCATTATTGGTTCGGTCTCCATCACTCATCTGTTCTACCATTTGAATACGCAACAATGATGCGTGATCCTGTAGAAGCCATCCTATCCTACTACTATTACATTGCCCGGCAGCCTAGTCATTGGCTATATGGCCATGCTTTAAGCCTGTCTATCGAAGACTTCTTTGATTTACCGGAGGAAGTGGTAGGAATGTTTTTCCGTGATTATCAAACCGCAAGCATTCTAGGGAGTTCGTCTGTATCTGTAAAGAAAGCCAAGCAACAAATTAATTCCTTCTATCCCATTGTTGGAATAACCGAAATGTTCCACGAGTCGGTCTATATGCTGAAAAAAAGGTACGGATGGGGTCCGCTTCAGGTTTACTCTGTGAATGTAACACCTAATCGCCCGACGCGAGAGGGGTTAGCCCCTAAAGTCATTAAACAAATCGAGGCATTGGTTTCTCATGATATCCAAGTATACGCCTTTGCGAAAAAACGTCTTCTAAAAAGCATCAGATCGTTGCCTCCTCATGAGAAGGAGCTTATTCAACAATTCAAGCTCACAGGAGCATTAACATGAAAGCTAATTCAGTTTCCGCTGACTCCTATCCGCCAAATAACAACAGTCCCGATAAGCTTAACACCTCCGGGACTGTCGCCATTAAAACTCCTATATTGGACGAAGCTTGGTTAATCTTCCATCGTGAATCCATTCGGCTACATAGACATTCCCTTTCGAATCCACGCATAAACCGTGCGGCGAGCTGAATCTATCCGCTCGGTAGTAGGATTTCGCTAGGTTCGGCCAGCCTTCTGTCTTATAAGCTTGCTGATCTTCTCCCAAATGAGCACAAAGCCGATCATTCTGATCGTATATCGAAACTCGGCTGTTCAAGTCCGGAATGTACATTTTCCCCTCGAAGAAGAAAAAGCTGCAAGGCTGGTCCATATCCTTATCAATAATTCTCTTAAGCTCACCTTCGAGCGTGAATACTTGTATGCGATGGTTTCCCCGGTCTGCAACATAAATTTCAGGCTCGCCGCTGCGCAGATCAACAGATATGCCATGTGGACAATTGAGCAAGCCCGGCTCTTCACCCTTACCGCCCCAAGATTTCTTGTACTCCCCTTCCGCGTTGTAGACGTGAATCCAGCTTTGTCCGTATCCGTCCGAAATATAAATATCTCCGTTAGGCGCAACAGCAACATCTGTAGGTACATATCTACGATCGCTATCATACACATTCTGTAGAGGGGGAACACCTAGCGCCAATACCTCTTTTCCTTCCAACGTTAACTTTAGCATCTGCCCTTTGGAAGTATCTGTCGTGTATAAGTATTCACCTGTCAGCTCTTTATGGAGATAGAACCCATGCGCACCTTCTCCGATTTGCTCTCCAAATGCACTCAGAAAGTTCCCCTCACTATCGAATTTGAAAATAGAAGGCGTTCCCGTATGGAAAACGTATACATTATTCGCTTCATCTGTGACAATCCCATGCGTGTAGCCAAGGGAATGCGTATCGGGAATGTTCCCCCACTGCGCAACAACCTCATAATCATAGCTTCCGTTACCCATTCTCAGTTGTGTTTTCGCTGTCATTTTATAAACGTCCCCTCGTATATGCTCTGCAATACTACATTCCGCCCTCTATACTCGAAACAATCCATACCCATCAAGAGGAATAATCGGATTAGTATCGAAGGTTAAACCCTCTGACTGTCCACGCAGAGCGACGTCCACAAGCCACTGCGTAAATGTGGCAACATTCATTTCCGCCATCTCTTCTAGACTATAGAAACCAGCGGCATCTACCTCAAAGCCGTCCGGGGTCGGTTCTCCGCTTACATAATCCATGGAAAAAGCCACATATAGATTATGAATACTTTTCGGCAGATCACGTAAAGCCACGATGCTACGGACAACGGCTTCGATTCCGCTCTCCTCTAGAACTTCCCTTCTAATTGTCTCTTCGATTGGCTCCAGCTGCTCGATGTAGCCACCTGGGTTCGTCCATTTACCTTTGCCTGGCTCTTGCGCTCTTCGCACGAGCAGCACCTTATCGTCCTTTACAACAAGTGCTCCTACCCCGATGCTATAGCTGCCCCAATGAACAAAGCTGCACTGCGTACAAGCCCTTCTAATCGTACCATCAATATCACGGTCTTCTAATCCATGGCCGCAAGACGAACAAAATTTCATTTCCAAGGAGGTCACCTGCTTCGAATGTTGTTAGAACGTTTACTCCTCTATTATTTCAGAAAATAAACAAAACGGAAGAGCAAATTTCATCCCCATCCCGTTACCATTGGAGGTATAATGAATTGGCTCTCTCTGACAAGCTTACAGCTTTAACATTTTACCTAGAACAAGAGGAGGAATTACCTATGAAATATTCACTTTGCATCGGTGCTTATTCTGGTAAAGATGAAATTTATCACTTAGAAAAGGTTAAAGAGCATGGTTTCCATGGACTTGAATACTACGCTTGGTGGGAGCTGCAAGATCTGAAGAAGACAGCAAGGGAGCAGGAGCGTATTGGAGTTGGTATTAACGCAACCTGTACCAAGTTTATTAGCTTAGTCGACGAAACCTTGCGTGATTCCTATCTCGAAGGTGTGCGCCAGACAATCGAAGCATGCAAAGCCTTAAATATTCGCTCCGTCATTAGCCAGACCGGTAACGTTCTGGAGGGCATCCCGCGCGATAAACAACGGCAAGCAATGGTTGAGACGCTCAAGCGTTGCGCTCCTTTATTTGAAGAAGCTGGCATTGTGTTAGAAGTAGAACCGCTAAACGGACTTGTCGATCATCAGGGTCACTTCCTTCAGCGCTCGGACGAATCCATCGATGTTATTGATCAGGTAGATAGCCCGAACGTTAAAATCGTATTCGATGTTTATCATCAGCAAATTACAGAAGGCAATGTCATTCGAAATGCAACCGGATACATTGATCGAATTAACCATTATCACATCGCGGACAACCCAGGACGTTATCAACCGGGAACCGGCGAGCTAAATTACGTCAACATACTCCGTGCCATCAAAAACACTGGCTTTTCCGGCTTCATAGGCTTGGAATGCGGCTTTACGATCGACACGGATTTGGCGATTCAGCAATTTAAGAACGAGGTTATCACGCAAGTAAATGCTTAATTAGTCTTGTTGAGAGAGGGGCGGGAATATGGGGAAACCAAATTTATTAATGGAAAAAGGTGAGCAATTTTTTGCTGACGGGTTCTCCTTATATGTAAATCGGGTTAGTGAAGATTTCGACCTGCCGGAGCACGAGCATGATTTCATTGAAATATGTTACGTATGGGCGGGTAGCGGATTTCATTACATTGAGGATCAGACCATTCGTGTTACGCAAGGGGACCTATTTTTCCTTCCCCTTGGCGTTTCTCATATTTTTCGCCCCTCCTCCAACAAGCCAAAAGAGCCTCTTATTATCGGAAACTGCATTTTCGACGAGAAAATCTTTCACTTTCTGACGTCAATCTTACCTGAACAATATGGATTATATAGCTTTCGCGGCATGAATGCTGAGACAGACCGCTGGTTACAAATGCGAGAGAAGTCTGGTGAGTTCGGTCGTTTGTTCGAGTCTTTGTATATGGAGTTTGAGCACAAAAGGACGGGGTACGAAACGATGCTGTCCGGGCTGCTCCTTCAGCTACTGATCGTCATGGAACGGGCAATGACTCCGGAAATAAATAAAGGGAATCTCATTGCGGAACGCATAGATTCTGTATATCGTTTTGTTCGAGATCATTTGCATGAGAAGCAAACCCTAGCAACCGTGGCTCAACATATCGGTGTCGGGGAGAGGCAGCTTCAGCGTAACCTTTTAGATAAAGCTCAGCTTTCTTTTACCTCTCTATTGCAAAAAGAAAGGATCGACCGCAGCTGTCAGCTGCTTATCGATCCTTCGTTAAGCTCCCTTACTATCGCGGATATTTCCTCTCGGGTTGGTATCCACGATCTTAAACGATTCCATCTTCTTTTTAAGCAGGCAATGGGTATGACTCCCGCTCGCTACCGTCAGTTAAATACACAGTGAGTACCGAGTACCTGTAGCTCGGAGTATTCGGGGGTTGTAGCTATAGAAAGTATGGCTATTCCTCGCATTCGAGCAACCTTGGAAGCATTAACCATATAATGTATGGCTAATTTCCACCCCACCTCTACCAACTACCCCTTCACGGCACCTGCCGTGATTCCACGATTGATCTGATCCGTAAATAACAGATAAATGAGAATCGATGGAATGGAGATCATCGCAAGAACAGCAAATTGCGCACCGTAATTCGAGGAATACTGCCCCATGAAATATACGACGGCGAACGGTAATGTCCGTAAAGAGGATTTATCGATGTACGTAACCGCCATAATAAATTCATTCCAGCAGCTCAGGAACGACAGAACCGCGATCGTAGCAATTGCAGGCTTCAGAATAGGTAGAATGATTCTGAATATTAAGCCGGGCACATTCATCCCATCCATAATGGCCGCTTCTTCAAGTGCCTTCGGAATAGTTTCCATGAATCCCGACACAATGTACATGCTAATAGGAATTTGAAATGCAACGTAAGGTAAAATCAACGCAAGATAAGTATTCAACATACCAATCTCATTAAACACGATGAAATTGGGCAGCAGCGTCGAGTAAATCGGAATAATCATCCCCGCCATAATGAGCGCAAGAACAGGCTTCCTCAGCTTCCACTGCATTCGGGTAAGGGCATAGCCCATAGCAACCGAAAAAATAACAATTAGCACAATAGAGATCGTACAAACAAACAAGCTGTTCCAGAACAACAGCGGAATATGCGCGTTCTTAAATGCGTTTGAATAGTTGTCCCATTTGGCCGGATTTGGCCACTTCAAAATATCAGAGCCAAAGAAATCTCCGCTTTTCAATAAAGAGAAATCGAACAGCCATACGAGTGGGAACAGTTCAACAGCGACTAATAAGAGCATGAATACGACAAAAATTACTCTAACGACACCAGACAGCTTCATGCCGGGAACTGCATTTTCCCTCTTGCTTTCTTTACGAATCATTGGGACCGCCATCTTAGTATTCACCTACTTCCCTTCTCATGGAGCGGTTTAGGATAACCGTAACGATCAAACAAATGACGACGAGAAGTACCGAAATGGCATTTCCGTAACCGTAGACGCTCTCCCGAAACGCTTTAGAATAAAGATAGGTAGATAGAAATTGGGTGCTATTAGCCGGACCGCCGGATGTTAATAAATATACGGTTTCCATTTGCTTGAAAGCGGCAACTACAGCGAGCACGATGTTAACTCTTAAGACAGGAGCCAGCAACGGTAAAACAATTCTCGTATTCAGTTGTATTGGCGAAGCACCATCCAGCATAGCTGCCTCATACAAATCCTTAGGCACACCCTTGATTCCCGCATAATACAACAGGAATGCATAGCCGAAGCCTTGCCACATACATACAAAGATAATACAAATAATGGCCCAGGTGGAGTCACCCAGCCAATCCTGCTTCCAATCGGAAAGCCGCAGAATATCGAGCACCTGATTGAGTAATCCAAATTGAGTATCGAAAATACTCGACCATAGCTTTGTCGTTACGAAGGTCGAAATAATAGCCGGAATAAAAATACATACCTGAAGGAACTTCTCCCAGCGGCCGCAATACTGAATTAACATCGCAATAATAATGGAGAATGGATGCTGAATAAGGACGAGGCCAAGGCCGAGCAATACAGAGTTTAACAGAGAATAGCCAAAAACAGAGTCGTGACTGAATATTTCTTTGTAATTACCGAAGCCGATAAATTCATATCCGCCGACTCCATCCCAGTTCGTCAAACTATAGTAGAAGCTGACCAATATAGGAATAAAAATCATCATTGCAAACAGAAGCATTCCCGGTGCAATAAGAAAGAAAATCGTTCTTCGGTCGCTCATGATTTTATGCATGATCATCATCCTATCTGAAACAGCATGGGGCGGGGGATTCAAAAGATCCACCGTCCCATTAGTTTCATAAGTCAAATTTG